>DATHIT010000951.1:0-3013 GCA_035489915.1 Pseudonocardia sp. | reverse complement strand
GGTGAGGCCTCTTCAACGTTGCGGAGGTGTCGTGAATATCAACATCCAGCTGCTGTTCGCGATCAATGCGCTGGCTCGGTCCACGCCGTGGCTGCAGCCATGGATGGCGCTCTATGCCACGGTGGGCGGCTTGGTGCTGTTCGCCGAGCTGATGCTCATCGGTTGGTGGATCGCGAGACGGCGGACGAATCTGGCTGTGGTGGCGGCGGCACTCTGGACTCCCCTGGGGATGCTGCTGGCGGTGGGAATCAACCAGCCAATCTCGGCGGCGTTCGCGCAGCGCCGTCCCTACCTGGTGTACACGAACCTCTTGACCCTGACCGAGCACAGTTGGGCACCAGGGTTCCCCAGCGATCACGCGGTGGTAGCCGGGGCGGTGACCGCCACGCTGTTCATGGTCAGCCGGTCGCTCGGCTGGTGCACCGCACTGGCCGCGGCGGTAATGGCGTTCTCCCGGGTCTACGTCGCCGAGGCCTACCCCTTCGACGTGCTGGTCGGACTGGCCCTGGGCGCGGTGGTGAGCGTGATCGGCTACCTGCTGGTGCGTCGCGTGCTGTTCCGACTGCTGGGCATGGCCGACCCGACGATCTTCCGGCCGCTGGTCACCGCCACGCCGCGGACGCCACTGGAGGATTCGGTCGCCCGACTCGGCTAAAAACGCGTGAACACCCTACGAGTTTGAACCTTTACTGTCTGTGCTCGTTGAGACTAGTTGAGTCGCATCTGCAGCAGTGGTGCGCATGTTGCTGGCGAGTGCCATGGGAGGGTTCGATGCCTGAGGTTGCGCTAGACCTCGCGCCGCCGGTGTCGGCCACCTGGGAGGCGGTCGCCCGGCGCGCCGTCGACCTGATCGTGGCGAGTTTGGGCTTGCTGGTGCTCGCCCTTCCGATGATCGTGATCGGTCTGGTGATCCGGTGGACGAGCGTGGGCCCCGCGCTGTTTCAACAGCAGCGAGTGGGCCTGAGCGGCAAGTCGTTCACCATGTACAAGCTCCGCACCATGCGCACCGGGGTCGGCGACGAGATGCTGCGCGAGCTGATCGCGGCCGAGCTGCGCGGCGAGGACACCTCGGTGGACGGCAGCTGCAAGCTGGACTGTGACCCCCGGGTCACCCCGATCGGGGCGTTCCTGCGCAAGACCAGCCTGGACGAGCTGCCGCAGCTGATCAACGTGCTGATCGGCGACATGTCACTGGTCGGGCCCCGCCCGTGCCTGCAATGGGAAGCCCTGATGTTCCCGGCCGAGTTCCAGCCCCGATTCTCGGTGCGCCCCGGCATCACCGGCCTCTGGCAGATCAGCGGTCGCTCCGCGATGGGCACGCTGGAAATGCTGCACTTGGACCTGACCTACGTACGAACCCGCAACCTGATCCGGGACATCACCATTCTGGCCCAAACGCTGCCCTCGATGTTGCGGGACGACACCGCTCGGTAGCTCCGGTGCCCGGCACGGGCGCGGAATGATGTGGGGATGAGCACCGTCGTCAACGTGTTCCTGATCCTGTTGTTCGTGCTTATCGGCGGCTTCTTTTCCGCGTCGGAGATTGCTCTTGTGTCTCTTCGCGACGCACAGGTCCGTCGACTGGCCGAGCGGGGCACACGCGGGCGTGCACTGGCGCGACTGCGAGTCGACCCCAGCCGGTTCTTGTCCTCGGTGCAGATCGGCGTCACGTTCGCTGGCTTCTTCGCTGCCAGCTACGGGGGTGCGACTCTGGCGGTTGAGCTTCAACGGGTGTTCCTCGGCTGGGGCATGACCGAGGGCCCGGCCAGCACGCTGGCGCTGGTCGTGGTCACCATCGTGGTCTCCTACATCTCGCTGGTGCTCGGAGAACTGGTGCCCAAGCGGCTCGCGATGCAGCGGCCCGAAGCCCTCGCCCTTGCCGTCGCCCCGTTCCTGGTCTGGATCGCCCGAATCTTCCGGCCGGTCATCTGGCTGCTGTCGGTATCGACGAACGCCGTGGTCCGGCTACTCGGCATCGACCCGCACGCGAAGGCCGGCGCCGTCAGCGAGGAGGAGTTGCGTGACCTGGTCGGCAGCCATGAGGAGCTGACCGTCGAGGAGCGGCGAGTGTTGACCGACGTGTTCACCGCCACCGACCGAGTCCTTCGGGAGGTCATGGTGCCGCGCACCGAGGTGGACTTCCTGCCCGGCTCGATGCCGACCCATGACGCCGCGGATTTCATCACCGAGCGACCACACTCGCGCTACCCGGTCATCGGCGCTTCACCCGACGACGTGCGCGGCGTGGTTCACGTGCGCGATGTGATGACCGCCGCGCACCGCCGCGACCACGGCCAGGAGGCACCGCAAACCGTGGTTGAACTGTGCCGACAACCGCTGATGCTGCCCGGCACGTTGGCGCTGGTGCCCGCGCTGGCCCAGATGCGCCGAGATGGGCACCTCGCGATCATCGTGGACGAGTACGGCGGCACGGACGGGATCGTGACCCTGGAGGACTTGATCGAGGAGCTGGTCGGGGACATCGAGGACGAGTACGACCCGCGTGCCCGCCCGAGCCGGAAACTCGAGGACGGCAGCATCGAGCTCGACGGGCTGTTGCACCGCGACGACGTCAACGAGCTCGCCGGAATCGAACTGCCCGAAGGCCACTTCAACACCCTCGCCGGCTACGTCGTGGACCGGCTCGGCCGTGCTCCCCAGGTCGGTGACACCGTCGAAGCGCTGGGGCACCGTTTCACCGTGACCGAGCTGGATGGCCGACGCGCCTCGCGCGTGCGGATCACTCCGCTGTCCGCGGACAACAAGACGCACGACGCCTGAGTGGGTGCCGCTGGTCCGGGCGGGCTGCCCGGACCAGCGGCGATTACCGGTCCACTCAGCCGAGGAGGGTTTGCATTTCGGTGATTTCGCTCTGTTGAGCGGCGATGATGCTCTGCGCCAGGGCCTTGGCCTCAGGGTTCTGCCCGTCGGTCAGTTCGGTCTTGGACATGGTGACCGCGCCCTCGTGGTGCTGGATCATCATCTGCAGGAATATCCGGTCGAACGCCGGGCC
>DATHIT010000950.1:0-7052 GCA_035489915.1 Pseudonocardia sp. | reverse complement strand
GCCCAACGAGCTGCTCGCCGAGCTGGCTCAGATCGAGCACATCGACTACGTCAAGCAGTCCAACAACGACAACCTGGCGCTGGTCGACGGCCTGGGGCTGTACACCGGCAACGACGAGACCTTCGCCCGCACCCTGGACCTGGGCGGCTGCGGGGGCATCTCGGTGGCCAGCCACGTGGTGGGTGACCAGATGCGCCGGATGGTCGACGAGCCGGAGCACCGCGCGGAGATCGACGCCTCGCTGCAGGAGATCTACCGCGTGCTGTTCCTGGACAGCAACCCGATCTTGGTGAAGGCCGCGCTCAACCTGCTCGGGCACCGGGCCGGCGGTCTGCGGCTGCCGCTGGTGCCGGCCGAAGAGGCGGACATAGCCGTGCTGCGCGTCGCGCTGGAGCACCTCGGCCTGCTGCACAACGTCCCCGCATAGGCGCCCGGTGATGATCTACCGGGTGGATTGAGCCGCGCCGTTCGGGGGGTGGCAAGCGTCCGCCTGCTCGGCGACCCACAGCAGCAGGTCCTCCCCGCCGGCCGGGGCGACCAGCTGCAGCCCGACCGGCAGGCCACCCACCTGGCCGGCCGGGATGGACAGCGCGGGCAAGCCGGTCACGCTCCATGGCACGGTCAGCCCGAGCAGCGCGTCGCGGACGTGCAGCCGTTTGTCGCCCACCCACACCGACCGGGCACCCACCGGCGGCGCGACCACCCCGACGGTGGGCAGCGCGAGCAGGTCGTAGTCGCCCAGCAGCGCGGTCACCGCCTGCCGGGCCGTCCGCTGCGCCGCGCGGGCGTCCTGGTACTCGCCGGGGGAGATCCGCCCCCCGGCGCGCAGCCGGGCGAGCACCTCGTCGTCGTACTGGTCCGCGGCCACCGCCAGCCGTTCGGCGTGCACCGCGTGAGCCTCCCAGGCCTGCACTGTGGAGTAGGTGCGGCCCATGGTCTCGGCGTGCGGCAGCTCCGCATCCAGCACCTTGGCCACCACCTCGGCGCCGAGTTCGTCAAGGCGGGCGCGGGCCGCCGAGCCAACCGCCGGCTCGGTGGGGGAGACCGCGTCCGGAGTGAGCCATCCGACCCGCAGCGAGCCGCGCGCGGGCGACGTCCGCCGCTCCTCGGCGCAGGTCAGCGCGTGCCACAGCAGGCCGCAATCCGCGGCGGTGCGGGCCATCGGGCCGACCGTATCCAGCGACGGGGCCAGCGGAAACACCCCGTCGGTCGGTACCGCCCCCTGGCTGGGGCGCAGCCCCACGATGCCGCACAGCGCGGCCGGGATGCGCACCGAACCGCCGGTGTCGGTGCCCAGTGCGAGCGGCACGATGCCGGCGGCCACCGCCACCGCCGAACCCGCGCTGGATCCGCCGGACATGTGCTCGGGCCGGTACGGGTTGCGCGCCGCGCCGTTCGCCGAACGGTCCCCGGTGGGCCCGAAGGCGAACTCGTGGGTGGTGGTCTTGCCGATCACGATCGCCCCGGCCGCGCGCAGCCGCCGCACACACTCGGCGTCCCTGGCCGGCACGTGCGAGGCGAAGTGCCGGGCGCCCATGGTGGTGCGCAGCCCGGCGGTGGCCACGATGTCCTTCACCGCCACCGGGATGCCGTGCAGCGGTCCCCGGTCCAGGCCACTGGCCAGTTCGGCGGCGGCCCGGTCGGCGGCGGCCCGCGCGGCGAACGCGTCGATCGTCACGAACGCGTTGAACAGCGGAGCCAGCCGGGTGGCACCGAGCAGCGCGTGTTCTACCAAGGCGCGCGGGGTGAGTTGGCCGGCGCGCAACGCCGCGCCGAGTTCGGCGACGGTGTGCTCGGTGAAGTATCCCGGGTGGGCCGGGCCGGGCAGCGCTGAAGTCATGCCGAGCAGCCCGGTCGCGATGACCCCACGATGTCCCCCTGCTGGATGGCCGTTCGCGCGCCGGTCGGCCAGTCGGCGGCACCTGAGGCCCAATCGATTGGGCACTGATATAACTCTGCTCGGCGCGGCGGTGTCAAGCGACCGCGCGAGATCAACTCGGGGCGATAGCGCATCGGGTTCCGTCCGGTGGCAGGGCGAGCTCGGTGAGGTATCTGGTGACGATGTCGTCCACGCACGGGGTGCCCTGCAGCGCGGCGGTGTGCTGGGTTCCGTCCACCGGCAGGAACCGGGCGTGCAATGCCGCGGCCAGCTCCACCCCGGCCTGGTAGGGCGTCGCCGGGTCGCCGGTCACCGCGATGACCAGAACCTGGGCCAGCCCGTTCACGTTCGGCCGGTGCGCCTCGCTGGTGTGCGGCACCGGCCAGAAGGCGCAGGAGTCCAGGGCCGCGCTCGGGCCGCGTCCGGAGTCCATGAACGGCGCCGCCGCGCTGTATCGAGCGCTGGCCCGCAGCGCCATGGCCGGGTCGGTGATCGGCCGTTCATCCACGCAGCGGACCACCTCGAGCGCGTCGTGCAGGCGGCTGTAGGTACCCAGTGCGGTCCGGCCCTCCTGGCCATCGGCGAGCCGCATCAGGCTCTCCCCCTTCCCGCTGGCCAGCTCGGACAGCGCGGTGCGCAGCGGCTCCCAGTCCGCGCGCCGGTAGAACGCCACCAGGGTGCCGCTGACCGCGTCCCGGTGGGACAGCTTGCGGCCGTCGGCCAGCGGGAGCGGCGTGTCCACAAGCGGCAGCACCAGCTTGCGATAGGTCGCCGTGGCGGTCTTCGGATCACCACCGAGCGGGCACTGGGCCTGCTGGGCGCACCAGCCGGCGAACGCGTCGAACGCCCGCTGGAAACCGTCCGCCTGGGCGACCATCTCGTCCGCCCGGTTCCGATCCGGGGACAGGGCGCCGTCCAGCACCAACGCGCGGACGTTGTGCGGGAAGGCTTCGGCATAGGTGTAGCCGATCCGGGTGCCGTAGGAGTACCCGAGGTAGGTCAGCTTCGCCTCCCCCAGCGCCGAGCGCAGGACGTCCATGTCCCTGGCCACGTCCCGGCTCCCGGCGTTGGCCAGCAGGTCCGTGCCGGAGCGCTGCCCACATTTCGCGGCGTGCTCGCGGGCCTGGCGCTCGTACTGGGCGTCCCGTCTTTCCGCGTACCGGGGGTCGTTGGCCGGCGCCACGGCTTCCGGAGAGTCGAGCCGTTCCCGGTCCCGCTCCCGCGCGTTCAAGCACTCGATCGCCGGCTCACTGTCCCCGATTCCGCGCGGGTCGAAGCCCACGATGTCGAACCGCTGGCCCAACGGGCTGTGCTCGAGTTTCTGGGCCAGGCCGGCCGCCGCGCTGGTCCCGGACCCTCCCGGGCCACCCGGGTTGATCACCAGCGAGCCCAGTCGCTGGTCCGGTTGGCCGGCCCGCTGCCGCAGCACCGCCAGCCGCGCCGTCTTGCCGTCCGGCTGGCGGTAGTCCAACGGCACCCGCAGGTAGGTGCAGTCGAAGCGCCCGCACGCGGTCCAGGTCAACTCCTGCGCGTAGAACCCGCGCAGCCGCTCGGCCGGCACCGGGCCGACCGAGGTGCCCGCGCCCACGGTGGCGGCGGACGAGCAGGCCAGCACCGGGAGCACCATGGCCAGCAACGCGGCCAGGATGATGAGCGGGTGCGGTCGACGCCGCCGTGCCGGGACTGTCATCGAATCGCCTCGCCGGGTCAGGTGATGTCGCGGCGTTGCGCGGCGGCCGCCCCGGCCACGCCGGCCAGCGCCGTGTACCCGAGGAAGAACAGCAGCATCAGCCACCAGGGGTGTGCCGCGACGCCGAAGCCGCCGCCGAACTGCTGTCCGCCGCTCAATCCCTCGATGGCCGCGACTGCTGACCCGGCGGGCAGGTAGACCGCGAAGCGCTGCAGGTCAGCCAACTGGGCCAGCACCGTGATGATCGGTTCGACGAACGTCAGGTAGAACACGACCGCCAGTACCGCGAGCACCTGATTGCGCAGCAGGGTGCCCAGCCCGACACCGAGCATGGCCCAGAGTGCCAACACCGGCACCGCCCCCGCGCTGACCTGCAGCACCAGGGACAGCTCGCGCCCCGGGTCGGTGTCGCCGAACAGCATGCCGACGATCCCGAACCCCGCGCACACCACCGCGTATCCGGCGCCGACCATCCCCGCGAAGATCAGCTTTGCGACCAGCAGTTTCGGCCGGTCCGCGGCGCCCAGGTAGCTGGTGGTGATGGTGTGGTGCCGGTACTCGGCCGAGGCGCTGACCGCCCCGAACAACGCGGTGAAGGTCACCGCGAACGAGGCCAGCGCCATCGCCTGGGCGTGCGCCAGCTGCCCGTCCCTGGCGACGATCCAGGTGACCGCCAGGCTGAGCAGCGCGGCCGGGACGAGCAGTGCCCACCAGGCGGAGGTGGACCAGGTCTTGCGGGCCTCGGCGGCCACCAGGCCGCGCAGCTCGCGGCCGGACCAGGTGGAGCGTTGCACAACGGGGTCGAGCGTGGGAGCCGACATCACCGGTCCCCTTCCTCTGCGGCGGCCGAATCGGGCCGGAATTGGCTGACCGTCAGCGCCAGGAAGCGCTGCTCCAGGTCGTGGTCATCCGGGACCATGTGATAGATCGCCACCCCGGCGGCCAGCGCCACATCGCCCACTTTGGTGGTCGTCGCGCCGGTGATGCCCAGCCAGCGTTCGGGCTGGGCCTGGATGTCGGTGACACCCTGGGCGGCCAGCGCCTCGGTCAACCGGGCCGGGTCCGAGCACCGCGCGCGCACCCGGTCCTGGCCGCCGGGCAGCTGATTCACCGGGCCTTCGAACACCCGGCTGCCCTGGCTGACGAT
Organism: Pseudonocardia sp.; assembly: GCA_035489915.1. Classification (GTDB taxonomy): domain Bacteria; phylum Actinomycetota; class Actinomycetes; order Mycobacteriales; family Pseudonocardiaceae; genus Pseudonocardia. Next base: position 2,336 of record DATHIT010000950.1, on the reverse strand, counting down.
CACCACCTGGTCCACGGTCTGGGCGATCTCGGCCAGCTGGTGGCTGGACACCAGCACGGTGCGCCCGGTGGCGGCGAAGGAGCGTAGGAACCCTCGCAGCCAAGCCAGGCCTTCGGGGTCCAGGCCGGAGCCGGGTTCGTCCAGGATGAGTACCCGAGGGTCGCCCAGTAGCGCGGTGGCCAGCGCCAGGCGTTGGCGCATCCCCAGGGAGAACCCGCCGATCTTGCGGTTGGCCGCGCCGGTCAGCCCGACCAGGGCGAGCACCTCGTCCACCCGCCGGTCCGGCACACCGATCGCGGCGCTGTAGATCCGCAGGTGGGCCCGCGCTTTGCGGGAGCGGTGGAAGCCGTTGGAGTCCAGCACCGCGCCCACCACCCTGGCCGGATTGGCCAACTGGCGATACCGCAGGCCGTTGATGGTGACCTCACCGCTGCTGGGGGTGACCAGGCCGAGCGCGGCCCGCAGGGTGGTGGTCTTGCCGGCGCCGTTGGGCCCCAGGAAGCCGGTGACCTGGCCGGGCTCGACGGTGAAGCTGAGGTCACGGACCGCCTCGACCTTGCCGAACCGCTTGGTCAGGTTACGCACCACCAGCCGGCCAGCCCGGTCGCTGTCGGACAGGGTGGATCTCGCGGGAGGGACGATGGATCGCTCCATGATGGACATGCCTGATCTCCGTGCCTCGAGAGCCGCCGCGCTGGTCCGCGGCGTCGGGTGCGGGTGGGACGGCGATCCGGCTGGCCAGCCGGTCCGGCACGTCTGCCCAGGTAGGGCGTATACGAACGACAATGTCAGCGGCCTGCGCGGCGATCCATGGGGTGCTCCCCCGAGGGACAACCCCCGTGCCGGGTAGGGCCCCCTCCGCCCGAGCCGGTTTCCCCGGGCGGCCCGGCCCGGCCAGCCCTAGGGTCGGACCATGCCCATTGACCCCGTCATGCAACTGGTGTTGGACGCGCTTCCCATGGCGCCGATCTCCGAGGTCGGCTATCAGCAGGTCCGCGCCACGCTCAAGGAGCGGGTGGCCGCCATGCCGCCGCCTCCCGAGCTGCCCCGGGTGGAGGACCGCCGCATCGCCGGCGACATCCCGGTGCGGATCTACTGGCCGGTTTCCGAGCCGGACGGCCTGCCCGTGGTGGTCTACTACCACGGCGGTGGCTGGGTGATCGGCGACCTGGACAGCCACGACGCGTCCGCCAGGGCCATCGCGATAGGCGTGGGCGCGGTGGTCGTCGCGGTGGACTACCGGCTGGCCCCGGAGCACCCGTTCCCGGCCGCGGTGGACGACGCGTTCGCGGCGCTGCGCTGGGTCGGTGAGCACGCCGCCGAACTGGGCGGCGACCCGACCCGGATCGCGGTGGCCGGGGACTCGGCGGGCGGCAACCTGTCCGCCGTGGTCGCCCAGCTGGCCAGGGATGCCGGCGGCCCGGAGCTGAAGTTCCAGCTGCTCTTCTACCCGGCGACCACGATGGACCGCACGCTGCCGTCGATGGCCGAGAACGCCACCGCGCCGGTGCTGACCGCCGCCGACATCGACACCTTCCTGGAGCTCTACGTCGGCGGCGGGGATGACGCCGAGCTGCCGGCCACGTTCGCCCCGGCTCGCGCGGAGAACTTCGCCGGGCTACCTCCGGCGTACATCGCCACCGCCGAGTACGACCCGCTGCGCGACGACGGGGCGCGCTACGCGGAGCTGCTGCGCGGCGCCGGCGTGCCGGTGGAGCTGCACAACGCGGACACCCTGGTGCACGGCTACGTCTCGTTCGGCATCGCGGTGCCGGCCGCCGCCGAGGCCCTCGCCACCGCCCTCGCCGCCCTCAAGGCCGCGCTGTAGACCCGTGAGTGGCAAGTGGTCCTATAGGACCACTTGCCACTCACGGGTCAAGCGGAATGAGGACCGGCCATCAGCGTGGATGCGGGATCGAGAATCTTGCGGGCGGCGACCGAGCTGCTCGCTTCGGAAGGCTTCTCGGGTCTGACGATCAGCGCGGTCGCCCGGGCTTCAGGGGTGTCCCGACCCACGGTGTACGCCCACTTCGGCAGCCGGGAAGAGCTGGCTTCGGCGGTGTTGAGGCAGGTTACCGGCGAGATCGCCGGCCGGGTGGTCGCACAGGCACGGCTCGCGGCCAGTGGGGCTGACTTCGTCGTCGAGGCGGTCATTGCGCTGCGCCGTGAGTTCCGCCGCGAGCCGGCGCTCGCCCCGTTGGCGTTCCCGCGGCGCGGCACGATCATCTTTGATGCCGACACGTTGGGGCCCGAGGCTCTCGGGATCGCCCGGGAGGCGCTGCTCCCGCTGCTGGACTTCCATCCCGAACTCGCCGCCGAGCTGGGCGAGATCACCG
>DATHIT010000949.1:0-12095 GCA_035489915.1 Pseudonocardia sp. | reverse complement strand
ATCCGCGGCGAGGAAGTCACCACCGAGCGGCTGCCCCCCGAGCTCATCGTGCGCACCTCCACCGCCCCCGTCACCATCACCGCAGGTCAACAGCCGTGAGTGGTATTGGTCGCGATAGCGACCAATACCACTCACAGGTCCGTTAGGGCGGCGTTTACCGGCTGTGCGGGCGGCGTTCACCAGGGGCGATGAAGATCCGGTAACTATGAGCCCCGACAGCGATGCCCGGTCCGGACCCCGTTTCAGTCGGCGCGGCGCGCTGGGTGCCGCCGCCGGGCTGGGCGGAGCGGTCGCCCTGGGCGTGCCCGGACTGGCCGCCTGCGCCACCAGCGGGCCGGCCTGGCAGCGACCGGACCGCAGCGCCGCTCCCCCGGTATCCGGGCTGCACCTGCAGTTCGGCGCCGACGCCGGCACCGAGGCCGTGGTGTCCTGGCACACCACCAGCTCGGTCGGCCGGCCCCGGGTCATGCTGGGCACGCCCAACGCCGGGTTCGGCCAGGAGGTAGCCGCGGACACCCGGACCTACCGGGACGGCGCCTCGGGCACCGAGGTACAGATCCACCACACCAGGCTGACCGGCCTCACCCCGGACACCGACTACATCTACGCCGCCGTGCACGACGGGACGAGCCCGGAACTGGGCACCTTGCACACCGCGCCCCGGGGCCGGGTGGCGTTCACCTTCACCAGCTTCGGCGACCAGTCCACCCCGGCGCTGGACATGGTCACCGGCGTCAGCCCGGGCAGCCCCAACGGCACCGGCAGCAACTACGGCGCGGACAACTACGGATCCCCAGCCGCCGGTGACCTGACCGCCGCCGTGGAACGCATCGCGCCGCTGTTCCACCTGGTCAACGGGGATCTCTGCTACGCGAACCTGAGCCACGACCGGGTCCGCACCTGGTCGAACTGGTTCGCCAACAACGGGCGCTCGGCCCGGCACCGGCCGTGGATGCCGGCGGCCGGCAACCACGAGAACGAGCTCGGCAACGGGCCGGTCGGCTACCAGGCCTACCAGTCGTACTTCGCGCTGCCGGACGCCGGCGCGGAGCCGACCTTCCGAGGCCTCTGGTACGCCTTCACCGCCGGCGCGGTACGGGTGATCAGCCTGAACAACGACGACATCGCGCTGCAGGACGGCGGCAGCTCCTACGTCAGCGGCTACTCCGGCGGCGCGCAGCGGCGGTGGCTGGAGAACGAGCTGCGCACCAGCCGGGCCAACCCGGACATCGACTGGATCGTGGTCTGCATGCACCAGGTGGTGATCTCCACCGCGGACCAGTTCAACGGCGCCGACCTGGGCGTCCGCGAGCAGTGGGTACCGCTGTTCGACCAGTACGGCGTGGACCTCGTGGTGTGCGGGCACGAGCACCACTACGAGCGGTCGCACCCGATCCGCGGCCAGCAGCCCACCGACACCCGGACCCCGATCCCCACCCAGACCAGCACCGATGTACTGGACACCAGCAAGGGCACGGTGCACATGGTGATCGGCGGCGGGGGCACCTCCATCCCGTCCAACAAGCTGCTCTTCGCCCCGGCCAAATGCCGGGTGATCACCGCTGTGGGCGCCCCGGACCCGGCCACCGGGAAGCGCAAGCCGAACTACGTGCTGGAGGACGCCCCGTGGTCGGCGGTGCGCGACGCGGAGCACGCCTACGGCTTCGCCGCGTTCGAGGTGGACCCCGGCGGCACCGGGCCGACCACCGCCATCCACGTCACCTACTACGCGGTGACCGGCCCGTACGGCGAGCTCACCCCGGTGGACCGCTTCACCCTCACCCGCCCCCGCCGCACCTGACCGCCCCGCGTCCTGCGTCCGCTGAGCACGGCCACTCAACGCAGTGGACTTTCGCCGAGATCTACCTCAGCGGGCCCAGACCATGATCCAAGCCCGCTGAGGTAGATCTCGAGCGCAAACATGCCGCCGGGCCGAGCGCAGTGCTGTTATCTGTGGGACTTCTGAGGCTTCTGTTGCAATTGAGCACAGTGTGGCTAACCATGGTCAGCGCACCACGCAGGCGGAGTTGATGCGCTGGTCGGAGGTTGAGCCATGAGTCGGTGCCATCGCCCACGATTACCGCGATCGTCAGCGGGTTCAGTTGTTCTCAGCGTCCCGGTGTGCTCGGTCATCGCGCTGCTCGTCCTCGGCGTGGCGGCGCTGCCTCCCGGCCCGGCTGGCGGGGTCGCTTCCCGGAGTGCCTGGTCGACGACGCCGACGCTGGTCAGCGTGACGGTCGAGCTGCCCACGCAGTTCCCGCCGCCGATTCCTCCGCCGCCCGAGCCGCCGCCGACGCCTCCGCCGCCGGTCCAGCCGCAGCTGCCGCAGCCACCGCCATACCTGCCGGAGCCACCGCCGTACCTGCCGGAGCCGTATCAGGCGCCGGCTGGAGCACGCCCGGCCAGCCCGCCGCCCACCGTGCTGCCCAGCGCCGGGCCGCTCGGCACCGATCCCGCGACGCTGTCCCACGGTCCGCCCCGGCACCTGCGGATATATCTGACCGGCTACTCCTTCCACGACAACACGCCGCCGCTCTCGGCGATCATCAGCGCACCGGTGCTGCACCGGACCGCCGGCGGCCAGGGCACCTACCGGGACCCGATCACCGTCGCGGTCCCGGGCACCGCCACCACCATGAAGTGGAAGCCCGGGACCCGGTTCTACCTGCCCAGCGTCCGCCGCTACGTGATCGTCGAGGACTCCGGGGCGAGCCCGGCACCGCCCGGCGTGGACACCCACCTGGACATGTGGATCGGCGGGCGGGGCGGCACCCGGGGCGCCACCGACGACTGCATGAGCAAGCTCACCGGCACGGTGCCCGCCGTGCTCAACCCGCCGCCGGGGCTGCCGGTGATGGCCGGCCCGATCTTCGCCAACAGCGCCTGCCGGATCCCGCTGCTCAATCTGTTACCGGGCGGGGCCGGCGGGAGACGCGCCGACCCTAACCCAGGGTGAACGGGTCGCGGGTACCGCCGGTGAGCTCCACCCACACGGCCTTCTCCTCCAGGTACTCGTCGATCCCGTGCAGGCCGTTCTCCCGGCCCAGCCCGGACGACTTGAAGCCGCCGAACGGCACGCTGGGCGCCACCACCCGGTAGGCGTTGATCCACACCGAGCCGGCCTTGATCTTCGCCGCGACCCGGTGCGCCCGATGCACGTCCTTGGTCCAGACCGCGCCGGCCAGCCCGTACGGGGTGTCGTTGGCCAGCTTGATCGCCTCGTCCTCCTCGGTGAAGGTGAGCGCGGCGAGCACCGGGCCGAACACCTCCTCGCGCACCACAGTCGACTCCGACGTGACCCCGGTGAGCACGGTGGGCTGCACGAACAGGCCACCGAGCGCCGACTCGGCGGCCCCACCGTAGGCCACCGTGGCCCCCTCGGCCTTGGCCGTGTCCAGGTAACCGAGCACCTTCTCGTACTGCGGCCGGTTGGCCACCGGGCCCATCTCGGTGGCCGCGTCGTTCGGGTCGCCCAGCTTGATCCGCGACGCCCGCTCGGCGATCAGTCGGATCAGCTCGTCGTGCACATCGGCGTGCACGATCAGCCGGGAGCCGGCCATGCAGGTCTGCCCGGTGGCGGCGAACACCCCGGCGATGACGCCGTTCGCCGCGGCGGCCAGGTCGGCGTCCGGGAACACCACCTGGGGTGACTTGCCGCCCAGTTCCAGGGTGACCTTGTTGATGTTCTCCCCGGCCGCCTTGGCCACCGCCCGGCCGGTCGCGGTGGAACCGGTGAACGCCACCTTGTCCACGCCGGGATGCCCGGCCAGCCGGGCGCCGGTCTCCCGGGACAGCCCGGTCACCACGTTGACCACGCCGGCGGGGAACCCGGCCCGCTCGAACAGCTCGGCAAAGCCCAGCGTGGAGACCGGCGAGTGCTCGGACGGCTTGACCACCACGGTGCACCCGGCGGCCAGCGCGGGCGCCAACTTCCAGGTCATCAGCAGCAGCGGCGAGTTCCACGGGGTGATCGCGCCGACCACTCCGACCGGCTCGCGCCGGGTGTAGACGAGGTAGTTCGGGTTCGGCGAGGGGATCTGCCGGCCCTCGATCTTGTCCGCCAGCCCGGCGTAATAGTGGTACCAGCCGCCCAGCGCGTTGAGCTGGCCGATCATTTCCCGGTACAGCTTGCCGGAGTCGTTGACCTCCAGCCGGGCCAGCCGCTCGGCATTCTCCCCCACCAGGTCACCCAGCCGGCGCAGCAGCGCGGCCCTGGCGAACCCGGTCATGGCCCCCCACTCCCCGTCCAGCGCGGAGCGGGCCGCCGCCACCGCCGCGTCGATGTCCTCCGGGCCGCCGTCGGGGACCTGCGCCCACGGGCCGCCGCTGTACGGGTTCTGCGACTCGAATGTCTTGCCGGAGAGGGCGTCGACCGGCTTGCCACCGATGACCATCTGAAACCGCTCGAGCTGATCCACCATCGTGGTTCTCCTCTTGTCTGTGCCGACGACAACGAGGCTAGGAGCTGGAGGGCGCTCCAAGTCAAGCCGCTCTCACCGGGACCCGGTGGGCGGGTCCGGCCGGCGGAGGGTGGTGACGAAGCTGAAGCGGTCGCCGCGGAACAGCGAGCGGACCCGCTCGATCGGCTGCTGCTCCGGGTCGTAGGACAGCCGGTTCAGCAGCAGCATCGGTGCGCCCGGGTTGGTCTCCAGCAGCATCGCTTCCCGGGGGGCGGCCAGCACCGTCTCGATCCGCTCGGTGGCCGACTCGAACTCCACCCCGCTGGCCCGAACGTAGGCGTACAGCGAGGTCGACGGGTCGAAATCGGCGAGCAGCCGGGGGAACCTGGCCATTGGCAGCCGGGTGTCCTCCAGGCCCACCGGGTGCCCGTCGGCCAGCAGCACCCGCTCCAGCCGGATCACCTCGTCCCGCTCGGCGATGCCCAGCTCGGCGGCCAGCTCCGCGCCGGCCGGCTCCCGCTCGACGCGAACCAACCGACGGCCGGGGCGGCGGCCCTGCTCGCTCAACCCCTCGGTGTAGGAGCCGAGCACCAGCTGCTGGACCACCTTCGGCCCGGCCACCACGGTGCCCCTGCCCTGCCGGCGCAGCCGACCGGCGACCAGCAGCTCCTGCACGGCCTGTCGCACGGTGACCCGGGAGACCGCGAACCGCTGGGCCAGCTCACGCTCGGCGGGAATCGCCACGCCCTCGCCCAGCTCGTCCAACAGCGCAAGCAGGTGATCCGCCACCACCCGGTACTTCGGCTCGCGGATCTCCGCGCTACTCATGCCCGCATCCTCACAACCACAGGCGTCACTCTACAAGACATTGGTCTAGACCAGAACGAGCGCTTGACTTGGAGTGCGCTCCAGCTCCTAGCGTTGTTGGTACCACGACAGACACCGCCCGCCATCAACGGGCAAGAGGAGCATCCCAGATGATTTCCCGCACCGCCCTCGGCGCCTCCGGCCTCACCGTCAGCGCCATGGGCTTGGGCTGTATGGGCATGAGCGAGAACTACGGCCCCACCGACTGGGACACCTCGCTGGCCACCTTGGACCGGTCGATCGAGCTGGGCGTCACCTTCCTCGACACGGCCGACGTGTACGGCGCCGGGCACAACGAGGTGCTGGTCGGCCGGGCCATCCACAACCGCCGCGACCAGGTCCAGCTGGCCACCAAGTTCGGCATCGACCGCAGCGGCGGTGACGCCGACCGTCGGCTGCGCGGCACCCGCAACTACGTGCTCCGCTCCTGCGACGCCTCGCTACTGCGCCTCGGCGTGGACGTGATCGACCTGTACTACCTGCACCGGCCCCCGGGCGACGCGGAGATCGAGGAGACCGTCGGCGCGATGGCCGAACTCGTCCAGGCCGGCAAGGTCCGCTACCTGGGTCTGTCTGAGGTGACCGGGGACCTGCTGCGCCGGGCGCACGCGGTGCACCCGATCAGCGCGGTGCAGAGCGAGTACTCGCTGTGGACCCGGGATGTCGAGGCGGTCACCCCGGTGATGGCCGAGCTGGGCGTCGGCCTGGTGCCCTACTCCCCGCTCGGGCGTGGGTTCCTCACCGGCGCGCTGGACCGCGCCGCGCTGGCCGACACCGACTTCCGTCGGCGCAACCCGCGTTTCCAGGGCGAGGCCGGCGAGGCCAACGAGAAGATCGCGCAGGCCGTCCGTGAGGTCGCCGAGCGGATCGGCGCGGCACCCGCGCAGGTCGCCCTGGCCTGGGTGTACGCCCAGGCCGACCGGCTCGGCGTGCCGGTGGTGACCATCCCGGGCACCAAGCGACCGGAGCGGCTGGAGCAGAACGTCGGCGCACTGGACGTCACCCTGGACGCCGAGGCCCTGGGCACGCTGGACCCGCTGGGCGACATCGTGCAGGGCGCCCGGTACGCCCCCGGCAACTTCGGCCCCACCGAGCGGGCCACCCGCTGACCCCTGTGAGTGGTATTGGTCGCTATAGCGACCAATACCACTCACGGCTTCGGGACGACATCGATGTCCGGGGTGGCGAGTCAGAGTTCGCGGAGCAGGCCAAGGAGAGCTTCGAGGGCTCCGGCGAAGGCGTGTTTGGCCGGGGCGCCGTAACCGACGATCAGCCCGCCGGCGCCTTCGGCCGGCCGCATGCGCTGCGCGCCTACGGTTTCGATGGCCAGCGCGTGCCGGCGCGCGGTCGCGGGTACCCGCGACTCGGTCGAGGTGTCCAGGGGCAGGACCAGATGCAGGCCGGCCGAGATGCCCTGGGGGATCAACTGCCGGGGCAGCGCGGCGACCAGCGCGTCCCGCCGGGAGCGGTACTCGACGCGGCACCGGCGGACGTGTCGGTCGTAACCGCCCGAGCTGATCAGGTGCGCCAGCGTGAGTTGCTCGAGTGCGGGCGGGTGCGCGCCGCTGGTGGTCACGGCGGCGACGACCGGGTCGACCAGGAAGCGGGGCAGCACCAGCCAACCCAGCCGCAGGGAGGGTGACAGGGACTTGCTCGCCGAGCCCGCATAGACGACCCGTTCCGGGGCCAGCGCCTGGAGCGCGCCGACCTGCTGGCGGTCGTAGCGGAACTCCCCGTCGTAGTCGTCTTCGACGATCACCGCCCCGGTCTGAGCGAGCGCGGTGCGCCGCGACGGTGCCATGGTCACCCCGAGCGGTGCCTGGTGCGCCGGGGTGACCACCACCGCCGGGCTGCTGAGCTGGTCGACCCGGAGGCCGTCACCGTCGACAGGCACCCCGACCACGCGCTGGCCGCTCGCCTCGGTCAGGTCGCGGAAGGCGCGCACCGACGGATCTTCGAACGCCGTCTCGGTGATGCCCAGCTCCCGCAGCGCCCGGCCGAGCACGCTCAGCGCGTGGCTGTATCCGGCGCAGATGACGATGCGCGCGGGATCGGCCAGAACCCCACGGCTACGACCCAGGTAGGCCGCCAAGGTGGTGCGCAGCACCGAGGAGCCACGGGGATCGCCGTAGTCGAAGGTTTCGTTCGGCGTGTGCTGCAGGACCCGCCGCATGGCGGCCACCCAGGCGTCCCTCGGAAACAGCGACGGATCGGGGCGCCCGGGCATCAAGGTCCAGCGGGGTCGGGATTCCTCGGCTGACACGGTGCGCGGCATGGACAGCGGTTCGACCCCGGCCGTGGCGACTCGGGTCGGCGCGCCCTGGCTGGTCAGCAGGTAGCCCTCGGCGGCCAGGTCGGCGTACACCCGGGTGACCGTGCCTCGGGCCAGACCCAGGTCGTGGGCCAGCGCCCGGGTCGACGGGACGACGGTGCCCGGCTGCCACCGCCCGTCCCGGATCGCCGCGCGGACCGCCTTCGCCAACCCCCTGCGACCGCTTCCAGGCGTCCAGTCGAGGTGCGCGTCCACCGAACTGGACCACGAATCCACCACAAAACTGGACTCTACGCGTGGACAAGTTGGAGCTAGCGTCAATCCCATGACACCGCGAGCCATGACACAGCGGATCCAACTCAGCCCCGGCATCCCGAAGGCGTTCAAGGCCCTGATCTCGATGTCCGACGAGGTCACCCGGGCGGGCGCCGACGCCGGCGTGGACCCGGCCCTGCTCGAACTGGTCAAGATCCGCGGCTCGCAGCTCAACGGCTGCGCGTACTGCCTCGACATGCACACCACCGACGCGCTCAAGCAGGGCGAGGACCAGCGCCGCATCTTCCTGCTCGACGCATGGCGGGAGACCGAGCTGTTCACCGAGCAGGAGCGAGCCGCCCTGGAGCTCACCGAGGTGATGACCCGCCTGTCGCACACCCAGGACGTGCCCGACGAGGTCTACCAGCAGGCCACCAAGGTCTTCACCGAGGCGCAGTACCAGGCGGTGGCCTGGATGATCGTAGTGATCAACATCTTCAACCGGCTGGCCGTACCGAGCCGCCCTCGGCTCCCCCGCCGCTCCACCTGAGCGCTCCGGTCAATCCGGCTGCTCAACCAGCTCCCGGTACAGGTCGCGGAGCAGGCCGATCTCGCCGCCGTGGTGCATGACCTCCCGGTTCAGGTGCAGCACCAGGGTGGCGAACGGAAACTCGGCGTACGGTCCCTCGGCCGGCCCGGTGGGCTGGGTGAGCCGCTCGAGCCCGGCGGCCGCGACCGCGTCGTGCCACTCCTGGTAGGCCCGCTCCAGGAACGCGACACCAGCCGCGGCGGTCACCGGCCAGTCGCGGCGGTCCGGGGTCCAGGTGCCGTCGCCGAAGTGATTGTTGGCGCGCATGGTGAGGGCGGGCCCGGCGATGTGGCAGATGCGCCACGCTAGGGTGGTCAGCGGGGGCGGGTCGGGCGCCGGGAACGCCCAGTCCAGGGTGGCCGTGCCGTCCGGCTGGGGCCGCACCGACCAGCAGCCGGGCACCGGTTCCCAGAGGTACTCGGCGTCGGTCAGCCCGGCCAGCCTCGGGCGCAGCGACGCGTCCCAGTAGAACTCCAGCTGACCGAGCAGCTCGGCGTGCCAGTCGACATGCATCGGGCCCTGGGCTAACCCCTCGGCTCGACCCGCCAAACCGCCCTCGGCGTCCGGCTCACCACGGCGCGCCGATCGCTGCGTCCAGCGCGGCGTCCCGGCCCTGGGCGAGCTCGGCCTCGGTGAACACCGTTGTGGTGACTGTCGGTGGGATGCCGCCACCCTCGTAGCTCCGGCCGTCCGGAGCGTAGTACTCCTCATTGCCGAGAGTGAACTCCCAGCCGTTGGGCAGCCGGCGATCCAAGGTGTCGGAGAAGACGCCTTGGGTGGGAGTGCCGATCCGGCTGGGCGCCGGGGTACGGCTAAGCAGCGCCAGGGTGAGGATCTCCCCCGCACTGATGGTCAACTCGCTGGTCAGCACCCGGACCGGTCCGGTGTAGCGGGCACCTTCGGCGGGGGTGACGGTGACCGGCTGCAGCCGGGTGTGCCGGGTCGGGTCGGCCGGATCGTTGCGCGCCTGCTTGCTGAACGCGAGGTAAGGCGTGTTGGTGAGCCGCCCGGCGACCTCCAGTGCCAGCGCGTCCTCACCGCCGGAATTGTTTCGCAGGTCGATGACCAGCCCGCGCCATGCGGCCACCCTTGCCCGGGTGAACACCGCGGCCAGCGCTCGGTCCATCTCCGCCTTGCTCGCCAGGTACGAAGTGTCGTCCTCGACATAGTCGTCGAAGGCGTCGATCCGGAGGTAACCTCGGGCGCCGGGCAGGTCCGCGTAGGCGATGTTGCCCTCGGCGAAGGTCTGGATCGCGGTGACGCCGAGGTTATTGCGCAGATGGGCGTTCACAGCGGCGGTGAGGGCCCGGTTGGACAGCTTCCGCGTGCCCGGCCGCGCCCCGACGAACTCGTTCTCGTCCCCATCGGTGACCTCGGTGTGCATGTCACCGAGCGGCGTGATCATCTCCTCCAGAATCGCGTAGAGCTCTTCGGGGTCGGTGTCGGCGCTGACCATCGGCCGGTAGCGGTCCCGTACGGCCGCCCAGTCGATGTTCTTGCGAGCGAAGGAGATGTAGTGCTCCGCGAACGTAGTCCAGTAGACGTCAAACGTGGTGAGGGCGTCGTCCGGCATCGGCCGCGTGCAGGACTCGGGCAGGCGCGGCAGCGGGAGCAGGTCGATGTCTGCCGCGTTACTGAGCATGCGCAGGGTGGCCCGCCCCTCCGGCGCCGGGTGCAGTGCCTGCTCCGCGACGCCGTCCGTGCCGTACTGGACGGTGCCGTCCGACGCGGGTTGGCCGATCTGCTCGAGTGGCTCGCCGGGGATGCAGCTGATCGACGTGGTCTCGAAGGTCCGGGCCGTCCCGCCGCTGATCGAGATGACCAGGCCGTACCCGTCGGAGCGCCACACGGTGGCGGGTGCTTCGTTGTCCGCCGCGGTGTCCCCCGAACGGCCAGGTGACCCGCTACAGGAAACCAGCGAGGCGGCCACCATGGCCAGGACAGTCGCAGACAGCACCGGCCGCATGGTCGCATTCTGGCCGGCCGAACAGCCCGATGAGAAGGCAAATGCCAAGACACATAGGGAGTTACCAGGTTGGCGTGGTGTGCACCACGTGCAGCTCGACCACGTCCCTGACGTAGCGCCCGCCGCGCAGATCCCCCGGCACCACCAGTCGCGGCCGAGCCAGCGGCTTGCCGTCCTCGCTTGTGGCGAGCAGCACACCCCGATTGCCGAAGGCCGGGGACATCTCCCCGTAGGAGATCAACGCCCGATACCCGTCGAGACCGATCACCACGATGCCGATGGACAGCTCGTCGTGCTCCCTGCCCTGGGCGAGCACCATCCCGGCCTGGTCGACCAGGGCGGACAGCGGGACACCCACCGCGGTGTGGCGTTCATCCCCCCGCTCCGTGCGGTAGCTGACCGACACCGTCTGGCTGGTCATCCCGGCCAGCTGTTGTGCGGTGAGCACCCCAGGTCGGCGGACCGCGCCGGTGATCCGCAGCTGGCCGGCCGGCACCGGGTGGACAGTGGACGTCACGGGCGGGCTGACAATCGCCGGTACCGGCGACGCATCCGAGGCCGGAGTCCCGCAACTCACCGGCAGCAGCATCAGGGGGATCGCGACCAGCCAGGTGCGTCGTCTCCGCCCCCGCGCCATACCCGCAGCATAGAGATCGTGTGCGGCATGCCGGCAACGACGACGGTCCCCTGGCCCACATTTCGGCACCGGAGCCGCTTGGTCACGGTGCCGCCACAGATCGTGCCGGACGCGGCGCGGCACCCCCGGGCCGGCCGGACATGAATATTCTGGCTCGATGCCGAGCGGGGACGAGAGAGGGCAGGGCTGATGCCGGGGGAATCGCGGCCATCGAGACCGGCGAAAGTCACCCTCAACGACGTTGCCATGCTCGCCGGCGTGGACCGCTCGGTGGTCTCCCGGGTGATCAACGAGGACCCCCGGTTGAGCGTCCGTCCGGAGACCCGCAAGCGGGTACGGGACACCATCGAGAAGCTCGGCTACCGGCCGAACGTGGCGGCGCGCAGCCTGCGCACCGCCCGGGCTTACATGTTCGGTCTGCTGATCCCGGACTTCGCCAACCCGGTCTACGCCGAGATCATCAAGGGTGCCGAACGGGCCGCCGGGGTGCTCGGCTACGGGCTGATGACGGCCAGCTCGGCCGGGGTGCGGCTGGGTCTGGAGCACTACCTGGACCTGCTCGGTCAGGGCCGGGTGGACGGGTTGCTGTTCGCCGGCGAGGAGTCCGGCCACGAGCTGGCCCAGCTGCGCACCTCCCAGGTGCCGTGGGTGCTGGTCAACCGCACACTGGCCGGGTCGCAGCGCTACGTCATCCTGGACGACGAGCGGGCCAGCGAGCTGGCGGTGAACCACCTCCTGGAGCTCGGCCATCGGCGCATCGGCCACCTGGCCGGACCGGACGGGGCGGACACCGCCCGGCGCCGGCGGGCCGGCTACCAGGCGGCCATGCACGCTGCCGGGCTGGAGATCGGCGAACAGTCCATTGTGCACGCCGACTACACGGCGGCCGGCGGGGTGATCGCCCTGGACCGGCTGCTGTCCGCGCCGAACCCACCCACGGCGGTGTTCGTGGCGAACGTGGCCTCGGCGGTCGGCGCGCTGTACGCGCTGCATGCCCGGGGGCTCTCGGTGCCCCGTGACCTGTCCGTGGTCGCGGTGCACGACATGCCACTGGCCAGCCACCTGGTGCCGGCGCTGACCACCGTACGGATGCCGCTGGAGGAGCTCGG
>DATHIT010000948.1:0-6906 GCA_035489915.1 Pseudonocardia sp. | reverse complement strand
GTGATGGCGTGGTAGGCCGAGTTGCCTGGCCGGTGGTCCGGGGCGTGCGCGGCGAGCCGCCGCTCCGCGCCCAGGTGGTCCAGCAGCGCCTCGCCGTTCGGCGCGATGGGCGCGAGCTTGTCCAGGCCGGCCTGGTGGGTGAGTAGTTGGCGGACGGTGATCCGGCCCTTGCCGCCGGCGGCGAACTCCGGCCAGAACGCCGCGACCGGCTCGTCGTAGCCGAGCAGACCACGGTCGGCCAGCCGGTGGATGACGGTGGCCGCGACGCCCTTGGTCGTGGAGAAGGACAGCCCAAGGCTGTCCCGCTGCCACCGGCTACCGGTCCGGGGGTCCGCGACGCCACCCCAGATGTCGACCACGGTGCGGTCCCGGTACCGCACCACGAATGAGCCGCCGCCGCGGCGCGGTGACCGGAACAGCCGGGTGAACAGCCGGGCCACCGGCTCGTATCCCGGTTCGACGTGCCCTTGGTACTCAGCCACGGCGAGCCTCCTCGATAGCCGTGAGGCGCGCGCCATGTGGTCCGCCGCGCCGTTTGGCGATAAAGATTACTGGCCAGTATCCGGCGCCGCGGCAGGCCCCGCTCCGGGGCACACACCCGTGCGGGTCAACCTTCGGCGAGCTCCGCGGCGAGCAGCCACTCCTCCTCGACCCGAGCGCGCTCCGCCACCAGGGCGCGCAGCTCGGCGTCCAGCTCCAGCAGCCGGGGACCGTCCGTGGCGGCTTCGGCCAACGCGGCGTGCAGCTCGCCCTCTCTGCTGGTGAGCACCTCCAGCCGCCGCTCCAGTCGGCGCACGTCCTTCTGCGCGTCCCGCCGCTCGGCGGCCGAGCGCGCGGGCGCCCCGGCGGTCGGCGCGACCGTTCCACCGGCGGTGGCGCCGGACGGGGAGGCCGGCACCGGGGTCTGCAGTGCGGAACGACGCGCGAGGTACTCCTCGATACCGCCGGGAAGGTGGGTGATCCGGCCGTCGCCGAACAGCGCCACCACGGTGTCGCAGACCCGTTCGATCAGGTACCGGTCGTGGCTGACCACCACCAGGGTGCCCGGCCAGCCGTCGAGCAGGTCCTCGAGGCGCTGCAGGGTGTCGATGTCCAGGTCGTTGGTGGGCTCGTCGAGCAGCAGCACGTTCGGCTCAGCCATCAGCAGCCGGGTCAGCTGCAGCCGCCGCCGCTCGCCGCCGGACAGCTCGCCCACCGGCGTCCACTGTCGGGCCGCCGGGAAACCGAGGCGCTCAAGCATGGAGGACGCGGTCAGCTCGTTGCGCCCGACGGTGACGAACCGGGCGATCTCCTCGACCGCCTCCAGCACCCGCTGGCTGGCCGGCAGGTCCACCAGCTCCTGGGTCAGGTGCGCCAGCCGGACCGTCTTGCCGGTGACCAGCCGGCCGCCGTCCAGCTCGCGCTCGCCGCCCAGCGCCCGCAGCAGCGTGGTCTTGCCCGACCCGTTCACCCCGACCAGCCCGATCCGGTCGCCGGGGCCCAGCCGCCAGGTGACCCGGTCCAGCAGGGTGCGGTCCGGAACGCGCAGCGTGGCGTCCTCCAGCTCCAGCACCTGGCGGCCCAGCCGGGCGGAGGCGAATGCCATCAGCTCGGGCGTGTTGCGCGGGTCGGGCACGTCGGCGATGAGCACCTCGGCCGCCTCGATCCGGAACTTCGGTTTGGACGTCCGCGCCGGGGCCCCCCGGCGCAGCCAGGCCAGCTCCTTGCGGGCCAGGTTGCGCCGCCGCTCCTCGGCCGCGTCGGACTGCCGGGCGCGCTCCGCCCTGGCGTACACCCAGTCCGCGTAGCCGCCGGAGTAGGCCTCCACCCGGCCGTCGGCCACCTCCCAGGTGCGGGTGCACACCGCGTCCAGGAACCACCGGTCGTGGGTGACCACGAGCAGCCCGCTGCGCCGGGACACCAGGTGCTCGGCCAGCCAGGCGATGCCCTCCACGTCCAGGTGGTTGGTCGGCTCGTCCAGCACGATCAGGTCGGACTCGGCGACCAGCGCGACGGCCAGCGCGACCCGGCGCCGCTCGCCACCGGACATCCCGTCCACCGAGCGGTCCAGGTCGACCCCGCCGGCGCTGGTCAGCCCCAGCCCGGAGAGCACCGTGCGGACCTGGGGCAAGGTGGCCCACTCGTGCTCGGCCGAGTCGGCGTCGACGCCGAGCGGGGCCAGCACCACGTCCCGTACCCGGGCGCCGGCCGGCAGCTCGGTGTGCTGGTCGACCACCGCGATCCGCAGGTCCCGCTGCCGGCTGACCCGCCCGCCGTCCGGCTCGCGGACGCCGGTGAACACCTCGAGCATGGTGGTCTTGCCGCCGCCGTTCAGCCCGACCACGCCGATCCGGTCGCCGGCGGACACGCCCAGCGAAACGCGATCGAGCAGCACCCGGGAGGCGTCACCGGGAACGGTGGCGGTCACCGCTTCGAAGTTGACCAGGTTTGTGGTGTCAGCCATCTAGTTTCTAGTCTCAGGCCCGGGCGGGGGGCGGGGAGTAGGGCGGCCCGGGGGCGCCGGGCGGCACGAGCTCGGCGTCGTCCACGATCCGCGCGCCGGGCACCGGCCCGTGCGCCACCCGCACCGTGCGGCACACCCCGACCCCGGCCAGCTCGGCGGCCACGCCCACCGCCGCGTCCTCGTCGGAGCACAGGAACGCGCAGCTCGGACCGGAACCGGAGACGATCCCGGCCAGCGCGCCGGCCTGCACGCCGGCCCGCAGCGTGCGGCGCAGGGTGGGCTCCAGGCTCACCGCGGCGGCCTGCAGGTCGTTGCCCAGCAGCAGGGCAAGTTGGCGTGGATCGCCAGAGGCCAGCGCCTCCAGCACCGGCTCCACCGCGCCGGCTCTGGGTGGCACGGTCGGCGATCCGGACGCGGCGCGCAGCCGGTCCAGCTCGGCGAACGCGGTCGGGGTGGGCAGCCCCCGGTGGTGCAGCGCGAACACCCAGTGATGAGTGTGCCGGGACAGCACCGGCACCAGCCGCTCGCCCCGGCCGGTGCCCAGGGCGGTGCCGCCGTGCAGCGCGAAGGTGACGTCGCTGCCCAGCTCGGCGGCCAGCACGGCGAGCTGGTCGCGCGGCAGGTCCAGTTTCCACAGCGCGGACAGCGCGACCAGGGCGCCCGCCGCGTCGGCGCTGCCCCCGGCCATCCCGCCGGCCACCGGGATGCCCTTGCGCAGCACCACCCGCACGTCCGGGTCGCGGCCGGCCAGCTTGGCCACCGCGAGCACCGCTTTCCAGGCCAGGTTCCGCTCGTCGGTCGGCACCTCGACCGGACCGCCCTCGGTGCCGCCGGGGGCGCCCTCCCCGCGCACCTCGATGCCGGGCTGATCCGTCGCCGCCACGGTCACCTCGTCGAACAAGCTCACCGCGTGAAACACCGTGACCAGGTCATGGAACCCGTCCTTGCGCAGGTCCCCGACCGCGAGGTGGAGGTTGACCTTCGCCGGGACACGCACAGTGACCGGTGGCGGGACGATGGCGAGCACGTCGATCACTCTACGTGCGCGGCTCCGCGGCTTACCCACCTGGGCGCCGTCTGTGGCTCGCGCAGAGCCAGTGCGCCCGGCACAGGGCTCGCATCCCTTGCGCGGGCTACGCCAGGTCTGTGCGGGCGGGAAAAGCGCGGGCGGCGGCGATGCGGGTGAAGTCGGCGATGGCGAGGCGCTCGGCTCGGGTGGCCGGATCCACGCCGGCGGCGCGCAGCACCTGCTCGGCGGCGGCCGGCGAGCCCGCCCAACCTGCCAGCGCCCCGCGCAGTGACTTGCGGCGCTGCGCAAAGGCGGCGTCCACCACCGCGAACACCTCCGCCCTGGTCACCTCGGCATCCGGGGCGGGACGCCGACGCACCGCGAGCAGCGCCGAGTCCACCCCGGGCACCGGCCAGAACACCGCCCTGGGCACCGGTCCGACCCGCCGCGCCGAGGCGAACCAGGCCAACTTGGCGCTCGGCGCGCCGTACTCCCGCCCACCGGGCGGCGCGGCCAGCCGGTCCACCACCTCCGACTGGATCATCACCAGGCCATGGCGCACCGAGGGCAACGACTCCAGCACGTGCAGCAGCACTGGCACCCCGACGTTGTAGGGCAGGTTGGCCACCACGGCGGTCGGCGGGCGGGGCAGCTGCTCGGCGGTCAGCCGCAGGGCGTCGGTGGTCAACACGGTGAGCCGGTCGGCCAGCGCCGGAGCCCGCTCGGCGACCGTGCCCGGCAGCGCCTCGGCGAGCACCGGGTCGATCTCCACGGCGAGCACCGAGGCCGCCGAGGGCAGCAGCGCCAGAGTCAGCGAGCCGAGCCCGGGGCCAATCTCGAGCACCACGTCGTCCGGCTCCAGCTCGGCCAGCCGGGCGATGCGACGCACCGTGTTGGCGTCGTGCACGAAGTTCTGCCCGAGCCGTTTGGTCGGCCGCAGTCCGAGCCGGTCGGCCAGCGCGCGGACCTCCGACGGCCCCAGGAACCCCGGCTCACCGGAGCCGGTGCGATCAGGGGGCGGCGTCGCCGGAGAGGCCGAGCTTGCGGGAGCAGGCCGGCCACGCGCCGTACCCGCCTCGGGAGTCCCGGACCTTCTGGGCAACCGCGATCTGCTCCTCCCGGCTGGCCTGGTCTGGGCTGGAGGCGAACTCGGTGCCCCCGTGCGCCCGCCAGGTCTGGGCGTCGAACTGCATGCCACCGTAGTAGCCGTTGCCGGTGTTTGCCCCCCAGTTGCCGCCGGCCTCGCACCCGGCCAGCCGGTCCCACACCGCGCCGGAGGGCACCCTGGGCGCGACCGCCGTCGGATTCGTGCCGACCCGCACCACCCGGGGCTTGGCCATCCGAACCACCCCGCCCTTGATCTTCTGCCGGCTGACCTCGGCGCCGTCGCGCACCAGTACCCGGTAGATCGCGGCCATCTGGCCGGAGCGGCCGGGATCCTGGATCACCCGCTGGCCCTTGGCGAGGCCGGCGTCCGGTATCTCCACCACCGGCGGGCGCACCGGCGTGATCACGGTGATCTCCCCGCCCCCATTGCGCACCACCTGCACCCGGTCACCGTCGCTGAGCGGGGTGTCCGGGTCCGGCATGCTGATGTCCTCCGAGCCGAGGGGCAGCCCGAGGCTGTCCAGCAGCCCGCGCACGGTGCCCGCCTCGGTGACGATCCGGCGCGGCGACTTGGCGCCGTCCACCAGGGTCACCGTGCGGCTCACGGTCAGCCGCAGCGCCATGCCGGTGAGCGGGATCTCGTCGGTCGGCGCGGCGGACACCTGGGTCGGCTGGGCGTCCACACCCAACCCGACCAGGGCATCCCGCACCGAGGCCGCGGTGGTCCAGACCTGGCGCTGGGATCCGTCCTCGACCAGGGTCAGCGCGCGGGCCCGGTTCAGGATGATGTGGTCACCGTCGTCGAGCTCCGTGCCGCCGTCCGGCTCGAGCCGATCCCGAGGGGTGACCTCCAGGCCGGCCGCCCGGACCGCGCCCAGCACGTCCGCCGCGAACGTGTGCACCGTGCGGTCCTTGCCGTCCACCGTGAGCGTGATCGACTTGTCCATGACGACGGCCGCCAGGCTGGCCAGCAGCATGGCCGCGAACAGCAGCATGGCCAGCGCCTGGGCGAGCGGGTGCCCGGCGGTTCGGTGCCGGCCGGCCCGCTGGATCCGCAGGCCCCGCCCGGTTGGCCGTCCGTACACGCACCCGTCCTGTCTCGTCGGATCTCGCGATCACCAGCGGAGCGATCACGGGACCGTAACGGGCGCGACCCTCCCCTCGTGGGCGTTTGCCCGAGGTGTGCGCCAAACGGAGTAGTTACTGGGACGAACCGCTCGACTACTCTGCGTGTCAATACGCTCCGTAGTCGATTACCGAAGCTCGGCGATCCGGAAGACCCGCTCGGCGTTTGCTCGAGTCGCCTCGGCGACCGCCTCGGCGGCCTCACCGCGCGCGGCCGCGAGCCCGCGCACCGTCCAGGGCAGGCAGTACGGCTCATTGGCCCGGCCGCGATGGGGGTGCGGGGTGAGGAACGGAGCGTCCGTCTCGACCAGCAGAAGATCGGCCGGCGCCAGCGCGGCGGCCTCACGCAGCGCAACCGCGTTACGGAAGGTAATCGGCCCGGCGAACGACATCAGGTACCCGGCGTCGGCGCAGGACCGGGCCAGCCCGGCGTCCCCGGAGAAGCAGTGGAAGATCACCCGCTCCGGCGCGCCCTCCGCGCGCAGCACATCCAGCACGTCCTGATGCGCGTCCCGATCATGGATCATGACCGGTTTGTCCAACCGCTTAGCCAGGTCGATGTGCCAGGCGAAGGCCTCCCGCTGCACGGCGGGATCGGCGGTGTTCGGGTCGTGCTGTGGCCAGTAGTAGTCCAGCCCGGTCTCGCCGACCGCCACCGCCCGTGGCGCCGCCGCCAGTTTCTCGATCTCGGCCCGGGCCGCGTCGTCGAGCAGGTGTGCCCGGGTGGGGTGCAGCGCGACCGCGGCCAGCACCCGCCGGTCCGCCTCGGCGGCGCCGAGCACCCACCGAGCCGAGTCCAGGTCATCGGCCACGGTGACCGCCGCGCGGACCCCGACCGCTTCGGCCCGGTCCATCGCGGCGCGCACATCCTCGGCGGTGACGCAGCCGCAGGCGTCCAGGTGGGTGTGCGAGTCGATGGTGCCGGCGCCGGTCAACGGTTCCGGTGCCGGCGGCCGCTCCCGCCGCCCGTACCCGCCCGTCATGCCCCGACCCCGCACTTGTCGTTGGAAAAAGACACGACAAGTCGGAGTTGTCGTTGGAAAAAGACACGACAAGTCGGAGTTGGCGGGGGCGGGGTCACGGCTGGATGGGCGACCACTCCGGGCCGGTCTCACCCAGCTTCGGATCCAGCTTGCTGAACAGCGGCGACGGCTTCTCCAGCGGCCGCCCGACCTCGATCGGCGTTGACTCCCAGCGCGCCTGCTCAGCGGCGTAGTCCCCG
>DATHIT010000947.1:0-5581 GCA_035489915.1 Pseudonocardia sp. | reverse complement strand
GCTGTGGGTGCCGGAAACTCGTGCACTGCCCTTGACCAGCCGCTTCGTCGCTCTGACCCGATGAACGACTGCGTCTATTTGAATGCGTTCAACAAATCCTTGAACGTGTTCAAGGGCGACCTACAGGAAGTCGAACGTGTTCAAGTGTCGTAAGAGGCGAGACTGTCGTCGTTCACGAAACCGCTGGTCACGGCTGGAGATCTAGTTTGTGGCACCCTGTGGGGCTCGAGAATACGATTGCGGTGCTGACCTGGGCTGTCTCGGAGGTTGTAGCGCGGGGCTGAGATGATCAGATGGTGTTGTTGTCGATCATCTATGTTGTGGTCCGGTGCTTGCTGGGCGCGCTTGCTGTGATCGTTCGGCGTGAGCTCGCCAAGGATGTGGAGCTGTTGGTGCTACGCCACGAGAACGCCGTTCTGCGTCGCCAGGTCGGTTCGGTACACCGCACGAGCATCGACCGGTTGTGCTTGGCCGCGCTCTCTCGGCTGCTTCCGCGTCAGCGCTGGGCATCGGTGTTCGCGGTCGCCCCGGCGACGCTGCTGGTTTGGCATCGCAAACTCGTGGCCGGCAAGTGGGATTACAGCGCCCGGCGCGGGCCAGGGCGCCCGCCGACCGCGGCGGCGATCAGGCAGCTCGTGGTGCGCATGGCCAAGGAGAACCCGAACTGGGGCCATCGGCGCATCCAGGGCGAATTGGTGCGGCTCGGACATCGCATCGCGTCCTCGACCGTTTGGCAAATTCTCCACGCAGCCGGCATCGATCCGGCACCACGGCGATCGGGTCCTCGTGGTGCTGCGGGCCCTGCAGGGCCTCGCGGTCGGTGGCGAGTGGGCGGGCGCCGCGCTGCTCACCACGGAGTACGCCCCGGCGAACAAACGCGGGTTCTACAGCATGTTCCCGCAGCTCGGCCCCAGTATCGCGCTCGCGCTCTCGTCGCTGACGTTCCTCATCACGGCGGTCACCATGAGCCCGGACGCGTTCCGGGTGTGGGGGTGGCGGGTCCCGTTCCTGATCAGCATCGTGCTCGTCGCCGTCGGGCTCTACATCCGGCTGAAGATCGAGGAGACGCCGGTATTCCGGCAGATCGAATCGCGCAACGAGCAGGTGCGGCTGCCGTTCGTGGCGGCGCTGCGCCACCAGTGGCGTGAGGTGCTGCTCGTCGGAGGCGCGCTCACGATGATCTTCGGGTTCTTCTACATCGGCTCGGTGTACCTCACCAGCTACGCGGGTTCCGCCCCCGGCACCGGTGTGCTCGGGCTCTCCCGGCCGACGGTGCTGATCGGCGGCCTGATCGGCGCGCTGGTGTTCGCCGGGGTGTGCATCCTGTCGGCGATCTGGTCCGACCGGTTCGGGAGGCGGCGGGTGACCCTCGTCGGCAACGTACTGGGGCTGGTCGCCGGGCCGCTGGCGTTCGTCGTGATGCAGCCGGGGAACGCGGTGTCGTTCGTGGTCGGGATCGTCGTGCTGATGGCCGTGGTCGGCATCCCCTGCGGGCCGGCGGCCGCGTACCTGCCGGAGATCTTCGCGGCCCGCTATCGCTACACGGGGGCGGGGATGGGGTTCAACCTCGCCGGGATCCTCGGGGGCGCCGTGTCGCTGATCGTCGCGCCGCCGCTGACCGCGACGTTCGGGGGGATCGGTGTCGGGTTCTACCTGTCGGCGCTGGGCCTGCTGAGCGTGCTGTGCGTGCTCGCCCTGCCCGAGACGAAGGACGAGGTGCTGGACGGCACGGTGCCGGCGTGAGGCTGCCACGCGCTACTTGCGGACCGGGCTGATGTTCAGGCTCGTCCCGCCAGGCCGCGGGCACGGGTGGTGGGCTTGTTGGCCATCCCGGGCAGCGCGACGGCTGCGCGCGCCTCCGGCTCGGCCAGCATGATCGGGGTGCCGGAGTCGCCGCGCTCACGCAGGCGGGGTCTCGAGCGGCACCTGCCCAAGGAGCGGCACCGGGGCACCGAGGATGTGTGTGAGTGAGTCGGCGACGGTCTGCCCGCCGCCGGCACCGAAGACCTCCATGCGAGCACCGCGGCCGGGGACTTCAACGCCACGCCGGACGAGGTGCCGGTGTTGGCGATCCGTGGCGCGGTGGAGGACACGGGCAACGGCGACCTCGCCGGCCGGGTCCTGGTGCCGATCGAGAACACGGTTCCCGAACCCGCCCGCTACACGCTGTTCCACCAGGGCCGCGGGCAGATGCTCGACCACATGCTCGTCACCCGCAAGCTGCTGGCGCAGTACCGCGGCTCTGAGATTCACAACGAGCTGCTGCACGAGGAATCTGCGGCTACGGTGCGTTGGGTATGCCTTTCGCCGTGCTGGTCGGCCAGATGGCCGAGGCATACAGCAAGAACTGGTTCCCGAGACCCTCCTTTCCCAGGAGGGTGGCAGTCATGGACTGATGCCGAACGCTGCTGCGGATCGTCCACACGGCGCTCGAGACCGTCGCCCTGGCGGTGCCAAGCACCCGCGTCTGCCGCATCCACTGCCACGGGCACCCGAGCGCGAGCCCAATCGCGCTCGGGTGCGGCGGCACGCACGTTCTGGCCCGGACAAGAGAACGGGTTCGGGTCATCTCCGCCGTCGCCACCCCCAACTCAGCCTGCCGACCTGGCGGTACTCCCCAGAGGCCGGCGGCGCTTCACGGCACCACCCTGCCATCGCAGGTCGGTCTGCGTGGGCTGACGCGCTCGCCGCGCTCACAGCCGCGGCCCAGGTGCTCACAACCCGGTTCGGGATCGACGGTGATGTCGGTCGTGACGTCGCCGAGGTGCCGGTCTGGCAGGTCGCTACGGCGGTCTCAGACGGTCGGTTGTTGTCGCCGGGCTGGCCCGCTCCGACCCACCAAGGTGGATCAACACCACTCGCCCCTGCCTCTGGTTGATCTTCTCGGTGATCCTCACCGCTGTGTGTCCTGACCAGCGAGATGAGGAGGTGGCTCACCGATGGCTGACCCGATAACGGTGAGATCTGGAGTGAGGCTGGATGAGGCGGCGGCGCGGGCGGAACGGGCCCGAGCGATCGGGCTGTTCCGCTACCAGTTGATCCGCGAGGCGGCCGATCCCGAGTTGACGACCCGGGCCCGGGGCCGGATGGTGCGCGAGCTCGCCGCCCGGTCCCACCTGGATCCGGCCGGGCGCTCGGTGAGGGTGTCGCGGGAGTCGCTGGACCGTTGGATCCGGGCCTGGCGGTCCGGCGGGTTCGACGCGCTGGTCCCGTCACCGCGGCAGTCCAGCCGGAGGTTACCGGCCGAGGTGATCGACATGGCGGTGGCGTTGAAGCGGGAGAATCCCGACCGGACCGCGACCCAGGTGCGGCGGATCCTGCGCGCTCAGATGGGCTGGGCGCCGGGCGAGCGGACCCTGCAACGCCACTTCGCCGAGTTGACCAGCACCGACCCGACGCTGCTCGGAGCCGGGCAGCCGGGGGTGTTCGGCCGGTTCGAGGCCGGGCGGCCCAACGAGCTGTGGACCGGCGACGCCCTGCACGGGCCCCGGATCGGCGGGCGGAAGACCTACCTATTCGCGTTCCTCGACGATCACTCCCGCGCGATCGTCGGGCACCGGTTCGGGTTCGCCGAGGACACTGTCCGTCTCGCCGCCGCGCTCCGCCCGGCGCTCGGCTCGCGCGGGGTTCCCGAGGGTGTCTATGTCGACAACGGCTCGGCGTTCGTCGACACGTGGCTGCTGCGGGCCTGCGCGAAACTCGGGATCCGGTTGATCCACTCCACCCCGGGCCGGCCACAGGGCCGCGGGAAGATCGAGCGGTTCTTCCGCACCGTCCGCGAGCAGTTCCTCGTCGAGATCACCGGCATCGAAGCGGACAGCGCCGGCGGCGGCACAGACGGCGGCGCGGGCGGCGGCCGGCATCAGGTCGGCGACCTGGACGAGCTGAACAGGCTGTTCACTGCCTGGGTTGAGCAGGTCTATCACCGCCGCGTCCACTCCGAGACCGACACAGCCCCGCTGGCCCGCTGGAGCGCCGGCGGCCCGTTCCCGCTGCCCACCCCGGCGGCGCTGGCCGAGGCGTTCCTCTGGGAAGAACACCGCACCGTCACCAAGACCGCGCTGGTCTCGCTGCAGGGCAACACCTACCAGGTCGAGCCCACCCTGGTCGGGCGCCGCGTCGAACTGATCTTCGACCCGTTCGACCTGACCCGGATTGAGGTTCGATTGCGCGGTGCACCGGCCGGTATCGCGGTCCCGCACCGCATCGCCCGGCATTCCCACGTCAAAGCCCGACCCGAGACCGCTCCCGCGCCGCCGACGCCGACTGGGATCAACTATGCCCACCTCATCGACACCGCTCACCACGCCGAACTCGCCCGAGGCGTCAACTACGCCGCCCTCGCCGGCGAGCTGCCCGGGCAGCTCGACCTGCTCACCGGCAACCCAGTCACGCGGAACCCAGTCGCGCCGAACCCAGTTGCGCCGAACCCAGTCGCGCCGAACCCAGTCGCGCCGAACACCGAGGTGACGCCGTGATCGACCGCCTGCAAGGGTTCTTCGGTTTCACCCGCACCCCGTTCGGGCGCGACCTCGCCCCGGGCATGCTGCACCGCCACACCAGCCACGGCGAGGCCGTCGCCCGGATCGGCTGGTGCGTCACCGAACACCGCATCGGGGTCATCACCGGCGAGGTCGGCGCCGGGAAGACCGTCGCCATCCGGGCCGCACTCGCCGGCCTGGACCCGACCCGGCACACCATCATCTACCTGCCCAACCCGACCGTCGGAGTCCGCGGCATCCACCACCAGATCGTCGCCGCTCTCGGGGCGCGTCCGCTGACCCACCACGCCACCCTCGTCCCGCAGACCGTCGACGCGCTCGCTGTCGAGCAGGCCGAACGCGGACGCACCCCCGTCCTCGTGATCGACGAAGCACACCTGTTGGATCACGCCCAGCTTGAGTCGATCCGCATGCTCACCAACCACGACATGGACTCCACCAGCCCGTTCGCCTGCCTCCTCGTCGGCCAGCCCACCCTGCGACGGCGCATGAAACTCGGCGTCCTCGCCGCCCTGGACCAGCGGATCGGGCTCCGCTACGCCATGCCTCCGATGACACCTGAAGAGACCGGCAGCTACCTGCGCCACCACCTCACCCTCGCCGGCCGCTCCGACACCCTGTTCTCCGACGACGCCACCGCGCTGATCCACCAAACCAGCCGCGGCTACCCCCGCGCGGTCAACAACCTCGCCGTCCAAGCCCTCGTCGCCGCGTTCGCCGCCGACAAGACCATCGTCGACGAATCCTCCACCCGCGCCGCCGTCGCCGAGGTCACCGCCGAATGAACACTCCTCGTCCACGACGACCCCTACCCTGACGACCAAGCCGCCACCTCAACGACCAGGCCCCGCCCGGCACCCCGCCGACGGGGCCTGCTCACGTCGACGACATCGTCACCATCAATGGCGCCGACATCGTCACGCTCGGCGGCGGGCAACAGCTGGTACTGGAACCGAACAACAAGGCTTCCAGCTGCTCGAGCAAGGACTGCAGGCCTGCCTCGGTCGAGCCACTCGAGCTGCCCGATCCGGTACTCGCGGTACTAGTGCCCGAGCTGGACGAACTGGTACCTCTCGAAC
>DATHIT010000946.1:0-5492 GCA_035489915.1 Pseudonocardia sp. | reverse complement strand
CTGCCTCTCAGCGCTCGAGAAAGCCCTGAGTGATAGCTGCCTCCGTGACTCCGCACCGGCCGAGGCGCATGATGTCCTCGGAGTTGCCCCAGCCTGGGTAGCTCGGGCGATTCGACCTCCGGAGCATGAATGGAACGCCATGAAATGTTCAACACCTGTGGCTGGCAGCTTGCCTACCGTCACCGCCAGGGTGCTCCGGGTCGTATTCCACTGGTGCTGTGCAATGGAATCGGTTCGAGCATGGAGGTTCTCGACCCATTGGTAGCCGAGTTAAGCCCAGAACGCCCCGTGGTCCGGTTCGATGTTCCCGGCATCGGAGAGTCCGGGAACTCGCGGTTGCCGTTTCCCTATCACACCGTGGCAATCGCGATCCGCAGGCTACTCACCCATCTCGGATACCACGATCAAGCCGACGTGTTGGGCTTCTCGTGGGGCGGCGGGCTGGCCCAGCAGATCGCCTTCCAATACCCGAGGTACTGCCGGCGCGCGATCCTGGTAGCCACCGGGACCGGAATGTGGATGGTGCCGGCTGCGCCGAGGACGCTGTTGCGCATGCTCACCCCTCGGCGCCACCGCGACCCGGAATACGCGCGCAGCATCGCCGGACACATCTACGGTGGCAGCGCCCGCCACGACCCCGAAGGCGCGGTGCGGGTACTTCTTCATGGCTCCAGTCGGGCCACCCCGGTCCGGGGATATCTGTACCAACTGGCCACCCTCGGATGTTGGACCAGCCTGCCGTGGCTGCCGATGATCCGGCAGCCCACCCTCGTGCTCGCCGGCGACGACGACCCGGTCATCCCGTCGATCAATGGTTCGATCATGTCCCGTCTACTGCCGCGCGGACAGCTGCACCGGTACCAGGGCGGCCACCTCGCGGTACTCACCGATGCGGCACGGCTGGCCCCGGTGATCGAGGAGTTCCTGGATCGTCGAGTGTGACGTTGTCGTCTTAATCAAAAGGCCCGATGCATCACCTGGTCCAGCTCGGCGCAGCTCGTACTCGCCCGCGGTGCAGTGCGCGGCGCTCGGCCGGCGTGTGGCCGCCCCATATGCCTTCGGACTGTCCAGTACACAGAGCCCAGTCCAAGCAGGCGGCGCGCACCGGGCAGCGGTAACAGACGAACAATGCCTCGTCGGTCTGCTTAGCAGTGGGCCCGCCGTCGCCGATCGGAAAGAACAGCTCGGGATCGGCGTCGCGGCATGCGGCGCTATGTCGAAAGTCGCTCACCTCGGCGCGGCCGCGGCGGGTGGTCGCCGGCCCCAGTTAGCCATGCTCGGAATCGACGGATTCCGCGGGCTCGTCAGGTTCATCGCCCTGCCCCATATCTCGGCCTCATCGTGGATGAGGGTTGCACTATGGGGCCGCCAGGGACCGGAGCGACAAAGTGCAGTCACTGCTGAGAATGGCAGGTCTCCGGGCGGTTGTCACACGCTGGTTGCGTCGAGATCACCCTCGGCTCGCCGACGCGCCCGCCGGTTGGTGCTCGGCCGTGACCGATGGCCGAGCTGCGTCCCTGAACCCATGCGCCGGGACAGCTCCGTTCCCGTCCCCAGCCAATCTCCCAAGCCAGGCCTGCAACCCGGTGTTGATCAGGCCCAGCACTAGCAAACCGGCCCCAACTCCGGCGATCATCGCGACACCCGCGCCGGGTCGGGCGGCGACCGCAATCATGCTCAACGCCGGCCACCAGACCAGCGCCCTGACCACGTTGGTGCCCCAGCGCGGCGAGAACATCAACGGACCAGTGGTCCCTCCCTCTGGTTGCGGTGCCGTGCACATGGGCGACCGTGCTCGCGTCCGCCGTCGCTGCTCATTCACCGGTCGCCGCCTTGGTCTAGTTGGTGCAGGCGTATGCGGAGTTGATTTTGTGTTGACCGAAACCGTCGGCGATCCGTACATACGAGTCCCGGGGAATGGAAATCGCGGTGGCCCCGCGAGCTCCGGCTGGAATGTGCACCACGATCATCACGCCGGTGCTGTCGCCGCCGTCCCCACTGTTCCCGGCATGCAATTGCTTCAGTACCAACAGCGACAACGCCGCCACCACGACCCGACCGGCCACTCGGGCAAATCCGCGGCCCATGCAAACCACTCCCGGCGCCCGGGTGAACCAACAGGGCTGTCACCGGGGTCCGGAGCGACATCCACGTCTCAGGGAGATCATCGCCAACGCCTCAATGTCGCTGGTCGACCCGCAAATCGTGGCTGTAAAAGAATACCCGCATTTTCTGCGTTCGGGAATCCTCAGGCTCGTCAGTGCTCGGCCGGTTCGTAGTGGTCAACGAGATGCTCGAGCATTGCACGTAGCGGGGTGTTGTCGTCGCGGTGCGCGGCCTGGGAAGCCTCGACGTTGGTCGCGGGGTCCATGGCCGACCAGCGGATGGTGTGCCCGGCCTCGCGGGTCAGCTGGGCCAGGAAGGCGCGTTGGGTCCGGCCGTTGCCCTCGCGGAACGGGTGCAAGGAGTTGATGTCGGCTAGCAGCTTGGTGAGCCCGTCAAGGAAAGCCGGTCGGTCCAAACCGCGCAGGTGCCCGGCGCGGGCGAGTTTGTCGTACACCTCGGCGCCGGTAGAACTCAGATTTTGCGGGAGGCAAAAGAGCCCGCCTTTGATGATGGTGACCGTCCGGACCTCGCCGGCCCAGTCGTATATGTCGCCGAAGATGTGCCGGTGGAAGGCTTGCAGGTGACGCAGGTCGTAGCGTCCGGACGGCGGGTGACGCCGCAGCTGAAAGATCCGCACGCTGGTGAAGCTCGCCTCGGCCTCGGCCAGCTCGCCAGGATCAGTGATGCCGAGCCGATT
Organism: Pseudonocardia sp.; assembly: GCA_035489915.1. Lineage (GTDB taxonomy): Bacteria > Actinomycetota > Actinomycetes > Mycobacteriales > Pseudonocardiaceae > Pseudonocardia. The sequence goes on along the minus strand of DATHIT010000946.1, from coordinate 2,689 downwards.
GCGCAGCACACCGCAGCGCGGGTCGAAGTAGGGATCCTTCACCGGAGGTAGCTCCGCCGAAGCTGCTCGAGCGCCTGGTCATCGGTCAATGCGCCGGCGGCGACGGCCTCCAGCAGCGCCAGCCCTTCAGCGCTCGGTTCGAGACCCTCGGCCCGCACCGACGCCAGCGCCTCGGCGACCGCGTCACGGCGCTCGGCCGCGTCCGCCGGCTCCTCGTGATGCGACACCGACGTGTAATTCCTTCCTATCCATATTCATCAATACGCCCGACCGCGCATTACCGCGCGCCGAAGCACCCAGCGCCGGCTCCAAGAGCGCCAATCACGCTCTTGGAGCCGGCAAGCGACTTAGGCTCGCCCGGGATCAGCGCCTATCCTGCCGCAGGTTTAGTAGTAGTGCCGCCGCCCGCCGAGGGCGTGGCCCATCCTTCCGGCTACCAGCAGTACCAATCCGACGACCAGGAGAATAACTCCGATAGTCGTGAGGATCGACATCCCGAGGATGAACCCCGCGACTATCAATATGATACCGAGAATAATCATGATTCCTCCAGTTATGTTGTTGTGCCCGGCCCGGCGCTGGCCCCGACATTGTGCAGATATCGCAATACCTGGGCGTAGGAGCCGGTCAGTTTGGATTCGTGGTAGGGCAGGTCGTGTGCGGCGCAGAAGGCCCGGACCAGTGGCTGTGCGTGACGCAGGGTGGGGCTGGGCATGCTGGGGAAAAGGTGGTGTTCGATCTGGTAGTTCAGAGCGCCCATCGCCACGTCGAGCCAGCAGCTGCCGCGGATGTTGCGGGAGGTGAGCACTTGGCGGCGGAGGAAGTCCAACTCCTCGTCAGGCCCCAGCTGGGGCATGCCCTTGTGGCCCGGCGCGAACGAACAGCCCAGGTACACCCCGAGCAGGCCCTGGTGCACCGCGATGAACGCCACCGCCTGCCCGGCCGGCAGGACCCAGAACACCACAGCCAGATAGCCGCCGAAGTGCCCGGCCAGCAGCACCGACTCGACCCACCAGCTTCGGCCGCGCTCGGCCCGACGCTCGAACAACGCGCTCACGCTGGAAAAATGCAGGCTCAGCCCTTCCAGCAGCAGCATCGGGAAAAACAGCGCACTCTGATGGCGCGCCACCCAACGGCCGGGCCCGCTGCGCCTGGCGCTGGCCTGCGCGGGGGTGAACGCGATGCCAGCGCTGACGATATCCGGATCGTGATCCACCTGGTTGGGATGCGCGTGGTGGCGGTTGTGTTTGTCGATCCACCAGCTATAGCTCAGCCCGATCAACAGGTTTGCGCACAACAGCCCCAACACGTCGTTGGCCCGCCGCGTGGCGAACACCTGCCGATGCCCGGCGTCGTGGCCGAGGAAACCAGCCTGGGCGAACATCACCGCCAAAAAAGCCGCCACCGCCAACTGCCACCACGACGGCCCCAGCAGCGCGAACACCGCCCACCCGGCCGCCCATAACCCGACGGTCAACCCGATCCGCACGCGGTAGTAGCCGCGACGCCTGGCCAGCAGCCCGGCCGCGCGCACCTGACGAGACAATTGGGCGTAGTCACTACCCCGCCCACCCAACGCGGGTGACCGACCGGCGGCGGGGTCGCCGCGCCGGCCCGACATCTCGGAGTCCAACACTCCAACGTCGTGCATACCGACACCTCAGGCAACTTCCAGAATTGCCGCCGAGGGTCCGGAGCGACTCGCTACCAACTCAGCATGCGCGCACGAGCAGTCAGTTGTCCAATCGAGTGATCTGGAGTTCACCCGCCCGACTTGATCGAGGTCGCCACGCGGAAGCGCACCCGGATACCTTGTCCGCGCAACTCGCGGCGGAACCACAGCAGCGACACCAGCGCCGCCACCACGACCAGGGTGTAGGACCCGGCGGTGGCCACCACCAGAAACTCCCCCAGCGTGGCGCGAGCCAGCGCCCATAGGGTGCCCGCCCCGTTCGCCAAGAACACCACCGCCCACAGCAGCGACACCCGCCGGAAGAACCGCTGCACCCGGGGTATCTCGGTCAGCGTGCTCGGCAAGGCGCAGAAGTCATCGGCCAGCCGAGCGATCAGGGGCCGGCGCAACGGAACGGTTACCAGCAACACCAGGGCGAACAGGAAGTTCTGCAACGTGGGCTGTAGGAAGTACAACATCACGCTGCCGGTCACCAGACCGATCACCGTGCGCGCCACCAGCAGGATCGTCGTCAGCAGCAGCACCACCGGGATCGGTCTGTGGGTCATCACCCGCCAGCCCAGTGCGGACAACGCCCACCCCAGCGCGGCACACAGCCCGCCAGTCAGATCGGTCAGCACCAGGAGCAGATAGAAAAACCCCAGTGGCGCGAGGGCCACCTCGACCAAGTGCCGCGCCACCCGGCCCAGGTGTGCCGACAGCGCGCCCAGCGCGATGGTCTGAGGGATCATCGGGTGCACCATCGCCGGTACCTTCGCCGCTACCGGGCCCGCGTCGGACGCCGTATCCGGTGAGGTGCGCGTCGTAGTCATGAGTCGATGCCTCGTGAGAAAAGATCAGTGTGCGGGAACCATTTTCTAAGCGCGCCGAGCCGGCAGGGATCATTCGAGCAGCTCGCCGGAACACAAAAATCCCCGGTATCGCGTCGACACGATGTACCGGGGTCCGGGGCACAAGCCTGATCTGACTCTGCGTTTGAGGTTAGGCCGATTTCCC
>DATHIT010000945.1:0-23396 GCA_035489915.1 Pseudonocardia sp. | reverse complement strand
GCTGCTGTTCGCCTGCGCGCTGGCATACATCGTGCTCAATGTCGCGGCCAACCCCGCCGTTGAACTCGGCGGCGCGGTCTTGGGCATGTTCGACGGGCCGACGCTGTGGATCTACACGGTGGTCGAGCTCGTCGCCGGGGCTACCGCGGGATTCGCCTTCCGCGCGCTCAACCTCGACGACAAGCAAGGAAAGTGATCGACATGGAATGGCGCTACCGAGCGTCCTGCCGAGGCGAGGAACCCGAGCTGTTCTTCCCCGTCGGCACCACCGAGCCAGCCCTCGAACAGCTCGGCATGGCCAAGTCCGTCTGCCACCGCTGCCCGGTCGCCGGCGAGTGCCTGGCCTGGGCGCTGGACACCGGCCAGCGTGCCGGGGTGTGGGGCGGGCTCAGCGAGGAGGAACGGATCGGGCTCCGGCAGGCAGCCACCCGCCAGACGACCACGCTCGTGCTGATCACCGTCCCCGTTGCGGCTGGTCCAACCGAAGCAGGTCGCTCTGGCCCGGCGGAATTGCTGGACGACCGGGTGAGGTCGGTGAAGCCCTGACACCGTCGGCCCCCTGTAGATCTCCAGGTACCTGGAATGCGTCGCGGCAGAGGCCCTGCGATGCTGATCCCGTGCTGCGCTGTTTCATCATCGACGACAACCGCCGCTTTCTGGACGCGGCAAGGGCCTTGCTGGAGCGGGAGGGGATCACGGTCGTCGGGGTGGCGTCGAGCGCGGCCGAGGCGCTCCAGCGCGCCGAGGAGCTGCAGCCGGACGTCCTGCTGGTGGATATCCGGCTCGGCGACCAAAGCGGGTTTGACGTGGCGCGGCAACTTCATGGCAAGGCCAGCTTGGCCGGGTCGCGAACGGTCCTCATCTCGACCCACGCCGAGGAGGACTACGCGGATCTCATTGCGGCAAGTCCCGCGATCGGGTTCTTGCCCAAGGCCATCCTGTCCGCGCGCGCCATCCGGAACATGCTCGGGCTACCGGGGTGACGGCGACGGGAGCGGCTCGGTCAGCGGGCCTCGAGGAAAGTGAGCACCGCAAGAATCCGGCGGTGATCGTCCTCGGTCTCGGGTAGGTCCAGCTTGGTGAGCACGCTCCTGACGTGCTTCTCCACCGTTCCCTCGGTAATCCACAACCTGTGCGCGATGCCGGCGTTGGAGCGGCCCTCCGCCATCAGTGCCAGCACCTCCTGCTCCCGGGTGCTGAGCACGGCGAGCGGATCGCTGCGCCGGCTCGCCGTCACCAACTCCCGCACCAGCGCGGGGTCCACCACCGAACCACCCCGCGCGACGCGTTGCAGGGTGTCGACGAACTCGTTCACATCGGTGATGCGGCTCTTGAGCTGGTAGCCGATGCCCCTGCCGCTGGCCAGCAACTCCATCGCGTGCTCGACCTCGATATGCGCTGACAGGACCAGGATTGCGATCTCCGGGAACTCCTCGCGGATCTCCCGAGCCGCCTGCAGACCTTCCGTTGTGTGCGTCGGTGGCATTCGCACATCGACGACCACAAGTTCGGGTTTCGTTTCCCGGACCAGCGGCAGCAGCAGCGCGGCATCGCCGGTCTGCCCGACTACCTCGAAGCCCGACCGCTCGAGCAGGCTGGCCAGACCCTCTCGGAGCAGGACGTCGTCTTCGGCGAGGATCACGCGCATGGGGCCTCGATGGTCACCACAGTATTATCAGCTATCGCCGCCTGTGATGACCGGCGGGCTAGTGCAGCGTGTGGTAAAGGTCTCGCAGCACGTTTGTCTCGAGTTGGATTTCCTCGAGCCGGTGACGGACGGTGTTGATTGCCCGCACCACGCCCCGTTCGGTGATCATGCCGGTGAATCCGGTGGGTACACCCGTCACGACCAGCGCACCGATGGTGGGCGGGCCCACCAGCTGGCGCACCGCGCTGGCGACGGCTGGCGACGGCTGGAGGCCCACGACGGGACCGCACTCGGCCGTGGCGGGCCATCCGAATGGCGTGGATGTGCCCTACCACCCCAGCGCCGGTGCGTCGGTGGTAGCCGGCGATGCGGTCCGCCGCCAGCTGCGGTGTTGGGGTCGCCGCTGTTGCTCGTGCCCCGTCGGCTCCCCGTTCCGGACGAGCGCCGGGACAGCGTAGAGTCGGTTTCACCGAAGGCATTTCGCGCGCTGGTGGTCAAATTGGCGCCGTTTTCGGCAGCCCGAAATCGCTCCACCCCGGCGTGAGGACCAGGTGGACCGCGACCGGCTCTGCTAGCCCGGCACGCTGAATTCGGCGCACAAATACTCGTCGGCGCTTTCCGCGCCGCTTTTCTCCAGGCCGCTGATCAGTTCGGTTCGGTGGCCAGTGGATTTTCCCTGCTCAGCCCTGGACCCGGCTGCACCGGAACTCTCCCCACCCGCCTCTCGGAAAGGACTGTCTCCCCGGATGCGCATCGGTCTCATCGCCCCACCGTGGATCCCCACCCCGCCGCCGGCCTACGGCGGCATCGAACGGGTCGTCGCACTTCAGGCCGCCGGGATGGCCGCCGCCGGGCACGACGTGACGCTCGTCGCGGCGCCCGGCTCCGCCGTACCCGGGGTCAGCGTGATCTCACCGCTGGACCGCCTCCCGGCCCAGATCGGCATGGCTACCGACGAGTGGCGCCACGTCCTCGGTGGGCTGGACGCGCTGGCCGGCGTCGACATGGTGTTCGACCACTCCGGTCCGCTCGGTGCGCTGCTGTCCGCGCAGGCCGAGATGCCCGCGATGCACGTCGTGCACGGGTCGCTGGAGACCGAGCTGCTCGGCCTCTACGACGGGCTGTTCGCCCGCGCCCCGAGCCTTCGGCTGGCCGCGATCAGCCGCTCGCAGCGGGGAGCGGCGCCGCACCTGCCGTTTGCCGGCGTCTGCTACAACGCTATCGATGTCCACGAAGCCCCATTTCGCGCCGAACCGGGGAACTACCTTGCCTTCCTCGGCCGGATGGCTCCGGAGAAGGGCGTCGGCGAGGCCATCACGCTGGCCCGGCAAGCCGGCCTGCCGCTGATGATCGCGGCGAAATGTCGGGAGCCGGCCGAGCAGGCGTACTTCGACCGGGAGGTCGCGCCACATCTCGGTGACGACGTGGTGTTCCTCGGCGAGCTGGACCGCGCGGCGACCTACGATTTCCTGTCCCACGCCTCGGCGTTGTTGTTCCCGATCTCGTGGCGCGAGCCGTTCGGCATGGTGCTGATCGAGGCGATGGCGTGCGGTACGCCGGTGCTGGCCACCAACCGGGGCGCTGTTCCCGAGGTGGTGCTCGACGGGGTGACCGGCTTCGTGCGGGACACCCCCGCCGAGCTGGCACCACTGATCAGCCGGATCGGCGAGATCGACCGGGCGGCCTGCCGTCGGCACGTCGCCGAGCGGTTCTCCTCCGATGCACTGGTCCTCGGCTACAGCCGGCTGCTGGCCTCGGCGCCGGAGCAGAGGTCGCAGGCCCCGGCCGCGCCGATGGTCTTCAGCGCACCGGTGCCCCCGCCGCGTCCGATGCGGGTCTCGCACGAACCGTCCAGGATCCCGCACGACGCGCCTCGGCTCCGGCGGCCCGACCGCCCCCAGCCGGCCCGCCGGGTGGCCGGATGACCATGGACGCTCCGCTCGAGGTGCTTGCCGGCCCGGGCTCGATCACGGTCATCGCCGGGCTGACCTTCGCCATCTCCGACGAGCGGGGCGACATCGGTCCTGGGCCGTTCGGCCTGATCACCGATGACACCCGGCACCTGTCCGGCCTGCGGGTACTGCTGGACTCCGAACCGCTGCGGCACCTGGGCTCGGGTGTGGTGACCCCGGCGGTGGCGCATTTCCGCGGCTACGCCACCCTGCGCGATCGGCTGCCGGACGCCCCGGTCGAGTGCGAGCGGCTACGTGAGCTCACCCCCGACGGTCTGGTGGAGACGCTGACGCTCCGCTGCTGGACGCGCGAGCCGATCCAGGTGAGCCTGGAGATCGAGCTGGACGCCGACTTCGCGGACATCTTCGAGGTTCGCCGACTGGCCGGCGATCCCAGCGCCCGGACCTCGGGTGCCCTGGTCGCCGAGGCACCCGGCGAGCTGCGTTTCAAGGCCCCCGGGACCGCGCGCACCACCACGGTCCTGCTGGATCCGGTGCCCGAGCTGGTGGACCAGCGGACCGCGCGCTGGACGGTGGCGTTGACCCGGGACCAACCGTGGGTGCTGCGCACCGAGGTCCGCGCCCACCGCGGTAACGGCGCCGAACAGCGGCCGGCGATCCGGCCGAGGATCGAACACGTCGGTCGGCCGGACGTGGTGGTGCTCAGCGAGCCGGAACGGCTGGCCAGGGCCACCCTGCGCTCATTGGCCGATCTGGACGCGCTCAGCATCCCGGATGACCGGGACCCGTCGCGCCGGCTGCTCGCCGCCGGCATCCCGTGGTTCGTCGCGCTGTTCGGGCGGGACGTGCTGATCTCCAGCTACCAGGCCCGCGCGTTCCGGCCGGAGCTGATGACCGATGCGCTGGCCGCGCTGGCCGCGCGGCAGGGCCGGATCGACGACCCCGGCAACGGTGAACAGCCCGGCAAGATCCTGCACGAGGTGCGGTTCGGGGACCTGCCCTGGCTGGGTGAGGGCACCAGCGGCGGCGTGCGCCCGTACTACGGCAGCGCCGACTCGACCCCGCTGTTCCTGATCATGCTGGGTGAGGCGATGCGGTGGGGCGCGTCCCGGGAGGTACTCGAAGCGCTGCTGCCGGCCGCCCGGGCCGCGCTGCACTGGCTCCGCGGCCCCGGCGACCCCGATCGGGACGGGCTGATCGAGTACGCCTCGATGGGGCAGCGCTCGCTGGTCAACCAGGGCTGGAAGGACTCCGAGAACGCGGTGCAGTTCGCCGACGGCCGGCTGGCCACCGCCCCGATCGCGGTGGTGGAGGTGCAGGGCTACGCCTACCGGGCCCGCCTGGAGCTGGCCGCCGTGCTCGCTCACCTCGGCTTCCACGCCGAGGCGGCCGACCTCTCGGCCGAGGCGGCGCAGCTGCGCAGTCTGATCCGGCATCGGTACTGGCGCCCCGGTGCCGACGGTGCGCCGGGCTACTTCGCGATGGCCCTGGACGGTGACAAGCGGCAGGTCGACTCGATCACCTCGAACATGGCGCACCTGCTGTGGAGCGGGGTGCCCACCCAGTCCGAGGCCGAGCAGGTCGCCGCGCACCTGGCGAGCCCGGCGATGGCCAGCGGGTGGGGTCTGCGCACCCTGTCCGATCAGATGGCCGGCTTCAACCCGATCTCCTACCACGTCGGTTCGGTGTGGCCGCACGACACGGTGATCGCCTGCGAGGGCCTGCGGCGCTACGGGCTGGACGACGCGGCGATGCGTCTCGCCGGTGACCTGCTGGACGCGCTGGCGATCTTCGACGACCGGCTGCCCGAGCTGTTCGGCGGCCACCGACGCGAACCGGGGGACTTCCCGGTGCCCTATCCCACCGCCTGCCGCCCGCAGGCGTGGGCGGCGGGCGTGCCACTGGCCATCGCCACCATGTGCATGGGGCTGCAACCCGATGTGCCGGCCGGCACGATCACCGTCGATCCCACCCTGCCCAAGGGCCTGCGCCGGATCGAGCTGCACGGCATCCCGTTCCCCGGCGGGGACCTGTCTCTGACCTACGGCCCGGACGGTGCCAGGCCACTCAGCATCCCCGACGGCCTGAGTCTGAAGCTCCCGACCAACTAAGTCGCCAGCCAGCCGGTGAGTTCTGTTATGAGCTGGTCCCTGCCCCGCTCCGCGCGGTCCAGGTGCGCGTAGTGGGTCGCCCGGTCGAGCCGCACGGCGCGCACCGCCCGCGCCTGGTTGAGGTCCGCGACCAGGGTTGGCACGTCCTCGGACCGGGACCAGAAGTCGTACTCGCTGCGCAGCACCAGGGTCTTCGCGGTGATCCGGTCGGCCGGCCAGAGCTGCCGCCCGGTGGCCAGCGTGAAGCTGTCCTTGAGCGCCCCGGTCGGCGCCCGGAAGCTGGCCGGGGTGCGCCCGGCCGAGGTCGGATCGCTGGCCAACGCCGCTTCCTGGTAGGCGGCGAGCACCCGAGGATCCCGCCACTCGGCCTTGTCCTGGCTGGGAATGCCGGCGTCCCAGCTGGGCAGCAGTGCGGCGGCGGTGCTGAGTCGGTACGCACCGATCCGAGCGTCGTCGAACTCGCCCGGCCGGCCCGGATTCTCGTACTCCGATCCTCGGCTCAACGTCGGATGCCCGTCGGTCCCGCCGTACAGGCTGTTGTAGACGACCAGGTGGCTGACCTTCTCCGGGTGCTGACTGGCGTACCAGGCCGCCCAGTGCCCGCCGGTCGCCCAGCCCACCAGCGCGACCCGTCCGGCGTCCATCCGGTTCGCCACCGCGTGGATGTCCCGGACGATGTGGTCGCCGGTGGCTAGTGGCGGGTGCTCCGAGGGCGGCGCCGACATCTGGGGCGGGCGGGTCGAGGCGCCGTAGCCGCGGGCGTCCATGACGAACACCCGATGCCCTTGGCGGGCCAGGTCACCGGCCAGCGAGCCGCCGGCCACCGGCAGGTCGAAGGAGGCGACCCCGGGTACTCGCGCGCCGTGCACCAGCAGCACCGGCCGGCCATCCGACCGCGCCGGGGAGCGCACCTCCCGGACCGCGATGAGCACCCCGGACTCACTGGGCACGTGCCAATCGCTGCGCACCAAGCCGTCCTGGTGAGGTCCCGAGGCGCCGTCCGGCGGTGCCGCGCAGGACAGCACCGCGACGGACAGCATCGCGATGGACAGGGCGAGGACGAGCATGCCGGACTCCCTTCACACGGCGGGTACCGCGAAATCCAGGCTGGCCGGCCGGCGAAGATTTTTTCGTATTCATCCCGACAAACGCCATCACTCATACGCCAGAGATATGAGTGGGTGGCTACCGTCCGCGTATGGAACTCCGGCAACTGCGCGCCGCGGTGGCGGTCGCCGAGCACCTGCACTTCGGCCGTGCGGCGAGCGCGCTCGGCATGGCCCAGCCGCCACTCAGCCAGGCCATCAAGACGCTGGAGGCGGAGCTCGGCGTCACCCTCTTCCACCGAAGCACCCGGCATGTGCGACTGACCGCGGCCGGGGAGGCGTTCACCGAGGACGCCCGGATCGCCCTGTCCACCGTGGAGCGCGCCGGCGAGCGGGCGAAGGCGATCGGGCGCGGCGAGGGGGGCGACCTGGCCATCGGGCTGGTCGGCTCCGCCGCGGGCTATCCGCTGCCCGCCATCCTGCGTGCCTACCGGACCCGGTACCCCGACGTCCGGCTGCGCTTCACCGAACTGCCGACCGCCGCCCAGGTGGACCGGCTGCGCGCCGGCACCCTCGACCTCGGCTTCCTGCGCCCGCCACTGTCCGGGGTGGACGACGACCTGGAGCTGGTGCCGCTGACCCGCGAGCCGCTGGTCGCGGTGCTGCCGGCGGACCACCGGCTGGCCGGGCGCGCCCAGCTGCCGGTGCGCGCACTGGCCGGGGAGCCGTTCGTCCGGTTCCCCCGCCACCTCGGCGCCGGCCTGTACGACCAGATCACCGAGATCTGCCGCCGGGGCGGATTCGATCCCCGGCCCGCGCAGGAGGCCGTGCAGATGCAGACCATCGTCGGCCTGGTCGCGGCCGGCTGCGGGGTGAGCATCGTGCCCGGCTCGGTCGCCCGGTTCGGCCGTCCCGATGTGGCGTTCGCCCAGCTGCGTCCGGTGACCAAGCTCGTCGACCTGGCTCTGGCCAGACCCAGAGGTGGGCCCGACCAGGTCGCCGCCAACTTTGTGGCTGTCGCGGTGAACTCCACCGCGGCTGCGCTGGCCCGATCTGTCACAGCCGGCCCGAAACGGTGTCCAACCTGAGGTAGCGGTTGACCGGAGAGGGTGTGCTGGCTGTGGCTGAGGTCGAAGTACTTGATTCGCGCATGGCGTTCGTGGAGACCGGAGAAGGCGTGCCCGTGGTGTTTCTGCACGGGAACCCGACCTCGTCGTTCCTCTGGCGGAAGGTGACACCCAGGGTGGCTCACCTGGCCCGGTGCCTGGCGCCCGACCTGATCGGTATGGGTAACTCGGGACGGCCGCGGATCGGATACCGGTTCGCCGACCATGCGCGCTACCTGGACGCGTGGTTCGAGGCGCTCGGCCTGGACCAGGTCGTGCTGGTGGGGCACGACTGGGGCGGGTCGCTGGGCATGGACTGGGCCGCGCGGCATCCGGATCGGGTGCGCGGGCTGGTGCTGCTCGAGACGTTTCTGCGCCCGATGAGCTGGGCGGAGTACCCGGCGGGAGCCGTCGGGTTCTTCCGCGACCTGCGCACACCGGGGGTAGGGGAGCGGATGGCATTGGAGGACAACTGGTTCATCGAGCAGGCACTGCGCCGGGCGACCACCACCGAGCTGAGCGAGGCGGACCTGGACGTTTACCGGGCGGCCTATCCTGACCCCCAGGCGCGCCGGCCGTTGCTGCAATGGCCCCGGGAGATCCCACTGGATGGGGAGCCGGCGGATGTGCGGGACCGGATGGTGGCCTACGGGCAGTGGTTGGCCGAGAGCCAGGAGGTGCCCAAGCTGTTGTTGACCGTGCAGCCCGGGCAGCTGGTCTCCCCGGTGGTGGTGGCATGGGCCCGCGAGCACATCCCCGGCCTGGAGGTTGAGTCGGTCGGCCCGGCTGGGCACCAGGCGCCGGAGGACCGGCCGGAGGCGATCGGGGACGCGGTCGCCGGGTTCCTGCGGCGGCATCGGCTGACCCTGGCCGACCGGGAACCCGATCGGGCAGCCGATCGGGAAGGAGCGCCGACGCGGTGAACCCGGTCAATGGGGAAGCCGAGCTGGTGGCTCGGGCGGTCGACGGCGACGCGGACGCGCTCGAGCAGGTGGTGCGGACCGTGCAGGACGCGGTCTACCGGCTCGCGCTGCGGATGACCGGACTTCCGGCCGACGCGGAGGACGCCACCCAGGAGATCCTGATCCGGGTGATCACCCGGTTGTCGTCCTGGCGGGCGGAGGCCGCGCTCACCACCTGGGCCTACCGGATCGCGGTCAACTACCTGCTCAATCAGCGGCGGCGGAGTGCGCTGGAGCGCCGCGAGCTCACCTTCGAGGAGCTCGGCGCCGAACTGGCCGACGGGCTGACCGAGTACCAGGGCCCGGACGCCGGGTTGCTGGCCGAGGAGGTCCGGCTGCGCTGCACCCAGGCGATGCTGCAGTGCCTCGATCGGGCCGAGCGGCTGGTCTACGTCCTGGGCGAGGTGTTCGAGCTGCCCAGCGAGCACGCGGCGTGGGTCCTGGACACCACCGCGGCCGCGTACCGCAAGCGGCTGGAGCGGGCTCGGCGACAGGTCCGGGCGTTCGTGGCGGGTAACTGCGGCCTGGTGAACCCGGACGCCGCGTGCCACTGCTCGCGGAGGATCGTCGCCGCGCGGGCGGCGGGCCGGCTTCAGCCGGGCAACCTGGGGCTGGCCCGGCACCCGACCACCACCGGGGTGCCCGCGGCGGCACGCCAGATGCACCAGCTGCACGACGCGGCGAGCGTGCTGCGCAGCCACCCGGACTACGCCGTGCCCAGGGCGCGCAGCGAGGCGGTACTCACCCTGCTGCGCTCCGGCCGCTTCCCGCTGGTTGATCAACCGCCGTCGAGCTGACCTTGGCCGGCTGACTGAAGCGCGGCCAGCATCGCGGGGACGTCGATGAGTACCCGGTAGGAGGTGATCAGGCCGTCGCGCAGCTGCCAGACGTGCACTTCTCGGGCGCGGAAGGGAGCGCCGGTGTCGAGCACCGTGCCACTGGTGTGGCCGACCTGCACGACGTGGTCGCCCGCGTCGAACAGGTCCTCGATCGCCACTGTGGGGTCCACGTGGCTGAGCAGCGCACCCAGGAAGGCGAAGAAGCCGTCCGGCCCGTGCCGCACGCCGCCCCAGGGCAGCGCGGTGCTCTGCTCCATCACGAAGTCCGGGTGGATGGCGGCCCGGATCGTGTCCAGGTCGCGGCGGGCGAAGGCGTCGTACACGCCCCGCATGATCTCCAGGTCGGAGGATGCCACGATGTTTCTCCCGTCGTGGTTGAGTGCTCGGCGGGGCCAGCATCGGCGGCGGGGGAGCCATCCACCATGGACACCGGTCACACACTCGACAGTGTGCGGGTCGGCGAGGAGCCCTTCGGGTCGCTGCTGCGCACGTACCGCGAACGCGCCGGCCTGACCCAGGAGCAGCTGGCCGAGCGAGCCGGAATCAGCGCCAACGCGGTCAGCGCCCTGGAGCGCGGCACCCGGCGGCGGCCCTACCCGCACACCCGGGACGCTCTCGCGGCCGCACTCGGGCTCACCGCGGCGGAACGGGCCACGTGGGAGGGCGGGCTCACCCCGCGCGGCCCGCTGCTGCCCGCCTCTCTCACCTCCATCCTCGGCCGCGACGCGGAGATCCTCGAGGTGGTCCGGCTGCTGTCCAGCGAGCGGATGGTCACCCTCGTCGGCCCGGGCGGGGTCGGCAAGACGCGCGTCGCGCTCGCGGTCGCGCTCGCCGTCGCGGAGCAAGCCGCCCGGCACTATCCCTCGGGCGTTGTGTTCGTCCCGCTCGCCGGGCTCGGCGAGGCGGGCGATGTGCTACCGGCAATCGCCAACGCTCTCAGCGTGCGCGAGCTCGGGCCGCGCGCCCTCCCGGAGGCGCTCGCCGCGTACCTGCGGGCGCGCCGGGTGCTTCTGGTGCTGGACAACGTGGAGCACCTGCTGGACGCCGCACCGGCGGTGGCGGCGTTGGCGGCCTCGGCACCGCGGCTCACTGTGCTGGCGACGAGCCGCGCACCGCTGCGCATCCGAGGGGAACACCTCCACCCCGTCCCCGCGCTCGACCCGCAGGTCGCCGCCGCGCTCTTCGCCGAACGGGCCGGCCAGGCGACCGGACTCCCACTCGAGGCCGACCCATCGCTCGTCGCGCGGCTCTGCGCTCGGCTGGACCACCTGCCGCTGGCCATCGAACTGGCGGCCGTGCGGACTCGGCTGCTTGCCCCACCCGAGCTCCTCGACCGGCTCGACACGCTGCCTTCAGTCGACGGGCCGAGGGACGCGCCTCGGCGCCAGCGCACGCTTCGGGACACTGTGCTGTGGAGCTACGACCTGCTGCCGGAGGCGGCACAAGCACTGCTGCGACGCCTCGCCGTGTTCTCCGGAGGATGGACGCTGGCGGCGGCGACATCACTCGCGGCGGTTCGGGACAGCCGTTCGGTTATCGAGAATACCGTGCTCGAGCTGCACCGGGCCCTGCTGGACAACAGCCTGATCACCCGGACCGGCGCGCGGTTCAGCATGCTTGAGACGGTCCGGGCCGTCGCGCTCGAGCAGCTGACGGCGGCCGGCGAAGATTCGCTCACCAGGAACCGACACGCCGCGTTCTTCGGAGACCTCGCGGGAGGTTCCGAAGCCCGGCTCTGGGGTGAGGGCGGGGTCGCGGCGCTCGACGAGCTGCAGGCCGAACACGAGAACCTGCGTACCGCCCTGCGCTACCTGCGGGACCAGGGGCGGGTCCAGGAACTGGCCACGGCGTGCTTCGGCTCCTGGCTGTTCTGGGTGGTCCGCGGCCACCTTCGGGAACCGCTCGCCCTGGCCGACGCGGCGCTGGCGGCACACCCCGACATGGCCGCGGGGGACCGCGCCAAGCTTCAGTTCGTCGCTGGGATGACGCTGCTGCCACGGGGGAACTACGCCGACGCCGTGCGGCGGTTTGATGAAGCTGCGGCGCTGGGTACACCCCGCACCCGATGCTGGGCGCTCGTCTGCTGGGCGCACGCTGAGGTCTACCGCGGCCAAGCAGCGCGCGCGGCTGAGCTGCTTCGGGAGGCCGCCGAGACCGAGGACCTGCCCGGCACGGAGCACGCCCGGTCCTGCGCGGTGATCGGCGAAGCACATGTGGCCATCGCCACCGGCGCGATGCGTACGGCGGACGAGCTACTGACCGCGCGGCTCCCGGCGATCGAGGGCCGCCACACCGCCTGGCCGCTGGCCGTGGCCCTCGGCGTCCAGGGTCGGGTCGCGTCGGTGCTGGGCGAGGAGGCCAGGGCCGACCGCCTGCTCACCCGGTCCGTGGAAATCTTCGGGGAGCTCGAGGACACCTGGGGCATGGCGCACCAGCTCACCCACGTCGCCGGGCAGGGAGGTGACCACGCCAGGGCGGCGCTGCTCTACGGTGCGGTTGATGTGCTGGCCGACCAGGTCGGCGCCCGGGTCTTCCCGGTGTGGCAGAAACTCAGCGACCGTTGCCAGGCCGACGCGCTCGTCGCGCTGGGCGTCGAACGGTACGCCGAGCTGCGTCGGCAGGGCCGAGGGTTGGCCGTCGCCGAGGTCGTCGAACTCGCCGTAGGTGGCCCGCTGTGCCGCTGAGTTGATGACCGCCAGGCCGCGGGTCGATGGCGGTGGCGCGGCCGTGCAGGAAGTGCCCGTCCACGGCGGACAACCGAGGCTCGCCGGACGCGGTGACGATCGCGACGTTCAGCACCACCGCGCCCCGCAGGTCGGCACAGATCCGGGCGGCACCCAGCGTGCGGCGCCCGGGCTCGACGATGCTGGCCAGGTGGCCGCCGGCGGTGCCGATGCTTCGGTCGAGCAGGTCCTGTAGCCAGGTCAGCTCCTGGTCGGTTTCGTTCACGGCGGTGATGCTGGCAGGCCGCGCCGACAAACCGGGGATAACAGGTGGGTTGCACTCCTGTTTGTAGGGGAAGGAAAGGGGCATAGACGGACTACCGACGACCGAACAGTGAGGTAGCCGGAATGGTTCCAACCTGCCGATTCGAGCCGTCCACCCTCCGAGAGCTGAGCCCGGAGGTCCGGGGCTGGCTGGGCGCCCGGAGCAGCCTGGCCAACGACTGGCCGATCGAGGAGCTGCTGGCCGCCAAGGGAAGCACCACGGTCAGCCTCGTGTTGCCAGCACGCAACGAGGCCGCCACGGTCGGCATCATCGTGGCGATGGTCCGGGAGTTCCTGATGCGGCGTCATCCGCTGGTCGATGAGCTGGTGGTAGTCGATTCCTGCTCGACCGACGGCACCGCGCGGGTCGCCGCCGAGGCCGGGGCCCGGGTGGTGCACCAGGAGGAGGTGCTGGCCCACCTGCCTCCACTCGCCGGCAAGGGCGAGGCCCTGTGGAAAGGGCTGGCCGCCACCAGCGGCGACGTGGTGGCGTTCCTGGACGCCGACGTGGTCGGGTGTCCGCCCGAGTTCGTCAGCGGTCTGCTCGGACCGTTGCTGGTCGATCGGGAGGTCGGCTTCGTCAAGGGGTTCTACCGCCGCCCGCTGGTCGGGGAGGCGCACACCGACCCTGACGGAGGTGGGCGGGTCACCGAACTGGTCGCGCGCCCGTTGCTGAACATGTACTGGCCGGGGCTCGCCGGGTTCGTCCAGCCACTGGCCGGCGAGTACGCCGGGCGGCGCGAGCTGCTGGAGGGCGTCCCGTTCGCCACCCGCTACGGGGTGGAGGTCGGGTTGCTGATCGATCTCCTCGAGCTGGTCGGCTTGGACTCGCTGGCGCAGGTCGACCTTGGCCACCGCCGCCACCGCCACCAGGGCAACGAGGCGCTCGCGCACATGTCGGCGCAGATCATGATGACCGTGTTCGCGCGGCTGGAGCGGCATCGCGGGGGCGCTATGCCCAAGGCGGCGACCAGGCTGGCCCAGTTCCGGCACAGCGGGACCGGCGAGGCAGGCGTGCGCGAGGTGGTGGTGACCGAGACGGCGGTACCGGAACGCCCACCACTGGCCAGCGTGCGTCGTACCGGGGTCGGCGACTTCGCGCTCGCCGGGCTGGGGCGACGGTGCGAGTACTGATCAACGCGGGACCCTGGCTGCCCGTCCCGCCGGATGGTTACGGGGGCATCGAGAACGTGGTGGCGACCCTGGTGCCCGAACTGCGCCGGCGCGGCGTGTACGTGGTGCTGGCCACGGTGGGGAAGAGCGCGTTAGCCGTCGACGAGCTGGTGTGCGCGTTCCAGGAGCCACGGTTCGGGCTGCTGCAGCGCCCCTACAACCAGGTGATGGGCGCCGCGATGGCCCATGCCGACCGGGTGGTGCGGGAGCTGCGCGGGCGCAATGACCTCGACCTGGTGCACGACCATCTGGAAGCGGTGGGCCCGACCGTGCTGGGCGCGATGGACGGGTCGGCCCCGCCGGTGCTGCACACCCTGCACTGGGATCTGACCAAGCACGCGGAACTGTACGGGGCGTTCGACGGACGCGGTCGGGTGTTCGTCAACGGGGTCTCGGCCTCGCAGCTGGCCATGGCGCCGCTGGCGCTGCGCGCGCACAGCCTCGGGCATGTGCACCTGGCCACCCCGCTGGCCGAGGGCGCGGACCGGCCTGACAGCGCGAACCGGGCTGGCGGCGCGGAGCGGGCCGAGGGCGACTACCTGGTCTCGCTGGGCCGCATCACCCCGGCCAAGGGGCAGCACATCGCGGCGAAGGTGGCCCACCGGGCCGGCGTCGACCTGCTGCTGGCTGGCCCGGTGGGCCCCTATCACCGGCCCGCCGCGCTGGCCGGGGCACTGGCCACCGATCCTGACGCGGCCAGCAACCCGGACGTGCGCTACTGGTGTGAGCAGGTCCAGCCGCTGGTGGACGGCCGGCGGGTGCGCTGGGTCGGCGGGGTGGACGCGGCCCGACGCGACGAGATCGTGGCCGGCGCGGCGGCCAGCCTGATCCCGCTGCAGTGGGAGGAGCCGGGCGGGACGGCCGTGGTGGAGTCGCTGTCCCTCGGTGCGCCGGTGGTCGGGTACCGGCGGGGGTGCCTGCCCGAGCTGGTGGACGAGGCGAGCACCGGGTTCCTGGTCGACCCGGGCGATGAGGACGCGCTGGTCCGGCGGGTCGGCGCGGTCGCCACATTGAGCCGGATGGCCTGCCGACGGGCCGCCGCCGCGCGCTTCTCCCCCGCGCTGATGGCCGAGAGGTACCTGGCCCTATACGCGGCGGTGCTCCAGCGCGCCGCCCGGAACGGGTCTCTCCGGCGGCGAGCTACTCCGCGCGGAAGGTGAACACGGCCTGAAGCACGTGCCGGTCCCGCCGGGCCAGCGCGGTGAGCAGCTCCGGTGCCCGTTCGATGGGCAGCACGTCGGTGATCATGTGGTGGGAGATGTCCGCGCCCTCGGCCCGGAGCAGGGAGATCGTCTCGGCGGACAGCCGCTCGCGGTTCCACAGGTGGGCCAGCCCGCGGGGCACCCGCCCGATCTGCGCGCAGCGCACCGCCAGGCCGTTGTGGTGGAACTCCTCGCCGAGCCGCACCGCGTCCGCCCCGCTCTGGTAGAACGCGAGGTCGATCACCGCGCCCTGCGGCCGCAGCAGCCGCAGGGCCAGGGCGAGGCTGGCCGCCTGGCCCCGGCACTGGAACACCACGTCGGCGCCCCGGTCGCCGGGCCCGTGCCGCCAGCGGGTCTTGAGCAGCACGGCGGGGTCCTCGGCGTCCGGGTCGAGCACGGTGAAGCCGAATGCCTCGCCCACCTTCCGGCGCGCTTCCGTGGCCTCGATCAGCACTACCTCCTGGGCACCGTGCTGGCGGGCGAACAGCGCGGTCAGCAGGCCGACCACACCGGAGCCGGTGATCACCACCCGGCGCCCCCGCACCCCGTCGGCGAGGGTCCTGACGTCGGCGCCGTGCAGCTCGGCCGCCGCATGCAGCAGCCCGTTCGCGCAGATCGGGCCCATGTGCGCGACATAGATGCCGAGCAGCGGGTCGAGGTCCTCCGGCAGGGGTACCGCCCGGTCGACCAGCGGGTCACCCCGGTAGCCGGCCCGGTGGCCGTAGGTCATCGCCAGGTAGCTGCCGGCGGCCACGGCGGCGGTCCGGCTCTCGGTGACCCGGCCGACCTGCATGTACCCCCAGCGCCGCACCGGATAGTCGGTCGGCGTCCGCCACGGGGCGAACAGGCCGAGTTCGGCGTCCCAGCCGGCCTTCAGCAGCGGGTGGGTGCCTTTGAAGAAGCTCAGCTCGGTGCCGGCCGACAGGCCGCTGTACACGGTGCGCACGTCGAAGCTGCCCTCGGGCAGCGGCGGGTTTGCCGGCTCGGTGCACACCACCGCCTGGCCGGGCCGATTCACCACGAGCACGCGCTCAGCGCCGGGCATCGCGGTCCTCCGTCAGCCGAACCGGGCCGCCCAGGTCGATCGACCTGGTCACCGCGCAGGCCAGCCGATGGGTGCGCAGCGCGTCCTGGTACGGGCTGCGCACGTCGTCCCCCCGACCGAGCACGGCGTCCACAAAAGCCCGATCGGCGGCGCGCTTCGCGGCATCCGGGTCGAAGCCGCGCACCGCGGGGCCGGAGCGGTCGCGGATCTCCACCGAATCCTCGGTCATCGTCACGGCGAGACCGTCGGCGTACACCTCCAGCCCGGCGCGGTGCTTCCAGGCGAGCAGGCAGGTGGCCGCCAGGCTCCCGACCGCCCCACCGGCGAACCGCAGGTTGACCACGGTCGCGCCGTCCACGTCGGCACCCGGTGCGTCCGGCGGGCTGGCGTCCGCGACGGCGGATACCTCCACCACCTCGCCGACCAGCAGCCGGGCCAGGTCCAGCACGTGGATGGCCTGCTCGATGACCTGACCGCCGGACCGGGTCCGCCGGGCCCACCACGGCACCGGGGGCACCTTGTCCAGCCAGGCGCCCATGGCCAGCCGGACCCGCCGCTCGGCCAGCGCCTGCCGCGCGCAGTCGACCACCGGGGAGTAGCGCCAGTGGTGGCCGACCGCGGTGATCACACCTGACTCGCGCAGCACCCCGGCGATCCGTTCGGCGACCTCGGCGTCCAGCCCGATCGGCTTCTCCACGAACAGCGCGAGCCCGGCCGCCGCGACCGCTTCCTCCGCCGGCCCGTGCGCGAACGGCGGCACGCAGACGTACACCGCGTCCAGGCCGCTGTCGATCAGCTGGTCAACCCCGGGGACCGTGCGCATGCCGTGCTCGTCGGCGAACGCCCCGGCCTGCTCGGTGTTGAGGTCGGTGACCGACACCAGGCGCACATCGTCGAACTCGCCCAGCATCCGAGCGTGCCGAGCGGCCACCCCGCCCGCCCCGATGAACCCGATCCGGCACTCCGCCACCTGGCCCTCGCTTCCCACGGCCCGACGCTGCTCAGGTACCCGCTGCGCCGGGGTGAAACCGCGGAGTAATTGCTACGGGTAGTAGTCGGGGGGTCGCTGTTGGTGAACCGAGACCTAGTCGATATGGTTCCGCCATCTAGCGGGTTGACGCTCGCCTGGAAGGACTATCGCATGTCTGGTTTGGACGCATGAGCCGGCATCGGCTACGCCGTCTGGGGTGCCGTCGCACGGCGTTCGTGGCAGGCCTCGGCGCGTTGGTGGCCCTGGTGGTCGTGCCGCTGGTCGGTTCGACGCCGGCCCAGGCGAGCCCGGCGACCCCCCTGCGGAGCTCCGCGCTGGTGCCGGGCACGCCGTGCCACATCGACATGGTGGCGTGCGTGGCGCTGGGCGACCGGGGCTTCAACGGCAAGGCGTGGTTGATCGAGGACGGGCGGGTCGCCCGAGGGCCGGTGGACGCCTCCACCGGGGGCCCCGGCGAGGACACCCCCACCGGGACGTTCCACGTGCTGTCCAAGGACCTGAGCCACCGCAGCTCGGAGACAACGGATTCCGCGGGTCAGCCCTCGGCGATGCCGTACTCGGTGTTCTTCACCAAGTCCGGGGTGGCCTTCCACGGCGGCGGAGACGTCGGGAACCGCACGGCTGGCTGTATCCGGTTGGCCAACGCGGACGCCCGCTACTTCTTCAACAACCTCAACGTGGGCGACACGGTTGAGGTCGTCGACGGGTCCTCGGCGGATTATCAGCCCGAACCCGACCAGGCGCCGAGCCGACGCCGTGGCGGCGGGCTGCTGGGACTGTAAAGTAAGAAAAAAAGTGAAGTCACTTCTTGACGGGGTCTCGGTGCCTGGCTAGCTTCCGGGCATGACCGAGAACGCCCAGTTCGAGACGGTGCTCTACGAGGTGGCCGGCAAGATCGCCACGATCACCTTGAACCGGCCCGAGCAGCTGAACACCATCGTGCCGCCGATGCCGGCGGAGGTGCAGGCCGCCGTGCACCGGGCGGTGCGGGACCCGGCGGTCTCGGTGATCGTGGTGCGCGGCGCCGGGCGGTCGTTCTGCGCCGGGTACAACTTCGCCGGTGGCTTCCACCACTGGGACGACCAGCTGACCAGCGACGGCCGGTGGGACCCTGGCAAGGACTTCATGTTCGCCACCGCCGACGCACTCTCGCCGACCCAGCAGCTGATGAGCGTCTGGCGCTCGCCCAAGCCGGTGATCGCAACGGTGCACGGCTGGTGCGTCGGTGGTGGCAGTGACTTCGCCCTGTCCGCCGACCTGGTGGTGGCCAGCGACGACGCGGTGATCGGGACCCCGTACAGCCGGATGTGGGGCTGCTACCTGTCCGGTATGTGGCTCTACCGGCTGGGCCTGACCAAGGCCAAGGAGTACGCGCTGACCGGCAAGCCGCTGTCCGGCAAGGAAGCCGCCGAGGTCGGGCTGATCAACCAGTCGGTGCCGTTCGCCGAGCTCGAGTCGACAGTGGCCGAGCTGGCCCAGCGGCTGGCCTCGATCCCGCTCTCCCAGCTGGCCGCGATGAAGCTGGTGGTCAACCACGCCTACGAGAACATGGGCCTGGCCTCCACCCAGACGCTTGGCCCGATCCTGGACGGGTTGATGCGCAACACCCCGGACGCGCGGCGGTTCATCCAGCTCGCCGAGGAGGACGGGGTTCGCGCGGTGATCACCGAGCGGGACGGCCCGTTCGGCGACTACAGCCAGGCCCCGCCGGAGCTGCGGCCCAATCCCGAGCACGTGATCACGCCATGAGGAGGGCTCGATGACCAACGACCGAGGGTTTCTGCCCAAGGCGCGCCGGGAGGAGCTGGAGGAGCGGCTGCGCCAGCGGCTGGACCGCTGGTACGCCAATGCCTACGAGGACGACAACCTGTTCCTCACCCTGGCCCGGCGGCCCGGCGTGCTGGACGCGACCTGGGGTTTCATCCGCTACATCTACGGCGGCGGGTCGCTGATCGAACCCGGGCTGTTCGAGCTGGTGCGCAAGCGGCTGGCCTACAACAACCGGTGCCTGCACTGCAGCGCGGTGACCTCGCGCGCGGCGACCGAGGGGGAGGGCGCGGCGCTGCTGGCGAAGCTGTTCGACTTCGAGCGCTCCGACCTGCCGGAGCGGACCAAGGCGGCGCTGGCGTACGCCGACCGGCTCAGCGGCGAGCACACCGAGTTCGACGACGCCGAGTACCGGCGGCTGCGCGAGCACTTCAGCGACGACGAGATCCTGGACCTGGGGATGACCATCGGGTTCGCCATCGGCTGGCAACGGTTCAACACCGCGATGGGGATCCTGCCGGACAGCTGGCGGGACGGCTCAGCACTGCCCTGGCAACCGATGCTGGACGCCGAGGCGGGCGCGGAGACATGCAGCCAACCCAGCGGCAGCTGACCCGCAAGGGCCAGGCCACCCGGCAACGGCTGCTGGACATCGGCCGCGACGAGCTGGCCGACCACGGCTCCATCGAGATCGCCGCGGTGTCCGAGCGGGCCGGGGTGGCGCCCAGCGTGTTGTACCGGTACTTCCCCGGCAAGGACGGCCTGGTCGAGGCGGTGGTGCACGACTTCTGGGACCAGTACTCCGCCGAGGTCTTCGACGCGCCGGTGGCCGACGAGCTGCCTTGGCTGGAGCGGGAGGTGCTGCGGCTGCGCCGCGAGGTGCGCTTCCTGTACGCCCACCCGCTCGGTCGGGCGGTGGCCGCCGGCCTGCTGCACGAGGCGGCCGCCACCCGGGTCGGGGCCATCCGCCAGCGCGAGCAGGCGTACGCGGCGGCCCGCAACATCCGGTACGGCCAGCGGACCGGCGAACTCGACCCGTCGATCGACGCGGGCCTGGCCGGCGCGGCCATCATCGGCGCGCTGCACGCCATGCTGGCCGAGGCGCTGAGCCGGGACCCGGCGCCGCCCGAGCACCTGGTGGTCGATTCGGCGACGCAGCTGGGCCGGGCCTTGCTGCCGGTCGCCGGATCGAGTGCTCGCGGCGGCCCGATCGAGTAGCCGGCGTGGCGCAACCGTGCATCGCGCGAAGATCGGACGAAGATGAATCGAGCTGCCGGCCGGGCGTGGGCGCGAAGGATGACGCGCCTCGGCTGTGTCAAGAGCGCGCACCGGCCGGCAGCCTTGTCGTGATAACGAGCCGGCCCGAGACGGGGTTACGGGCTGTTACATGATCGGCTCGTTGGTTACTTTCCGTGCTCAACCCGGCACGGAAGCCCAGAATTCGGTCAGCACCTGGGCGCCCCTGGCCGGGTCCTGCACCATCCACCAGTGGCCAAGCCCCTCCAGCATCGCCACCTGCGCGTTCGCTCGCGCCGCCGCGCGGTGCCGCATCTCGTCGGTGCCGACGTAGTGGTCCTCGGTGGCCAATACCGCCAGGCCGGGACGCGCGGCGGCGGCCGGCAGGTGCTCGCCGAGCTCGCGCAGCACCGGCTGGGCCGCCGACCGGTAGAGCGCGAGGATGCACCGGCCCATCTCCTCGCCCTGTCCGGCAGCCATCCCCTCGGCGACATCCCGGGTGACGCCGAACCCCAGCAGCCGCGATACCCGCTCCTGGACGGGGCTGTTCATCATGGTGTCGACCAGCTTCTCGCCGGCCTCCGGCTGCTGCCACACCTGGGCCAGCTCGTGCCAGACGTAGTCCGGGTCATAGATGCCGATCACGTCGGTGACCCAGCTGCGCACCAGGTCCGGCCGGCTCATCACCGCGTTCATCACGTGGCCGCCGCCCCAGTCGTGGCCCACCAGGTCGACCGGCGCGTCGAACCGTTCCAGTTCGCCGACCAGCCAGTCCCGGTACTCCAGGTAGGTCGCCCCGAACCCGTCCGGCGCCGGCGCGCCGAACCCGGGCGGGGACAGACAGGTCACATCGTCGCGGCCGAGCTCGCCCATGAGGGGCCGCCACACCGCGTCGGTCTCAGGATTCCCATGCACCAGCACCACAGCCATACCGCGATCTTTACACGGGCGGGGGTCGTGAGTGGCGATGGTCGCTATAGCGACCATCGCCACTCACGAGGTCAGCGGTGGTGGGCGAGCGTGTCGTGCGCCGCGGCGGCCAGGCTGGCCGGCTCCACGTGCACCACCGCCGCGGCCAGCCGGGGGACCGCGTGCACCAGCGCGTGCTCCACCTCGTGCGCCAGCCGGTGGGCCCGCTCGACGGTCAGCTCCGGGTCAACCCCGGCGGCCAGCTCGGCGTGCAGCTCGTGGCCGATCCAGCGCATCCGCAGCTGGTCGGTGGTGCGGACGCCGGGTACCTGGGCGGCGGTTCGCTCGGCGAGCGCGAGGACGGCCGGGTCCACCGCGTCCATCAGCCGGCGCAGCACGTCCCGGGCGGCGTCCCTGGCCACCAGCAGGATCATCACCGCGATGGCCAGGCCGATCAGCGGGTCGGCGATCGGGAAGCCCAGTGCCACGCCGAGCGCGCCGGCCACCACGGCCAGCGAGGTGAAGCCGTCGGTGCGCGCGTGCACCCCGTCGGCGACCAGTGCGGCGGAACCGATCCGGCGGCCCACCCCGATGCGCAGCCGGGCCACCAGCTCGTTGCCGGCGAACCCGCCCAGCCCGGCGACCGCCACCGCCCACAGGTGGGTGATCGGCTCCGGGTGCAGCAGCCGGTGGATCGCCTGGTACCCGGCCAGCGCCGCCGAGGCCCCGATCACCAGTACGACGATCACCCCGGCCAGGTCTTCGGAGCGGCCCAGCCCGTAGGTGTAGCGACGACTCGCCGGGCGGCGGCCCAGCAGGAACGCGGCGGCCAGCGGGACCGCGGTGAGCGCGTCGGCCAGGTTGTGGATGGTGTCGCCGAGCAGCGCGACCGAACCGGTCAGCACCACCACGGCGAGCTGGCCCAGCGCGGTCACCGCCAGGATGGCGAAGGACCAGGCCACCGTGCGCAGGCCGAGCGCGCTGGTGCGCAGTGCGCCGTCCAGCCGATCCGCGGCGTCGTGGCTGTGCGGGGTGAGCAGGTGTGCGGCGCGCGACCACCAGCGGCGCGGACCCGTCGGGCCGGCGGGATGGCCGTGCGCGTGCCCGTGGCCGTGCTGACCGCCGTGTTCGGTGGCTCGCTGCTCCTCGCCGTGCCGCATCGGACCCCCGCCCACCGCCCCTGCTTGCGATGGTGCCCCGGTCCCGGCCAAAATGCAACCATGCGCGCGCGCAAGAGCATGGCAGTCGCCACCGAGCTGCGACAGGCGCCGGAGGCGGAGACCGACCAGGCCGAGGACGGCGCCGTGTTGGCGACCGCCGCCGATGTGCTCGCCCAGCTGGCCGACCCCACCCGGTTGCACCTGGTGCGACTGCTCGGTTCGGGCGAGCAGGATGTGAGCACGCTGACCGAGCAGGTCGCGGCGTCCCGGTCGTCGGTGTCCCAGCACCTGGGCCGGTTGCGGCTGGCCGGGCTGGTCCGGGCGCGCAGGGACGGGCGACGGATGCTCTATCGGGTGACAAGTGGTCATCTGATCGCGTTAGCAGACCAAGCTTTCGACTTCGCGGAGCACATGGTGCACGTGGTGCCGCGGCATCATCGCCAGCCATCCGTGTGACCTTGCAAACCGGTAGCCGGAACAGTCGTTAACCTCGGTAACTAGACCAGATGGACGGAGCGGGTTGTGGTGCGTTCTTTCGGCTCCGTCGCGGCGGTCGCCGCCGCCGCCCTTGCGCTGATGATCGGTTTCCTCGCGTTCAGCGCTCACCAGAACAACCAGCGCGCCACTCCGCCGCCGGGCTCGCAGGCCGCCGGTCCGGTCGTCGCCCACGGGAGGACGACCGCCGTGACGAGCGGCTCCACGGCGGCGCAGAGCTCCCGGACCAGCAGCACCGTGCCGGGCAGCTCGGGCGGGGGGCAGGCGGGCACCGGAGCCGTGTTCGTCGTCGCCGGTGGCTCCGGTGGCGGCCAGCTAGCCCCCGCGACCGGGGCCGCGGCTGCCTGCAACCCAGGCGTGGTGGCGAGTCTGCTCGGCGCCATCGGGTCGCTGCTCGGCGGGAGTGGCGCGTCCTGCTGAGGCGCGCCGACTCCTTGGAGTAGTGCGGAGGGTCAGTTCGGCGTGAACCCGCCGTCGCACCCGAGGCGATGGCCGAGGTGGAGCGGGCATTTGTGCTGCTCGACCACGGGTTCGGGGGCTGATTCGAGGATTGAAAGTCGGTGGGGGCGGCTACTCTCATCGGCGTGGAGGCGTGCAACGTGCCGGATCCGTCGACGCACCCGATCCGGCCGATGCTCGCCACCGAGGGGGCGATGCCGGCCGGCTCGGCCTGGGCGTTCGAGTTTTTCTGGGACGGGGTGCGCGCGATCGCTTACCTGCGCCCCGGTCGCGCCCAGCTGGTCAGCGGCTCCGAGCGGACGATCACCCGGAGTTATCCCGAGCTGGCGGCGCTCTCCGCGCTGGCC
>DATHIT010000944.1:0-3426 GCA_035489915.1 Pseudonocardia sp. | reverse complement strand
CACAGGCGCGGATGAGGATCTCGCCCTTGGGCGCGTCCACCTCGATACCGTCGATGGTCAGTCGGACGTGGCCCTCCGGGACCGGCTTGTTCCCGGTAGCGGTGTCCTGGGTCAGCGTCATGCCTGTGCTCCCACGAGATCGTCCAGCTGGTCACGCGGGGCTCCGCCGTTTCCGGGCTGGGCCTTGCACAGGTCCAGGAACTCCTGCCGGAAGTACTTGATCCCACTGGTGATCGGGCTGACCGCACCGTCACCCAGTGCGCAGAACGAGCGGCCGAGGATGTTGTCGCAGACGTCGAGCATGGTGTCGATGTCGGCCTCGGTGCCCTCGCCGGCCACCATCCGCTCCAGGATCTGCAACAGCCAGTAGCAGCCCTCCCGGCACGGAGTGCACTTGCCGCAGGACTCGTGCTTGTAGAACTCGGTCCACTTCATCACCGCCCAGGGCACCGAGACGGTCTCGTTGAACAGCATCAGCGCGGTGGTGCCCAGCATCGACCCGGCGGCCGCCGCGCCCTCGAAGTCCAGCGGCACGTCCAGGTGCTCGGCGGTGAACAGCGGGGTGGACGAGCCGCCCGGGGTCCAGAACTTGAGCGGGATGCCGTCCTTCATGCCGCCGGCCAGGTCGAGCAGCTGGCGCAGCGTGGTGCCCAGCGGCGCCTCGTACTGGCCGGGCCGCTCCACGTGCCCGGACAGCGAGTAGATCTTCGGCCCGGGGCTCTTCTCGGTGCCCATCGAGCGGAACCACTCGCTGCCGCCCTGCACGATGGCCGGCACGCTGGCGATGGTCTCCACGTTGTTCACCACGGTGGGCGCGGCGTACAGCCCGGCGGTGGCCGGGAACGGCGGCTTCAGCCGGGGCTGCCCACGCCGTCCCTCCAGGGAGTCCAGCAGCGCGGTCTCCTCACCGCAGATGTACGCCCCGGCGCCGGCGTGCACCACGATGTCCAGGTCGAACCCGGAGCCCAGAATGTCCTTGCCCAGGTAGCCGGCCTCGTACGCCTCGTTCACCGCGTGCTGCACCCGGCGGATGCAGTGCAGCGCCTCACCCCGGATGTAGATCGCGCAGAAGTTGGCCCTGATCGCGTAGCTGGTGATGATGCAGCCCTCGATCAGCGAGTGCGGATCGGCCATCATCAGCGGGATGTCCTTGCAGGTACCCGGCTCGCCCTCGTCGGCATTGATCACCAGGTAGTGCGGTTTGGCGGCCGGCCCGGTGGTTCCCTGCGGGATGAAGGACCACTTCATCCCGGTCGGGAAACCCGCACCGCCGCGCCCACGCAGCCCGGAGTCCTTCACCAGCTGGATGAGCTGGTCCGGGTGGCCGCGCAGCGCCGTGTGCAGCGCCTGGTAGCCCTCCAGCCGTTCGTAGGTCTCCCTGGTCCA
The DNA here is from genome assembly GCA_035489915.1 of Pseudonocardia sp. Taxonomy (GTDB): domain Bacteria; phylum Actinomycetota; class Actinomycetes; order Mycobacteriales; family Pseudonocardiaceae; genus Pseudonocardia. Next base: position 2,040 of record DATHIT010000944.1, on the reverse strand, counting down.
GGAGTACGGGGACATCCAGCGGCGGGTGAGCACCGGGGTCAACGGCTGGGTAGTCATTTCTTCTCCGGTAGGTGCGGCAGCTCCGCGTGCTCTGGCATGGCCGGCGCCGTCCAGCCGCTGGCCTCCGCCAGCGCGGCGCCCATCAGCGTCTCCTCGGCGGCGGACGGCCCGTCGGCGGCGGTCGGCAGGTCGTCGTAGAACCCGGCGATCTCGCGCTCCACGGTGCGCCAGTCGGTCAGCGGGGCACCTCGGGTGGGCGCCGGCTTCTCCCCCCGGCGCAGCGCGTCCACCAGCTCGGTGGCCGACTCGACCGACTGGTTGTCGTAGTACTCGTAGTTGACCTGCAGCACCGGAGCCAGGTCGCAGGCGGCCAGGCACTCGGCGTGCTCGACGGTGATCGAACCGGGGCTGCCCGGCTCGCCGACGGTCTGCTCGTGGCCCAGCGGCTTGCCGGGCTCACCCAGCCGCTCGCACACCCGTTTGTAGATGGCATCCCCGCCGAGCGCCGCGCACAGCGTGTTGGTGCACACGCTGACCAGGTGCTCTCCGCCGGGGCGACGCTTGTACATGGTGTAGAAGGTGGCCACCGCGCTGACCTCGGCGGTGCTCAGGCCCAGTTGCTCGGCGCAGAACCCGATGCCCTGCTGGCTGACGTAGCCCTCCACCGACTGCACCAGGTGCAGCAGCGGCAGCAGCGCGGAGCGCGACTCCGGGTACCGGTTGATGACCTCCTTCGAGCGCTGCCGGGTGAGCTCGTCGAACACCTCTTGGGTCATCGGTCGCATCCCCCCATCACCGGGTCGATCGAGGCCACCGCGGCGATCACGTCGGCGATCATGCCGCCCTCGCTCATCGCCGGCATGGTCTGCAGGTTGATGAAGCTGGGCTCGCGCAGGTGCACCCGCATCGGCCGGGTGCCGCCGTCCGAGACCAGGTGCGCGCCAAGCTCACCCCGGGGCGATTCGACGGCGGTGTAGACCTGCCCCGCCGGCACCTTGAAGCCCTCGGTGACCAGCTTGAAGTGGTGGATCAGCGCCTCCATGGACTGGCCCATGATCTTGCGGACGTGCTCGAGGGAGTTGCCCAGCCCGTCCGAGCCGAGGCTCAGCTGCGCCGGCCAGGCCACCTTCTTGTCCGCGACCATCACCGGGCCGGGTTCCAGCTTGTCCAGGCACTGTCTAATGATCTTGAGTGACTCGTGCATCTCGGCCACCCGCAGCCGGTACCGGGCGAAGCAGTCCGCCTCGGTCGCGGTGGGCACCTCGAACTCGAACTCGTCGTACAGGCAGTACGGCTCGGTCTTGCGCATGTCCCACGGCAGGCCGGCGGAGCGCAGGATCGGGCCTGTGGCACCCAGCGCCAGGCAGCCGTCCACCGGGAGGTAGCCGACGCCCTCCATGCGCTGGCGCCAGATCGGCTGCCCGGTGAGCAGCTTGTCGTAGTCCGGCAGGTACTTGTCCATCCAGTTCACGAAGTACATGACGTGGTCCCGGTAGTCCTCCGGGAAGTCCTGCGCCAGGCCGCCGGGACGGATGTAGGCGTGGTTCATCCGCAGCCCGGTGAGGTACTCCAGCAGGTGCAGCGCCACCTCCCGCTCGCGGAAGCCTGCGGTCATCGCGGTCAGCGCGCCCAGCTCCATGCCGCCGGTGGCCAGCGCGACCAGGTGCGAGGCGACCCGGTTGATCTCCATCAGCAGCACCCGGCCCAGCGTGGCCCGGCGCGGCGCGGTGACGCCAAGCAGCTTCTCCACGCCCAGGCAGTACGCGGTCTCGGTGAACAGCGGGGACAGGTAGTCGCACCGGGTCACGAAGGTGACGCCCTGGGTCCAGGTGCGGTACTCGCAGTTCTTCTCGATGCCGGTGTGCAGGTAGCCGATGACCGCCCTGGCCTGCGTCACCGTCTCGCCGTCGAGGTCGAGGACGATCCGCAGCACGCCGTGCGTGGAGGGGTGTTGCGGCCCCATGTTGATCACGATTCGCTCGTCGTGATCGTCGGTGACGGCGCCAAGGACGCTGTCCCAGTCACCGCCGGTGACTGTGT
>DATHIT010000943.1:0-9269 GCA_035489915.1 Pseudonocardia sp. | reverse complement strand
AGCGCGTCCGGGATGGAGTGGTTGACCGCGAAGTACTCGCAGTTGAACTCGCCGTGCTTGGTGCGCTGGCCCTCGCGGACCTCGCGCAGGTGCGGGGTCTGCCGGTGCTCTTTGCACTTGGCGGCCACCAGGGCGAGGGTGAACTTGGATCCCACGATCGGCACGTCCGGGCGCAGCCGGAGCAGGAACGGGATGGCGCCGATGTGGTCCTCGTGGCCGTGCGTGAGCACGATCGCCTCGATGTCGTCGAGACGGTCCTCGATGGCCCGGAAGTCGGGCAGGATCAGGTCCACGCCCGGGGAATCCTCGGCCGGGAAGAGCACGCCGCAATCGACCACGAGCAGCTTTCCGGCGTACTCGAAGACGGTCATGTTGCGGCCGATCTCCCCGATGCCGCCGAGGGCGACCACGCGCAGGCCGCCCTCCGGCAGCTCCGGCGGCGCCGTTATCGGCAACTCGGGGTTTGGCGCCGGCTGCTCGACCGGGCGGTCGCGCTCACGCTCGCGTTCCGGGCGGGAGTTTCGACGGTTGGAATTATGTGAACGACTCACAGGGCAACAACTTTCGTGGCCGGCATGGCCGGCCTGGTCGTGTCGCCAGCTCAGGCGTGGCGACGAGTTCTGGGTGGGCCAACGGGCATCGGGGTGCCCTGGCGCACACCGCGCCGCCAGATTGGAAGGCGCGCATTACCAGCTATGGTACCGCCACCGCGACGGTCACCGCCGCCGCCACGCCAACCAGGGCAAATGCCGGGCTCAGCGGGCCCGGCGTTCCGGCCCCGCCCGACGGCCTGACCGGCGGGTCCGGCGCCCAGCTGCCGGCCTATCGAGACTTCCATCTCAGCACTAGATGCCGCGCGGGGCGGACCGCAGCGCCTCGATGTCCGGCTCCGAGCCCTCCAGCTCCACCTGGGCGAGCTCCCGGCCGAACGCGTGCAGCACCAACTCCCCCGGCTCGCCGATCACGGAGACCGGCCCTGGCCCGCGCCGGGCGTTGATCTCGGCGCCCCGCTCCCTGGTGGCGTGCCGCAGCCGCACCCCCACCGGGCTGTGCCGGTACATCACCCGTGCGCCCAGCCGCAGCGCCGACCAGAGCGCCTCATCCCGCTCGGGTTGCGCCGGGCGGACCTGCCAACCCGGTTGCGCCCTGGCCAGGTCCTCGTGGTGCACGAAGAACTCCAGCAGGTTGGCGCGTTCGTCCAGCACCCCGACCCGATACGGCGACCACAGCGGAGCCCCGCCCCGCAGCAGCCGGACCCGCTGCGCCCACGGCAGGTTGTCATACGAGTGCATCGCCTTCTCGGTGAACCGCGCCAGCGGCGGCACCAGGATGCCCGGCGCGGCCAGCGGCTGGCGCTCCCGCACCAGCAGGTGCGCGAGCAGTTCCTCGGCGCGCCAACCGGGCAGCACGGTGGGCGCTTGCGGGCCGGTCGCCTCGAACAGGTCGCACAGCGCCGCGCGCTCGGCGGGTACCAGTCTCATCCTCGTTACCCCTCGTTGTAGCCGGTCGTGTGCTGCCCGGAGCCGTCGGGCGGGCGGGTCGCGGCGAAACCGCCGAACAGGGTCCCCGGCCGGGCCGCCAGCGCCGCGCTGACGTCCGCCGGCGGGCCGGCGGCCTGCACCCGCACCCTCGGCCGGCGGCACATGTGCACCACCAACTCGCCCGGCTGGCCGTGCACCGTGACCGGGCGCGGACCGCGCCGCACCGGCCAGGACTCCCCGTCCGGTCGCCGCAGCACGACGCCGACCGGGCTGCGCTGGTAGGCCAGCCGACCGAGGGTGCGCGCCCCGTGCCACAGGGTGTCGTCCCGGTACACCTCCGGGGGCCTCGGCTCCCAGCCGAGCCGGGCCCGGCGGATGTCCTCGTGGTGCACGTAGAGCCGGAGAAACTCCAGCCCGTCAGTGGGCCGGCGGCCGGGCAGCCACCCGCCGGAACCGGTGCGCAACAGTTCGATCATCTCCAGCCAGGGCAACCGGGCCATCCGCCGCTCGGCCGCCCGCAGCACAGAGGGCGCCGGGATGCCCAGCAGGCTGACCAGGTACCGGCGTTCCCGCACCAACAGGTGGGCCAGTAGCTCACCGGCAGTACGCCCCCCGCACAGGGTGGGCACGCCCGGCCCGACCCGCTCGAACTCCGCGCTGAGCGCCGCGCGCTCCCGCCCCGCTTCGGTCACCGCGCCCGGTGACACCCGCTTCAGCCCTCGGAGACCAAGGGGCTGGAGGCGATCTCGCTGCCGTCCTCCAGGGTGCCGATCTCGAAGTCGGCGAACACGTTCGGCACCGCGGCCAGCAGCTGGCGCAGGCACTCGATGGCCAGCTCGCGGATCTCCACGTCGGCGTGCTCGGTGGCGCGCATTGCGATGAAGTGCCGCCAGGCCCGGTAGTTGCCGGTGACCACGATCTTCGTCTCGGTCGCGTTGGGCAGCACCGAGCGGGCCGCCTGCCGGGCCTGCTTGCGCCGCAGGGTGGCATTCGGCACGTCGGCGAACCGCTGCTCGAGGCCGGACAGCAGCGCGTCGTAGGCCTTCTCGGCGGCCTCGGTGGCCTCCACGAACGCCGCGTGCAGCTCCGGCTCGCCGGCGATCACCTCTGGCTCGACCAGCGCCGAACCCCGACCGGGCACGTAGCGCTGGGAGAGCTGCGAGTAGGAGAAATGCCGGTGCCGGATGAGCTCGTGCGTCAGCGACCGGGACACTCCGGTGAGGTAGAACGTCACCGTGCCGTGCTCGAGCACGCTCAGGTGGCCGACCTCCAGGATGTGCCGCAGGTAGCCGGCGTTCGTGGCGGTGGCCGGGTTCGGTTTCTTCCAGGACTGGTAGCAGGCCCGGCCGGCGAATTCGGCGAGCGCCTGCCCACCGTCGGCATCGGTCTCCCACGGCACATCGGCCGGCGGCATGAACTCGGTCTTCGCGATCAGCTGGACCCTCAGCGGCACCGTCTCAGGCATGCCGGCAGCGTAACGGCGGCCTCTGACAGCCTGACCGGGACTCCGCGCTGAGGCTCAGCGAGGCTCGGTGACGCCATATTTGCCTTGCGTGACGTCATCCATGACGCCACACTGGCGTCATGGATGTCACACCCTATGTCGCCGGCTTGCGCGAGGACCTCGTGTCCGCCGCCGCCGCCGGGGACGAGCAGACCCAACGGACCGCGGCGCTGCTCGCGGCCGCGATCGAGCCGGCCGCCCGGCTGGCCGTGATGAACGCCCTGGCCGACCTGGCCGCCGAGGTCACCGAGGCGCTCGACGGGGAGCGGGTGGTCGAGGTGCGGCTGGACGGTCGCCAGGTCAAGGTCGCGGTCACCGAACCGACGCGGCCCCAGGCCAGCGAACAGCCGCCACCGCCCCCGCCGCCGCTCGGAGATCCCGGGGACATCAGCCGGATCACCCTCCGCCTGATGGAACAGATGAAGAATCGCGCCGAGCAGGCCGCCAACGCGCAGGGCATGTCGCTCAACGCCTGGATCTCCCAGGCCGTCCAGGGCGCGCTGCACGGCGCGTCACACCGGGACTGGAGCGACTGGGGCCGCGAAGGTGGCGGCCGGGGCGGCGACGGGAACCGGGGACGTGGGCGCGACGACAGCCGCCGGGTACGCGGCTGGGTGCAGGGCTGAGAGGCGGATCATGACCGAGAACAGCATCCCCCGCGACGAGCACACCACCCCCGAGGCCGGCCACGCGCAGGACGCCGGTCGGGTATGGGCCGAGGCCACCGGCGCGGATTCGGGCGCCCAGGGCGAAACCACGGCCGCCGGCGGCCCTGAAGAGCACGCCGGGAGCGGCCCGACCGAGGCCGGCGCCGGCGAACCCAGCGGCACCAACAGCGCGAGCGCCAGCAGCGACAGCACCGAAAGCCCGACCGGCAGCGCGAGCGACGGCCCCACCAGCGGGCCGAGCGACAGTCCGACCGGTAGCCCGAGCGGTACTGACGAGCCCGAGCATGAACGCGCGGTGCGCACCGAGAGCTGGCCATGTGCCGCTCCGGCTGAGCTGGAACTGACCCTGGAGGCCGGCCGGATCGAGGTGGCCCTCACCGACGACGCCGGCACGGTGGACGTCGAGCTCCGGGTCGAGCGGGGCACCGAGGGCGGCCGGGCTGCTGGGCTGTCCGGGCTGCTCAACCTGCTCAGCGAGGCCACCAGCGGATCATCCGGATCCTTCCGGGTGGGCGGTCGGGAGTTCCCGTTCGCCGGGCGCAACTTCACCTTCGGCGACCGGCAGTTCTCCATCCCCGGGCTCGGTGGCGGCGACTTCGATCTGGGTGGCCTGCTCGGAAATTTGCCCGCCGAGGCGGTGCGCAGCGCCGAGATCACCTGGTCGGAGCCGGCCCGCCGGCTGGTGGTGCACTCGGCGACGACGCTGCCGGCGCGGATCGTGCCGTTGCTGCTGACCGTGCGGGCGCCGGCCGGGTCGCGGGTCACCCTGCGCACCGGAGCCGGCCAGATCACCGTCAGTGGCCGGGCCGGAACCGCCAGCGCCCGGGCCAGCGCCGGCGACATCGCGCTGGAGTCGGTCGACGGTGACCTGAAGCTGCGCACCGGCTCCGGCTCGGGGACGGTCCGCGCGGTGTCCGGCCGGACCACGGCGAAGACCGGCTCAGGCAGCCTCGAGCTGGCGGTGCTGGGCGGGCCGGCCGACATCCAGAGCGGCAGCGGCGACCTGCGGCTGGGCACGGTCCGGGCGGATGTGCTCGCGCGCGCCGGCTCCGGGGATGTGACCGTGGAGAACGCCGAGGCCGGCCGGCTCGACCTGACCACCGGCTCGGGCAACCTGCGGATCGGAGTGCACGCCGGGGTGGCCGCCGAGCTCGACCTGCACTCCGGCTCCGGCCGCGCGCGCAGCGAGCTGCAGGTCAGCGACACCGCGCCCAGCGGAACCGGAGCCGGCGCGGTCCATGTCCAGGGTCGCACCGGCAGCGGAGACGTCCTGGTGACGAGGGCGCTGAGCCCGGCGGGGGCGGCCGGCTAGATCGACGAGTTAGCCGGCCGAGTCGCCAGTGCCCTGGCGAGCGGGGCGATCAGATCGCCCCGCTCGCCGACCACCACGTCGTCCAACTCCAGCCAGCTGGCCATCAGCCGCAATTCGTCGGCCAGCTCGGCGGCCACCTTGGCAATCGGCACGGCCTCCCCCGGTTCGGCGAACGCGCCGGGCACCCGCAGCACCCGGTTCACCCGGTCGGCCTTCAGGTCCACCCGGCCGACCAGTGCGTCGTCCAGCAGGAACGGGAACACGTAGTAACCGTGTTCGCGCCGCTCGGCCGGGGTGTAGATCTCGATCCGGTAGCGGAAGTCGAAGATCCGCTCGGTGCGGGCCCGCTCCCAGATCAGCGGGTCGAACGGGCAGAGCAGCGCGCGCGTGGTGATCTTTCTCGGCATCCGGGCGCCCGGGTGCCGGTACCCGGCGCGGTTCCAGCCGCGCACCTCGACCGGCTCGAGCTGCCCGGCGTCGACCAGCTCGCGGATCGCGTCCCGGCAGGTGTGCGGCCCCAACCGGTAGTAGTCGCGCAGCTCCGGCTCGGTGGCCACGCCCAGCGCGGCGGCGGAGTTGGCGACCAAGCCGCGGGCCGCCTCGTCCGCATCGATCGGCGGCGCGGCCAGCACCTCCGGCGGAAGGACCCGCTCGGGCAGGTCGTAGAGGCGCTGGAAGTTGACCCTGGTGCCGGTGGTCAGCTGGCCGGTGCCGAACAGGTACTCGCAGGTCCGCTTGATGTCCGAGCGGTTCCACCAGGAGCCGGCCCTGGGCCCGGACGGTGTGCGGCCGAGCATCTCCTCCAGGGTGCCGGCGCCCACCGGGCCGACCTCCTTGACCGCGGCCAGCACGTCCTCGATCAGCCCCGGCTCACGTTCGGCCAGCTCCCGGTAGTGCCGCCACCACCCCTCGCGCTTGGCCCCGGAGTGCAGCAGCGGCCAGTCCCGCACCGGCAGCAGGCACGCCTCGTGCGCCCAGTACTCCACCAGCAGCCGGGGCTGGCGGGCGGAGTGCGCCCAGGCCGCCCCGTCCAGCAGCCCGCGCGGGTAGGCACCCAGCCGACTGAACGCCGGCATGTAGTGCGCCCGGACCGCCACGTTCACCGAGTCCAGCTGGAGCAGCCGCAACCGCTCGATCAGCCGCCCCAGGTGCCGCCGACTCACCGGCCCCACAGGCCGCGTCTCACCAAATCCCTGCGCGGCCAACACAGCCCGCCGAGCACCCGCCCCAGTGATCGTCTCCATCACCGCAAGTCTCCCACCCCACCCCGACACTTCCCGCGAGTCGGCACTCCCAGCACACCGAGTCGCCCCTCGCAGCACACCGAGTTTCCGCGAGTCGGCACTCCCAGCACACTGAGTCGCGCCTCGCAGCACACCGCGAGCCGCGGATACCGTCAGAGCGAGTCGGGGACTCCGTCCGGAGCGAGCCCGCGCCGCCTCGGGTCCCGGTTCTCCACCCGCAGCGGTCCGGCCAGCCGGATCTCGCGCAGCTCACGGTCACCGGCGTCCAGGGTCCGCCCCATACCGTCCGGGTCCCAGCCGATGCGGTCGTAGCAGGCCCGGGACGCCACGTCCTGCTCCGGAAGCCAGGCGATGCCGCCCTGCGCGCCGTCCCGCGCCAGCGCATCGAAGGCGGCCCCCAGCAACCGGCGACCATGCCCGCGCCGGCCCCACCTCGGCTCCACCAGCAGCGTGACGATCTGCGCCTGGCCGGGGGAAACATCCGGTTCCTCGGGGTCCGCCGGGGCGGCCGCGCAGAAACCGACGGTCCAGTCGCCCTCGGTTGCCACCAGCACGTGATGGCCCGCTCCAGCGGTGACTGCCTCGGCCCAGGCCTGCCGTGCGGCCGGGCCGGTCAACCGCTGCAACGCCGCCTCGGGCACCAGCTCGGCAAAGGCCACCCGCCAGGTGTCCGCCTGGATGCGGACGATCTCGTCGACGTCGTCCGGGGTCGCCGCGCGGACCTGCGCTAGAGCCATCGCACCTGCTTACACGACCGGCCAGGCCGCCGAGGAACCGCCCCGGACTGATCGAACCCGAGGTCGCGGTGTGCTGAGAGCCCCGACTCAGTGTGCTGAGAGCCCCGACTCGCCGGCAGTTTGGGGCGGGGGTATGGGGGTGGTTAGAGGTTTAGGAGGGGTTCTAGGCCTACGGTTAGGCCGGGGCGGGTGAGCACGTTGCGGATGCCGAGTAGCACGCCGGGCATGAACGAGGTGCGGCTGAGCGAGTCGTGCCGGATGGTCAGCAGCTCACCGTCGGTGCCGAACAGCACCTCCTGGTGGGCGACCAGCCCGGGCATCCGCACCGAGTGCACCCGGACGCCGTCCACGCTGGTGCCGCGCGCGCCGGGCCGCTCCTGAGTGGTGGCGTCGGGCATCGGGGGCGAGCCGGCGGTGTCCCGGGCGGCGGAGATCAGCGCGGCGGTGTGCGTGGCGGTGCCGGACGGCGCGTCCACCTTGCCGGCGTGGTGCAGCTCGATCACCTCGGCGGAGTCGAAGAAGCGCGCGGCGAGCTGGGCGAAGTGCATCGCCAACACCGCGCCGATGCCGAAGTTCGGCGCCACCAGCACACCCAGCTCCGGCTTGTGGGTCAGCCAGTCGGCCACGGTGGCCAGCTTGGCGGCGTCGAACCCGCTGGTCCCGACCACCGCGGCGATGTCGTGGTCCACGCAGAAGCGGATGTTGTCCAGCGCCACGTCGGGGTGGGTGAAGTCGACGACCACCTGGGCGCCGGCGTCGGCCACGTTGAACAGCCAGTCCCCCACGTCCACCATGGCCACCAGGTCCAGGTCGTCGGCGGCCTCCACCGCGCGGCAGACCTCGACCCCCATCCGGCCCCGGGCGCCCAGCACGGCCACCCGGATCGGCCCGCCAGCGTCCCCGCCGCCATCCCCGCCGCCCGACTCGCTCACCCGCGCACCTCCACGACTCAACTCAGCCGACAATCATTCCGATGATCCACACCGCCGTCGCCAGCAGCCCGGCGGCCAGCTCGATCAGGATGCTCCAGCCGACCGCGCGCAGCGCCTGTGTGGTGGACGGCCAGGCCTGCGCGTGCTCCCGCAGCCGAAGCAGCTCGGCCAGATAGACGCCGAGCACAAAGCCGAAGAACAGTCCGATCACCGGGATCACGAAGAACCCGATGATGCCCAGCACCACGCCGGCCACCAGCGACCGCCCCGGCACCCCGGCGGCCTTCAGCGCACGCCCGGGCAGCAGATACTTGGCCACCGAGCCGAGCAGCGCGACGCCCACCGCCGCCGCCAGCACGGTCCAGCCGACGACGTCGTTGCGCGGCACCGCCCACACCGCGATCCCGGCCACCACCAGCACCAGGCCGGGCAGCACGGTGAGCACGGTGCCGATCAACCCCACGGCCACCAGCACGCCGGCCACCACCGCGTAGACCGTCACTGGCCACTGCCTTCCGGAAGTCGTGAGGAATGTGCGGCGCTATGACACCACCGCGCTATGACACCACTAACCGACGCGCAGCGAGCGGGGCAGGTCGCCCGGCGTGTCGTACGGGCCGACCACCGCCGTGGTGAACGGCTGGCCCAGCACATCCACGGCTACCGATGCCACCTGCTCAGGGGTGACCGCTTCGATGGCGTCCAGGCTCTGTCGCAGTGATCGCTGCCGGCCCAGGTCCAGCTCGTGGCGGCCGATCCGGTTCATCCGGGACCCGGTGTCCTCCAGCCCGAGCACCAGGCCGCCGCGCAGTGCGCCCTTGGCCCGGACCACCTCGGCCTCGGTCAGCCCGTCGGCGGCCACCTCGGCCACCACCTGCCTGGTCACCGAGACCACCTCGCCCAGCCGATCGGGCTGGCAGCCGGCGTACACGCTCAGCTGGCCGGTCTCGGTGTAGCTGGTGGTCGCCGAGTACACCGAGTAGGCCAACCCGCGCTGCTCGCGGACCTGCTGGAACAGCCGCGAGCTGAGCCCGCCGCCCAGTGCCGTGTTGAGCACCTCGAGCGCCGCCCTGCGCGGGTCCAGCCGGGCCAGGCCGGGCACCCCGAGCATCAGATGCACCTGTTCGGTGTCCTCGCTGTGCAGCACCAGCCCACCCGGCGTCGACGGAGCGCGCCGGGCAGCCCGGGGCGGGTCGGGGGTCACCGACGCGGCTGAACCGGGGAAGCACCGCTCGACCAGCTCGACGACCTGGTCGTGGCGCACATTGCCGGCGGCCGCCACCACCATCCGGGGCAGCGTGTAGTGCCGCCGCCAGAAGCCGTGCAGCCGTGCCCGGGTCATCGCCCGGATGGATTCCTCCGAGCCGATCACCGGGAGGCCCAGCGGGTGC
>DATHIT010000942.1:0-6122 GCA_035489915.1 Pseudonocardia sp. | reverse complement strand
GCGTCATCGGGTGCTGCCAGCGCGAACTCCAGGATCGCCCCCGGCGCGTCCAGCTGTGCGCCCTGCTCATCGGCGCCCGGGCCCTGGCTCGCGCTGGTGGCGGCAATGTAGATCTTCGTGCGGTCCGGGGACACCGTGATGTCCCGGTAGCGGTTGTGCGTGCGGAACAACTGCAGAACATCGCCCTGCACCGAGCCGCCGTCCTTGGTCAACTTGAGCGCGTACACCGAGCCGTTGCGCAGGCTCGGCACCAGCAGCGAGTTGGCCAAGGCCGGGTCCGGAGTGTCTGGGCCCAGGTAGGTCAGGCTGGCCGCCTCGACCGACGGCCAGCAGCGGGCGAACCCGGGGCCACAGGCCGGATCCTGGAAGTTGTAGCCGTTCGGCACGGTGAACAAGGTCTTCAGCGGCTCGACGTAGTCCGGGTTGGACCACTGAGATTCGGCCACACCCCTGGGCACCGAGGCCGGCGCGACCACCGGGTCGTACCCCAGCTGGGCGCAGCCTCGGGCCGCCGACCAGTTCGCGTACCGGTATGACTGGTCGTCCCGGTACCCGGCCACGTACGGCCAGCCGTAGTTCTCCCCGGCGCGCAGCAGGTTGACCTCGTCGTCGCTCTTCGGGCCGATCTCGTCGGAGTACAGCTGCCCGTCCGCCCCGAACGCCAGGCCATCCGGGTCACGGTGGCCATAGCTGAAGATGTGGCTGCGCACGCCGCGGATCAGTGGATTGTCCGCCGGCACGGTGCCGTCCTGGTTCAGCCGCAGCACCTTGCCCGCGTAAGTGCTCCAGTCCCGGGCAGAGACCTGGGACGAACTGGGCAGATCCTGCGCGCGGATAGGGGTGCATGCCCGGTCGTACTCGTTGTTGCCCTGGTCGCCGATGGTGAAGTAGAGCTTCTGATCCGGGCCGAGGACGAGCCGCCCGCCGTTGTTGGCGGTGCTCGCGGGCAGGCCGGTGATCACATCAGTCGGGTCACTCAGCAACGCCGACGGCTGGTCGTAGCTGTACCGGACGATCTTGCCTCGCAGGTCCACGTCTGGGCCGGTGGCGGCGTCGTAGTCGTAGGCGAGGAAGACCGCGCCGGGGGCGAAGGCCATACCCAGCACACCGTCGCCGGCGCCGCTGGCGGACGCGGCGGGGATGTCCAGTACCTCGATTGACGAACCGTCCGTCGGGTTGATCCGGGTCACCCGCTTGCCGGTCTTCTCGGTGACCCACAGGTAGTCGTCCGGGCCCCAGGTCAGTTCCCATGGGTCGGAAAGGCCGCCAGCGAGCACCCTGGGGAGCACGTCCGGCACCGCGTTGCCCGGTGCCGACCCGCTCGGCGTAGGCGTACGTATCACGGGTGACTCGCTGCACGCCGCCACGAGCAGGGCGGACGCGAGTAGCACGCCAGTGACTGTGAGCGACCGCTTCACAGGAGGCTCCTTCGTCCTGAGTGGGGCCAACCTAGCGGGTCGGAGTGTCATTCCCCTCAGCCGGTGGCCCGGCTGGGTGTCCCCCAAGGGAGCAACGGTGGTCACGCGTCCCCACCGAGGGCGCTCAATCGGCCCAGCGGCCGAAGCCGCCCCACCGCGTTGATCACCCGTCCGGTGATGTTGGCCGCGTCGGGCGTGAGCAGTGCCGCGACCATTCCGGCCGCCTCCTCGGGGTTGGCGGCTCGCCCCGGTCACCAGCGCTGGGCGCCCGGGCTCGTTGATCATGTGGTCAGGTTGCCGGCCGCTGGGCGCGGCCGGCAACCCCGATTCTCCGACTCGCCCGGACAGAATCCGGGACTCGCCGGACTCAGGCGGACGGGACCTTGTCCAGGAAGCCGTACACCCGGTGCAGCCGACCGCCGTCGACCACGGCCACGTCGAACCCGACAACCAGCGGCTCCTCGGTGCCCGGTGCGCCGAGGTGCCACTGGAAGCGGGCCGTGTCGTGGTGGCTGTCCACCGGGCCGGCCAGGCTGAAGACCAGCCCGGCGAACTGCTCCTGCGCCCCCGCGATGGTGGCGTCGATCTGGTCCCGGCCCCGGGCGTCCACCAGTGGGTCGGTGTAGCCGGCCTCCGGGCTGTACAGCTCGTCGATCAGTGCCCGGCGCGCGCCGGCGTCGGTCTCGTTCCACGCGTCGATGTAGCGCTGGGCGATGCTGGCCATGTCGGTGGTTGTGCCGGCGTTCAGGTCCGTGCTCATGTGCTGCCTCCTCGGTTGGTGTGTCGCCAACGCTGCCAGCCAGAGGTAGGCAAAGCGATTCCCTCGGAGGTAATGGAAACTCAGCGCTTGAGTACCACCTTCAGCGCGTTGTGCCTGCCGGCGTCGGCGAACACGTCGTAGGCCTCCTCGATCGAGTCGAGCGAGAAGTCGTGGGTGCCGAACTGCTCGGCCCGGATCCGCCCGTCCCGCACCAGCTGCAGCAGCATCGGCACGGTGGTCGTGTCCACCAGTCCGGTGGTGATCGTCACGTTCTTGATCCACAGTTCTTCCAGGTGCAGGGTGGCCGGCGCCCCGTGCACACCGATGTTGGCCACCGTGCCGCCGGGTCGGACGATCCGCGCGCAGGTCTCGAACGTCTCCGGCAGGCCGACCGCCTCGATCGCCACGTCCACCCCGAGCCCGTCGGTCAGCTCGGCCAGCCGCGCGTCCAGGCCGGCGGCGTCGGTCTCGCCGGCGTTGATGGTGTAACCCGCGCCGAACTGCTTCGCGTGCTCCAGGCGCGAGGCCACCTTGTCGATGGCGATCACCCGGCTGGCGCCGTGCAGCCCGGCTGTCATGATCGCGGCCAGCCCGACCGGCCCGGCGCCCACCACGGCCACCGTGTCGCCCGGCTTGACGTTGCCGTTGCGCACCCCGACCTCGTAGCCGGTGGGCAGGATGTCGGCCAGGAACAGCACCTGGGTGTCGGTCACGTCCTCGGGCACCCGGTGCACGCTGGTCTCCGCGTAGGGCACCCGGGTGTACTCGGCCTGGGTGCCGTCGATCAGGTGCCCGAAGATCCAGCCGACCCCGCCGACCGCCTGGCAGTGGCTGGGCATGGCGCGCTTGCAGTACCCGCAGCGGCCGCACGAGGTGATCGCCGGCACCAGCACCCGGTCGCCCTCGCTCAGCGTGCTGACCGCGTCGCCGGTGGCGACGACGGTGCCGACCGCCTCGTGGCCGAGCAGCCGGCCGGGTTCCACAGTGGGCACATCCCCCTTCAGGATGTGCAGGTCCGTTCCGCAGATCGTGGTCGTGTCGATACGGACCACGACATCGGTGGGTTCGGACACAGTCGGGTCCGGGACCTGGTCCCAGGACTTGCGACCGGGACCGTGATAGACCAGCGCCTTCATCAGATCCTCCGGGTTCGCGTTGCTGTGCGGATGGGCCTCACAGTTCCGCGCGGCCGGGGGCCGGGACGTCTCATCCTGCGAAACCCGCTCGCCGGGCACTCCGTACCCGGGGTAGCGTCAGGCCCGTGCACCGACGCTTCACGATCTCTCCGCCGCCCGCCCGCTAGGCGGGCGAATCGATTCCGCGCCGCCCCGCTCGTGGCGGCGCGTCTTCCCGGCTTCTGTGATGCCGTGATCTGACCTGTCGGTGCGTCCGCTTCCGCGACCCCTTTCCCCTTCCTGTCGCAGGAGCGTGCATGTCCTCCCTGTCCTACTCGGGTGCCCACGCGCACCCGTCCTCTCGTACTGACCTGTTCTGTGTGGTGGCCGCCGGGTTGCTCTGGGGTACCGGCGGGCTGACCGGCGCCCTGCTCGGCCAGGTTGCCGAGCTGCATCCGCTGGCGATCGCCACCTACCGCTTGGCCGGCGGCGGCCTGTCCCTGCTCGCCGTGCTGGCCTGCGCCGGCCGGCTGCCCAGGTTGCCGCGCCGGGCCCTGCCCCGGGTGCTCACCGTCGGCGCGCTCACCGCGATGTACCAGGCCTGCTACTTCGCCGCGGTTGCGCTGACCGACCTCGCGGTGGCCACGTTGATCACCCTGGGCGCCGCGCCGGTACTGGTCATCGCGGCGGAGGTGGTGATGCACCGGCGCCGGCCCAGCTCCACCTCACTGATCGCCATCGGCCTGGCAGTGCTCGGGCTCGGCCTGCTGGTTGGGGTACCCGGGGTGGCCGGCGGCGGCGCGCTGATCGCCGGTGCCCTGCTGGGGGTTGCCTCGGCGAGCGGGTTCGCCGCGTTGACCCTGCTCGGGCGCCGCCCGGTTGCCGGGCTGGACGCCTCGGCGACCATCGGTTACGGGTTTGCTTCCGGGGCGGTGCTGCTGGCCCTGGTGACCTGGCCGACCGTGGGGCTCGGCTTCGCGCCGACGGCGGCGTCGGTGGGCCTGCTGCTCTACCTCGGCTGGGTGCCGACCGCGCTGGCCTACGCGCTGTTCTTCACCGGGCTGCTGCGGGGCGTCACAGCGAGCTCGGCGGCGGTGGTCGCGGTGCTCGAGCCGCTCACCGCGACGGTGCTGGGCGTGCTGGTGCTGGGCGCGCGGCTGGGCGTGCCCGAGTTGGCCGGCGGCGGACTGCTCTGCGCGGCGGTGCTGGTTGCCGGGGTGCGCCGCTAGGAGTGTCCGCGCCGCTGACGATGCGCTGGGTGCCGAACCCCAGGCTTAGAAGTGGTCCGCGCCGGTGAGTTGGTGTTCCAGCTCGTCGGCGCGGGCCGCCACCAGCCTTAGCGCTCGGTCGAACCCGGCCGGGCTCAGGTCGCCCAGCGCAGACGCGTGCCGGAACAGCGCAACTCCGTCGCTGATCACCACGCCGCCGATCACCGACTCCCCGGCCAGCTCGAGCAGCTGCCGCAGGTCCACGTCGTCCGCGCGAGCCACCGCCGACTCGATCAAGATCCAACCCGGCGCCGAATCGCCCGACTCCGCGGCCGCGCCGGCGTCCGCCTCGGGGTCGGCATCGATGTGGTGAACCGCGACCCGCTGGGTCCGTCCCTCCTCGGTGGGCAGGTGAAAGCGCAGGGTCCGCTCGGTCTGCTGGAAGATTTCATATCGAAATCTGATGTACCCGATCAGGTCGATCCAGGTGGTGGCCACGCCCGGAACTTAGCGCACCGCGAGCGCCCGCCGGCGCCGGTAGGGTCGCGATCGTGGCTGAGCTGACGATTGAGATTGATCCCGGTGAGGTCGGTCTGGACGCCGACCGGCTGGCCCGAATCGACCGGCATTTCGGGCGCTATGTGGACGACGGCCGGCTGCCCGGCTGGCTGGCGGTGGTGACCAGGCGCGGCAAGATCGCGCACGTGGGCATGCACGGCCAGCGGGACGTGGAGGCCGGCCTTCCGGTGCAGGCGGACACCCTGTGGCGGATCTACTCGATGACCAAGCCGATCACCTCGGTGGCCGCGATGGTGCTGGTCGAGGAGGGGCGGCTGGAGCTCACCGACCCGATCAGCCGGTTCATCCCGGAGTTCGGCGCCAGTCGGGTCTACGTGAAGGGTTCCGGGCTCAAGCCGGTCACCGTGCCGGCCACCGAGCCGATCCGCGTGTGGCATCTGCTCACCCACACCTCGGGGCTCACCTACGGCTTCCATCACGCGCACCCGGTGGACGAGATCTACCGCCGCAACGGCTACGAGTGGGGTGTCCCGCGCGGGGTCGACCTGGCCGGCGCCTGCGCCGCGTGGGCGGGCTTCCCGCTGGTCTTCCAGCCGGGCGCGGAGTGGAACTACTCGGTGTCCACCGACGTGCTGGGCCGGGTGGTCGAGGTGGCCTCCGGGCAGTCCCTGGACCAGTTCCTCGCCGACCGCATCTTCGAACCGCTGGGCATGACCGAAACCACGTTCTCCGCGCCCGAGGACGACCTCGAGCGGCTCGCCGCGCTGTACAGCCCGGACCCGGAGACCGGCCGGATCGCCCGCAACGACGCGATGGGGGCCGGCGCGCTGCGCCGGCCGACCTGCCTGTCCGGCGGCGGCGGGCTGGTGTCCGGCCCGGCGGACTACCACCGGTTCACCCAGATGCTGCTGCGCGGCGGCGAGTTGGACGGCCAGCGCGTGCTGGGCGACCGGACGGTGGCCTTCATGGCGCAGAACCACCTGCCCGGCGGAGCCGACCTGGAGCAGATCGGTCGGCCGCTGTTCGCGGAGAGCCCGATGACCGGGATGGGCTTCGGGCTGGGCTTCTCGGTGGTCCAGGACGCCGCCGCGTCGAAGATCCT
>DATHIT010000941.1:0-4209 GCA_035489915.1 Pseudonocardia sp. | reverse complement strand
TCACCGGATCTTCCTACCATCGGAGGTGGGGTTACGAGTGGGCCACCAGGGTCAGCTATCCTGCGTGCACCACGGTCCGAGTGGCGGAATGGCAGACGCGCTAGCTTGAGGTGCTAGTGCCCTATTAACGGGCGTGGGGGTTCAAGTCCCCCCTCGGACACCAGCACTATTCACCCGCCTCCCTAGGCGCACACTCACATCGGCAACCTTCTCGGTCGGCTCGTAAAGAACCTGCAGGTTAATGCCTGTGTACAGGTTCGCCAGGCTGTCCCGCTTGGCGTCCGATAGTGCTGCACCAACGTCACCGAGCGAATCGATCATCGCGTACACCTCGGCGTCGGTGAGCAGATTCGGAACCGGCGCGCGCTCGAGCTCTGCCCGCGCCGCGGCCCGCTCCCGCTGTGCCTCGTTGATCACATCGACGAGCGCGACGGGATCAACTCCGGACGCGATCGCCTCCTGGAGTCGCCGTAAGCGGGTCTCGGCATCAGCAAGTTTCCGCTTGCACATCTCCCGCCCGGGCGTGCCTGTCTCGGGGTTGTCCTGGGAAGCGACCAACGCCGTTACCGTCCGCTCAACATTGCCCCGATCGAACAAGCGCCCGATCCAGCCGTTGACGGCATCTCTGATCGGATCCTCACGCAGGTAGACCGCCGGCGGATGAGACTCCAGCGCCCGCGAGCCTGGGGCGAGAGTCCGTGCCGGACACCGGTAGTACATCCCGTGGGCTCGGGGACTTCCCTCCATCTTGCGGCTGCACACCGCGCACCGAATTCGTCCATGGAACAGGTAGACGTGCTTGGTCGTCCGCCCGTTGCGCTCGGCCTTGCGCGCCGTCCTCAGACCTCCAGCCGCCTTCGACCGGCGCACCAACTGCGCCTGCGTGAAGTCCTCGACCGACACAATCGCGGGGTGCGCGGGCTGACGCGAGCGGACAACACGATCAGGATTGGCTCGCCGGAACCGGACCACGTGCCCAGCCGCCACGTCGTCAGGATCGAGCAGCATCTCGTGCTTCGCCCATCGGCCGAAGATCGCGTACCCGGTGTACCGAGGGTTGTCCAAGACCGATCGCACGGTGCTGCCCTGGCAGCCGTCAGCGAGCCGGTGGCGATTCTGATCCGGCCGCCGCGCGGATGGGCAGGGGACGTCGTCGCGGTTGAGCCCGTGAGCGATAGCCCGGTCACCCCGCCCGTCGAGATATTCGGCGAAGATCCGCCGCACCACCTCCGCCGAGGCCTCCTCGATCGCCAGGACTCGCAGTCGATAGCCCTCCGCGGCCTTGCGTGGATTCGGATGCGGCCCCGCATCCACGACGACATAGCCGTACGGCGCCCGGCCGCCCTGATGCCGACCCTCAGTCACGACTTGGGCATCCATCGCCGCGCGCACGCGCGCCTGTACATGCTGCCGCTCGGACTCGCTCATCCCGCCCAGCACACTCATCAACATCTTGTGCGACGGGTTGCGGGCCTCGAACTTCCCGCCCAGTTCAGGTACCCATAGATCCACTCCGTACGCGGCGAATTTCGGCGCGATCAACGAGAACTGGTTACCGAACCAACACCGAGTGCCCTCCCCCACCACCACGGCGCTCCAGCCCCGATCAGGCCGCTTCAGCTCTGCGAGCAATCGCGCGGCCTCTGTCCGGCGCTCCCAAGGCACCGAGCGTGACTGGCCGATATCAAAGAACTCCGCAGCCACCGTGGCGCCGAGCGGCTCTACAAACTTGCGCGCGTTGCTCAGCTGCCACCCGAGGGAAGTCTCCGGATCTTGGTTGTCCTCTGTCGAGCACCGGCCGTAAAAGGCGATAGGACCGATGCCAAGGTCAACCGGGGCGGCCACCTCAACACCGAGGATCTCGTCCAGGGTGGCCCAAGGGTCCGAGGCAGCCTCAGTCGACATCTGATCTCCCTTCTGCCGGAGGTCCATCCAGGACCCCTATCTTCGTCAGCTCGGCGAGCAGCGCGAGCAGGGCACGGCTGACTTGTACGGTGAGAACGGGTAGTTGGGCTGGTACACGGACAACGAGCGGCGCGGCCATGTCAGTGCTGATTTCCGCCTGGTCTGCCTCCTGGGGATTCGTGCTGGGTGATTGTTGATTCATCTGCTGGGTCACTACCTCCGTTCTGTTGGGGTCGGGCGGGTGGGTGCTAGGCCGCTAGCGCGCTGGTCAGCCGCCTAGCAGAGCCGCTAGACCTAGCGGGATGGCCGCTAGGTCTAGCGGCGCGCTAGCGGGTCCGGGGTGGTCGGTCGAGGGCTTGAGTGAGGGCTTCGAGGACATCTTCGCGGGTGACGCCCCGCCGGTTGGCGCCCTGCCCGTCGACCGTCTGTCCCCACACCTGACCCGTGGCCACGCCGTAAGGCTTGAGGCAGGTGGCCAGGTCGGTGGGCGTCCAGCCGTCATAGGCATCCGGATTGAGTTCGGCAAGTCGAGCGACCACGGTCTCGGACCACAGGCGTGCCTCGTCGCCGGTAAAGACGGCCAGCACGTCGTCGAGCAGGCGCGGGGCGGCGTGCTCGGTGATGTACTCGCCGCCGTCGGCGACTCCGGACAGGGTGCCGGCCTTGATTCGCAGTTCGCGGCCGCGTTCGCAGATCTTCTGCAGGGTGGGCAGGTCCATGAGATCGGTGCGGATGATCTGCCCGCCGGCCTCGGCCAGCGCGCCGTCATCCGAACCAAGCAGGATGCCCACGCCCTTGTGTGCGCGCAGCAGCTTGGACGCATCCAGGTCTGGGTAGGCGCCGGCTCGTCGATGCATACCAACCGCAGCGGCATGTCCAGGCGCTTGTTGCGCGCGATGCCCGGCGTGAGCTTGCCCTCGGGGCACAGGTCGTTCGGCAGCTCGCGCAGCCGCTCATACCGGTCGTTCATATCCTCGACCAACTCGTACAGCACGTGCACCAGGTGTTCGACCACGGCCGAGCGGGCGCCGGTGCCGTATCGGTGCGCGACCTGCTCGAACGGCTGCCAGTCCTTGCCGCCCTTGCCGTCGAAGATGAACAGCTGCACCCACGGGTCGAGTGCGGCGGCAGCGGCCGGAAGCCCGGCGGCGAACGTCTTGCCCATCCGGGGTATGGCCCCGACCAGCAGTGAGGACCACACCATCGTCAGCTGCACTGGTCGCTTGCGGGCATCCTGGCCGAACCGGAAGCCTTGCCAGAAGTCGACCGACTCGGCCTTGGCCAGCGTGGTGACCGCTGGCTTCTGGGCAAACACGTCCATGTCAGCCACCCACAGCGCGACCCGTCGGGCCGAACCACCCTCGCCCGAATCCGGTCCAGGAAGACCTGTACCTCGTCGATGTCCAGCGCGGCCGCGATGTCCTGGTGCTTCTTCAGCGCATCCGCCGCCTTCTTGCCGTACGGCAGGTCGACGACCGCGAGCCAGCCGTCCCCGTCGCGGCAGATCGGCTGCGGAAAGGTGATCGAGTTGTCCTCCTTACACAGACCGGCGGCCTGGAACGCCCGCGTCACGAGGTCGGCGGTGAGCTTGCGAGCGCGGGGCGCGACGACCGCCGGGTCAAGGAAGGGCTGGTCGTCACGTCGCCCGTGCCAGCCGGCCAGGGCTACGACTAGCGCCAGTACGAGCCACGGCGAGCGCGGCCAGACAAGGGGTCGTCCTCGCCGTCCCGAGCGGCGGCGAGGGTGGCGTGGGCAGCGGCCAGCAGGTTGGCGTGTGTCATGCGGACGAGGGCCAACAGCGACCTGGTGCGAGACAGCTCGGCGAGCAGCACGGGGATGTCGGCGACGGAGTGCCAGAAGTCGATCGGGTGGTGGGTACGGCATTGAACGACGCCCTGCGCCGCGCGCTCGTCGACATGACGGCCGTGTCCAGGCCGTTCGACAATCGCCGCAGGCTAGCTCGGTCGATCGTCCTTATCCTCATCCTCTGGGCTTAGAGCATTAAGCGCGTCGCGTAGCGCCGCCCGGGATGTGATGCCGAGTTTCGGGAAGATCCGGTGTAGGTGGCCGCTGACGGTCCGGGGCGACAGGAAGAGCCGTTGCCCGATTTCCTTGTTGGTCAGGCCAGCGGCGGCGAGCATCGCGATCTCCCGCTCCTGCGCTGTGAGTGAGACGTGATCCCGTTGTCCGGCGCGAGATCTGGTCTGGCCGGTGGCCCGCAGTTCGCTGGCGGTCCGGTCGGCCCATGGCGTGGCCCCGAGGCGTTCGAAGGTTCCGAGCGCGGCCATGAGTTGCCGGCGTGAT
>DATHIT010000940.1:0-11418 GCA_035489915.1 Pseudonocardia sp. | reverse complement strand
CACCGCCGTATAGAGCTCATCGGGAATCAGCGCCGCCAACCCAGCCCCAGACTCCACCACCACCTCAAGGCCCTTACCGATCAGACGCTCCGCCACCTTCGGCACCAACGCCACCCGCCGCTCACCAACACCCGACTCACGAGGCACGCCCACCCGCGTACGGCCTTGCGCCGCGCTATCTGCCACCACCGCTCCTCCAACCAGCGTCCAATTCGGCGCTCATGACCTGCCCCTGGACAGCCGCCTCCGCGTACTGCCCCGGTCCTGGGTGCCGTGCGTCCAATACCTGGTCATCCGGCGGTGATACCCAAGAGATATCACCGCACATTCGCTCTCGGATCATGCCATCGCATCGGTGCCCGTGGGGGCGCGTGGACCTACACGCCCGAGGTACACGACGCGACCGATTGCCTTCTTCTCCAGCCGGCTGGGCTGTCTGGGTTCGCTACTGGTCTCGCTGATCCTGACTGGTCCGCTTGTATCTGCTTCTGACTCGTTAGTCGTCGGATTAATTCCCTTAGCTATCGATGTTAAATAGCTGGCCAACCTCGGCGGAGCTCAGCGGCGCCCGGTCCTCAGCTTGGATCGACAAGGTGCCCGGCGGCGGGGTGATCAGGATCTCGCGCAGCAGCGCGCACCGGGGCGAGTACCGCGGCCCGCGCAGACCCTGCAAGGTCTGCGCTGGCCGTACCAGGTCTGTGCGGGCTGAGCCTGGGCTGTGCGGGCTGGAGCCTGGGCTGTGCGGCGGTTCAGGGGCCTCGCTAGAGGATCTCCGCGACGGCTTTGCCGATGCCTTGGGCCGCCGCGACGGCGACGAATACGGCGACCAGCGCCAGCCCGCAGTTCTCCTTCCAGCTGTTGACGTACTTGCCCATGATGTCCTTGCGGTTCAACATCACGATCAGCGCGATCACGATCAGCAGCAGGAACGGCGACGTGAGCACGTGCGCGACAACCACCAGGGCGACGAAGCCCGGGGCGTTGGGCAGCGACCACAACACCGCGACCAGTCCCCAGAGGATCATCCAGCGGTAGATCGGATCAGCCGTCCTGGCGCCCGTTCGGGGGTACCGCTCCGCCCGCTGTGGACGCACCACGTGCAGGGATTCCACCACCATCTTGCTCAGCGCGAACAGCGATCCGGCGACCGTGGTCCACGCCGCGCCGAGCAGCCCGAGGTAGAAGATGTACGGCCCGATCGGGCCCACCGCCACGCCCAGCGCGTCGGCGATGTCCCCGGCGGTGCTGACGCCCTGCTTGCCGTAGAGCACCTCGGCCCCGATCGCCCAGATGGCCACGCCGAGGAAGAGCACCACGAACGTGCCGAAGAGCAGGTCGTAGCGCTGCACCTTGCGGTAGGCCGGCGTGGTCCAGCCCTTCTCCCGCAAGAACTCCGGGTAGAACAGGTTGGCCATTGAGCCGAGGGTGGCCAGCACCAGGCTGGACGCCACCAGGCCGGAGTCGAAGAGGCCCTGTTGAGCGGGCAACTCGAAGGCGAACCCCTTGATCAGCTCGCCCCAGTCGATGCCGACCAGCGCGATGCCCACCACGAAGGTCAGCACCATCACCGCCAAGATCACCTTGAAGATCTGCTCGATCAACCGATAGGCGCCCTTGAGGGTGACCGCGAAGACCGACAGCGCCCCCACCACCGCCCACCAGAACGTGGGCAGCCCGCCGAAGAGACCTTCCAGCGCCACCCCGACCCCGCTGAGGGTGAACGCCATCAGGATGTGGGTGTAGACGACGAAGGAGATGAGCATCAGCCAGCCGAAGGCCGGGTGCACCCTGGAGATGCCGCGCACGATGCTCGGGTCCCGCTGCACGTTGTACAACGGGTACTTGCCCAGGGCGTTGACGAAGACGAACCGGAAGATCAGCGACAGCGGCAGTACCCAGAGCAGGGCGTAGCCGTAGTTGCCGCCGGCCACCGAGTTGTCGATCAGGTCGCCAGTGCCCACCCAGCTCAGTGCGACCACGATGCCCGGGCCGAACGCCTTGATGTAGGCCAGGAAGTTGTCGGCCGGTGGCCCCCCTGCGTCCTGATTCGCCGCCTTTCCGGCGGACACCTGGTCACTCATGATTAGCTCCCCGTCGTCATTGTCGAGGCGGTGCACGGCTCGGCCGGCGACGATCACGCCAGCACTCACGCCGGTATACTGGTATACCATGCGCGACCGCCAGATCGGCAGACAACGAGAGCTCGGGATGTGAGATGACCAGCCATCCACCGATGCGAGATAGCACGCTGCGGGCGCTGCACTCGGTGAGCACCGCGACGTTGACCTCACAGCTGATGGCCAGGGGCCTGCGCAACACCTTCCTGGCCGGGCTCACTCCGCTGAACCCCCAGCGCACTCGGCTGGTCGGCGAGGCGTTCACCCTGCGCTGCATCCCCTCCCGGGAAGATCTCGACGTGCTGTCCGTCTTTCAGGACTACGACCACCCGCAGCGCAAGGCCGTCGAATCCGTGCCGCCCGGCGCCGTCCTGGTGGTGGACGCCCGAGGCAAGACCCGCGCCGCATCCCTCGGGCACATCCTGGCCACCCGGCTGCTGCGCCGGGGCGCCGCCGGCATCGTCACCGACGGCGCGGTACGGGACAGCCATGGCTTCGCCACCCTCGACCTGCCGACCTTCGCGGCCGGCGCGGCGGCCACCACCAACCTCGCCCAGCACCACGCGGTCGACCTGCAGGTACCCATCGGCTGCGCCGAGGTGGCGGTCTATCCGGGCGACATCATGGTGGGCGACCACGACGGCGTGGTCTGTCTACCCCGGGAGCTGGCTGACGAGGTCGCCGACGCAGCCGTGCAACAGGAGCGGCTGGAGGACTTCATCCTGGCGAAGGTGGACGGCGGCGCACCGCTGCGCGGCACCTACCCGCCGGACCAGCACACGCTGGCGGAATATCAGCGCTCCACCGCCGACACCGGGGACGGCTGACCCTCCCAGCCCTGCTCGCGCGGCGCCAGCTCTGCCTCGCGCATCTGCTCGGTCAGCCTGGTGATCGAGCTCTCGATGTGCCGGCGGAGTAGATGCGCGGCCTCCCGGGGCTGATGCAGCCGCACCGCGTCCAAGATCTGGTAGTGCTCCTCCATCTCGGGCCGCCAGGTGGGCCACTGCTCCCACAACAGGCTCACCGCGGCGAGCGCGGTGAGGTCCTGCAGATCGTCGAGCTTGGCCACCACCAGGCTGTTCTCGCAGGTGGAGTACACCCGACGGTGGAAATCCCGGTTCGCCAGGCTCAGCCCGACGTGGTCGTCGGCCTCGATGAAGCGCCGGGCCTCCTCCAACGCTCGGCGCGCCTCGACGGCGTCCACCGTGCCGGCCTGAGCCACCTGGGCGGCCGCCCACGGCTCGAGCAGCACGCGCATCTCGTAGATCCGCAGCACGTCCTCGGCCTCCAGCCGCCGCACCGCGATACCCCGGTTCCGGGTCGAGGTGAGCAGCCCCGAGGAGGTCAGCGAGATCAACGCCTCGCGCACCGGGGTCTTGGAGACCCCGAGGAGCTCGGCGATCCGCCGCTCCACCAGCACCTCGTCCGGCTTCAGCCGCCCGGACAGGATCGCCGTCTTGATCGAGACCGCCACCAGATCGGAGCGGGTCGTGGAGCGGCCGAGTGGGGGCAGCGAAAGTGCGGTGGCGGCGGGGCTCACGTCCTGCGTCACAATCTTGGTATACCACGGCTGCCCGGATGCGCTCGGCGCCCAGGGACTCTCGACAACCAAACCGTTGCCTTAGTCGCGCTCGTGCTCGGGTCGCCTCAGCAGCCACGGCTGCAGGTGGGCGAACCCGCGCACGGAGACCCGGCGCAGCTTGGTCACCCGGTAGTCGGGGTCCTCGCCGAGGGCGAGCGCGAGCTCCCGGTCGACGAGCACGGTCCCCGGCCTGGCCACCGAGGTGAGCCGGCTGGCCAGGTTGACCACGGTGCCGTAGACATCCCCGAGTCGGCGTAGCACCGGCCCGTAGGCGAGGCCGACGCGCAGATCGGGCCGGCCGTCCAGCGCACTGATCCGGTCGGCCAGGCCAAGGCCGATGTCGGCGGCGGCGCCGGCGGTGTCCGCCACGAACATCACCTCGTCCCCCACCGTCTTGATCACCCGGCCGCCCCGTTCGGTCACCACCGACGCCGCGCTGTCCTCGAACGCCTCGAGGAACTCGGCGAGGCGAGCCTCGGTCAGCCCCCTGCTGAGGCTGGTGAAGCCCACGATGTCGGCGAACCCCACGGCCAGCGGCGCCGGCTCACTGGGCTGGGTCGCGGTGGCCAGCAGGCGGTCGCCCGCGGCGAGCAGGTGCCGGCGCCACACATAGCGCTGCAACCGCTCCACCCCGGGAAGGACCGCCGCGGCGGCCGCCAACCCCGCCTCGGCGAGCGCATCGGCATCCCCGGAATCGGTCATCCGGGCGGCCACCATCTCGCGCAGCATCTCTACCTGCCACTCGGTCAGCCGGGCCATCGCCTGAGCCACCGCCCGGGTCAGCGCCAACTCCATGTTCACGTCGCCGACCCCGGCATCGTGCAGGCCGGTCACCGTCCGCAACGCGTCCACATCGGCGTCGGTGAACACCACCTCGGCATCCCCCGGCGCGGCGAACCCCAGCGACCGCCAGAGCCGGTCGGCCCGCTCGACGCTGACCCCCGCCCGCTCCGCGGCCTGCGCTCGGGTGTACCGCGGCGGGCCACCCAGCAGTAGCTCCTGGGCGTCCCTCGGCACCTGGGAGCCGCCGCCGAACTGGTCGGTCGGGGCATGCTGCTCGGGGTTGCCTGCCACGTAGACCTCCCTGCCCGAGGGGTGCCTCGCCGGGCCGTCGGAGATGGTTGAGGCGGCCGGTCAATCGGCACTGGCGTTGATCACACAGTAGACCCGGCCGGGGGGCGACACGCGGAGGTCTCGAACGGGCGACACTTCTACGCTGACCAGCCAAAACAGCGGATACTGAGAGCGCCGCCCACAAGCGGGTCAAGTACGTCAAGCTCTGCCCACAAGGAGGAGATTCCAATGCTCGCCATCGTCGCCGCTGTGTTGTTCCTCGTCGCCTTAGTCTTCGAGCTGAGTGGTTTCGCTCTCGGCGTGCTCACCGCCACCGTGCTGGTGACCGCCGGATTGCTGTGCCTGGCGCTGCAGATGGCGGGCGTCCTCTCGGACGCGCGCAGGCTGATCAAGCACTGATCATCGGTTGATCCTCTGACGGCGGCGGACGCCTGCCGGGCCTCCGCCGCCGCGCTTTACACCCGCCCGTTGGCCGACGGCCCAGGGCCGTCCACGGCTTCGCGGAGCCCCTCAGCCGTCGGCTGCGCCGGACGGGACACCACCGTCACCGCGATCGCGCCGGCCGCGGCCACCGCGGCGAAGATGTAGAAGCCCCACGGATAGGCGATGCCGGCGGTCAGCAGCGCGCCGCCCACCAGCGGCCCGGTGATCGCGCCGAGCCGACCCACCCCACTGGCCGAGCCGAGCGCGGTGCCGCGCGCCCAGGTCGGGTACCGCTGCGCGATGTAGGCGTAGACCAGCACCTGCGCGCTGAACACGAATATGCCGGCCAGCAGCACGCTCAGGTACACCCCGGCGCCGGGCAGCTTCACGCTCAGCAGGGCGAGGAAGACCATCGCGGCGACGAACCAGGTGATCGTGGCCGGGCGCACCCCGATCCGGTCCGCGACCCGCCCAGCGATCAGCATGCCGAGCACCGCGCCGACGTTGAGCACCAGCAGCAGGGCCAGCGCGGCACCGAGCTGGTAACCGGCTGAGCGCATGATCTCCGGCAACCAGGTGTTGAGCCCGTACACCAGCAGCAGCCCCATGAACGAAGTCACCCAGAAGGCCAGCGTCGCGCGTAGGTACCCACCCCGGAACAGCACGGTGACCGGGTTTCCCGATGCCGGCGCCCCGTCCTCGCCCACCGGGCCGTCGCCGGCTCTGGCCCGCAGGTACCAGGTCGACTCGGGCAGGTAGCGCCACAGCACCGGGACCAGCACCAGCGCCGGCAACGCACCGATCACGAACATCGACCGCCAGCCCAGGTTCGGGATCACGATGATGCCCAGCAACGCGGTCAGCACCGCGCCGACGTGGTAGCCGGTCATCATGGTGGTGATGGCGCCACCGCCCCGGCCGACCTTGGCGTATTCGTTGACCAGCGCGAGGGCGACGGGCAGCACGCCGCCCAGCCCGAGGCCGGCCAGGAACCGCAGCACGCCGAACATCCACGGGTTGGGCGCGGCCGCGCACAGCAGGGTGAGCACCGAGAACCAGACGACGGTGATCAGCATCGCCCGGCGCCGGCCGATCAGGTCGGTGACCGGGCCGGCGGCCAACGCCCCGACCATCACCCCGAGCAGGCCCACCACCGAGATCACCGAGGCGGTGTTCGGGGTAAGTCCCCAGGCCGGGAATCGCAGCAGCGAGGGCAGCACCACCCCGAGCACGACCAGGTCGAATCCCTCCAGCGCCACCGCCGACCAACACAGCGGCAGGACCCAGCGCGCGTAGCGCTCCCGAGGGTTGGTCACGCTCGTCGACGAGTCCGTGGACATCTGAGGCCACCTTCCGCGAACCCCCGGCATCGGGGTGTGCGAAGTATCCGGAGCCCCGCCGCCGACGTCAGCACACCCTTCCGCTGAGTGAAAGCATTACCGGACAACGGAAGCTCAGCCCACCTCCACCGGCTCGGCGTCTTCAGTGCTGGGAGCCTCCCCGGAGCGCAGGAAGAACGCCAGGACCACGCCCATCAGGGTGCACGAGCCAGCCACCAGGAACACGTTGCTGTAGGCCTGCGCCTGGACCTCCACCTGGAGCTGCTGCCAGAGCGGGATCAGCCCGGCGGGCCCGCTGCCCTGCATGTTCAGGATTCGGGGGTGGACGTCCGGGCCGGTGGCGTGCAGCAGCGCGGAACGGTCGGCCAGGTACTGGGCCTGCTGGGCGGTGGCCATTGCGGTGAGTACCGCCAAGCCGAGCGCCGCGGTGACCCGCTGGGTGAGGGTGTTGAAGGCGCTGCCCGCGCTGACGATGCTCGGCGGAAGCGCCGAGATGCCGCCGGTCATGATCGGCATCATGCCCAGGCCGAGTCCGGCCGCCCGGATCATCATCCACACGATCAGCTCCGGCCGGGTCATGTCGATGTTGATCCCGGTCAGCAGCAGGGTGCCGGCCCCGGACAGGGCCAGGCCGATCACCGCCGGCCAGCGCGGCCCGATCCGGTCATAGATGCGGCCGGCCATCGGCATCATCACCGCCATCACCAGCGCCTGCGGCAGCACGGTCAGACCGGTGTGCATCGGGGTGAGGCCCTGTCCCTCCTGCAGGAACAGCGGCACGTAGAACAGCACCGCGAACAGCCCGATGGACATGATGCTGATCAACAACAGCGAGTTCACAAACGGCCAGTGGGCGAATACCCGCACGTTCAGCAGGGGTTCCTTGACGTGCAGCTCGATGACCACGAACAGGGCGAGCAGGTTGATGCTCAGCGCGGTCAGCATCAGCACCCGGTAGCCGGTCCAGCCCCAGTCCTGCCCCTCGGACAGCGCAAGCAGCAACGCGAACAGGCCCACCGCGATGCACAGAAACCCGGGCAGGTCGAAACGCCGACCCCGGGCACCCGGGAAACTGGGCAGGATCGCCATCGCGGCGATCACCCCGATCACCCCGATCGGCACATTGATGTAGAAGATCAGCCGCCAGTTCACGTACTCGACCAGGTAGCCACCCAGCGTCGGTCCGACACCCGGGGCGACGACGATGCCCAGGCCGTACAGGCCCATCGCGGCGCCCAACTTCTCCTTGGGCACCATGCGGTAGAGGATCGTCAGGCAGGTCACCGGCAGCACACCGCCGGGAATCGCCTGCAAGATCCGAAAGACGATCATGCTGTCCAGGCCCCCGGCCATCCCGCACAGCGCGGAGAAAGCGGAGAACATGATCAGTGCGATGAGATAGAGCCGCTTCAGGCCGAGCCGCTCCCCCAGCCAAGCGCTGGTCGGCACGATCACGCCGAGGCACAGGGTGTACGCGGTGCTGATCCACTGGATCTGGTCGGTGCTGACGCTGAACTCTTGCTGGATGGTCGGCACCGCGACGTTGACAATGCTGGTGTCCAGCACGGACATGAACATCCCGATCACGACCACGGTGAGCGGCAGACCCCAGTTGGCGGTCTTGGCTGTCTCGGCGGTCCGCGCCGTCTCGGCGGGCCGCGTTGCGGTCGCCGGCGTGCGCACTGGCGTCGGTGCCATGCGTCGACGTTAAACCTTTGCTCACCTAATTAGCAACGCGAAGTTTGCCGGGGTCGCGCAGTCTCCGGTCGCCTTGACGGGGCTACTCATTTCTTAAAGAAGCTTTGGACGGGCGTCAGGTACTGGCCGAGTGCGTCCGTCGGCTCCGGTTGGCGAGGTTGCCAGAATTCTTGAAAAAAATTGTGTCCGGTGGCCTTTGGTGGCTCCAGGAATGTCAGACCTTTGCGCGATAATGTGGGTATGTCGGACAGCTCGATCGCTACCGCGCGCCAGGCCATTGTGTCGGGTTTGGCTTTGTTGCGGGCTGAGCTGAGCATGGCCGGTGGGCAGGATCTGGTTGATAATGTGAAGTTTTTGAAGTCGGTGAGCCGTCAAGTGGATCATGACTCGCTGCGGTCGATTGCCCGGTTGGATCGGGAGGGTGTGTTCGCCGAGCACGGTGTCTATCCGGCGCCGGCGGTGGCTGATCTGTTGCGCTGTGGGCGGGGTGAGTCTCGTCGGTTGGTGGCGTTGGCGGCGAGCGTGTTTCCGACTGGGTTGGATGGTCAGCGGTTGGAGCCGAAGTTGCCGGTGACCGCGACGGTGTTGGCCGGGTGGGAGATCGATCAGGCGCATGCCGAGGTGATCGAACGAGAGCTGAACACCGGGGCGGCGCGGCGGCTTGATCCGGGGCGGTGGTCCGCGGCCGAGGCGCAGCTGGCCGACTGGGCACGCACCTACCGCTCGGATGAGTTGGCTCGGATGGCGCGGGGGTTGATCGCCCAGTTGGATCAGGACGGCCCCGCGCCCGACGATGATGAGTCGCAGGTCAACGAGTTGCACCTGGCGAAATCCCGCGACGGGGTCGGTGGGCGGGTCAGGGGCCAGTTGGATTCGGCCACCTTCGAGGTGCTGGCTCGGGCAATCGGTGCGCTGGCCAAACCGGTCGCCGATGAGAACAAGTCGTTGGGTGAGCGCCAGGCCGATGCGCTCGGGGAGATCTGCGAGCACGCCCTGGACGAAGGCCGGCTTCCGGTTGAGGGTGGGGAACGCCCGCACATCACCGCGGTGCTGGACTACGAGGCTCTGCGAGAGCAGGCGCGCGGGTTGATCCTGGACTACGGCGGGGCTGTGTCCGCCGCGGATGTGCGGGTGCTGTTGTGCGATGCCCGGATCACCCCGGTGGTGCTCGGTGGGCAGGGTGAGCCGTTGGATGTGGGTCGGTCTCGACGGTGCGCCACGCCGGCTCAGCGCAAAGCGGTCGCCGCGCGGGATCGGGGTTGCGCGCATCCAGGCTGTGATCGGCCGCCGAGTTGGTGTCAGGTGCATCATATTGTTTCGTGGCAGCATCACGGTGAAACACATGTGCAAAATTTGGTGATGTTGTGTCGGACGCATCGTGTGTCTCGAATGCGATTGAGAGGTTCTGATGTAGAAGCCAGAATCGCTTGAGAGCAATGCTGTGTTGGAGATGAAGGTAGGCCCTTCGGGATCGTCTTGCAGGAGAGGGTTCCAAACCGCCATGAGCTGCTGCGTTGAATGAGGCGTGGTGGTGAGCGTCATGGAAAAGTCACACAATGATGTGGCAGGTGTGGTCTGGGAAGACGAACGACAGTGAACCGTCGATGACGTGTCGTAAGGCATGAGATGACATCAAAACCGGGGTCTGGTGAGTATCCCGGGATGAGCCGGGCGGGTGCCTGCTTACTGGCCTGGTGGTGTCCGGCATATAGACGGCGTGAGCCCAGAGTCCAGGCTTCGACACGGAACGAGAGAACCCCTCGCCGGGAAAGAGCGAACAACCGGTTGTGGTTGGTCGTGACAGGGAGATGCTCAAGCGGTGAAGAGCCGTGAGGGCGTGAGTACCGGTTGCTCGGCAGGGGGGCGGACTGACTCGTAGTAGCGGTGAAGTCCTTGTAATGAGGATGGAGTGAAGGAGTCGGGTTGTCAGATGTGCACTGTTGTTGATCAACCACGAAGGTGGGATGAGTCAGATCGTCACATCGGAATCGTCGGGTAAAGCGTTTGATATTCCGAAGATGCTGATATGGAAGGCATATCAGAAAGTCAAGGTCAACAAAGGCGGGGCTGGTGTGGACCAGCAGTCACTGGCGGATTTTGCGCGGGATGAGAAGAAGAACCTGTACAAGATCTGGAACCGGATGTCGTCGGGAAGCTACTTCCCGCCGCCGGTTCGGGCCGTGGAGATCCCGAAAGTAAGCGGTGGAGTGAGGATGCTGGGCGTGCCCACGGTGTCTGACCGGATCGCGCAAACGGCGGTGGCCATGACATTGGAGCCGGAGGTGGAGCCGATGTTCCACCAGGACTCCTATGGCTACCGGCCGGGGCGGTCGGCGTTGGACGCGGTTGCGGTATGCCAGAAACGGTGTTGGCAAAGCCAGTGGGTGATCGATCTGGATATCCGGGGCTTTTTCGACAACGTTCCACACGATCCGATACTGCGTGCGGTCGAGAAGCACACGGATAAGCCGTGGGTGTTGTTGTATGTGCGTCGGTGGCTCACCGCGCCGGTGCAACGGCCCGACGGTGCCCTGGTGACGCGGGATCGAGGCACTCCGCAGGGGTCCGCGATCTCGCCGTTGTTGTCGAACCTGTTCATGCACTACGCATTCGATGATTGGTTGGCTCGGATGCAGCCGATGGTCAGGTTCGAACGGTACTGCGACGACGTGATCGTCCATTGTGTGAGCGAGAAACAGGCTCACTACATCAAGAGATCGATTAAGGAACGACTGGAACGACTCGGTCTGGAACTACATCCAGAGAAAACCAAGATCGTCCACTGTATCCAGGAAGGCAGAACTCGAAGCCAAGAAGTGGTGGAGTTCACCTTCCTTGGATACACGTTCCGGCCTCGATACTCTCGATTGAAGGACGGTCGCTGGAAGACGGGTTTCCTGCCTGCGGTGAGCAAGGCTGCCAAGAAAGCCATGGCGCGAGTGATCCGCGGTTGGCGACTGGGGCGTCGTACCGACCTGAGTTTCAGAGAACTGGCCACAATGATCAACCGTGTTGTGGCTGGGTGGATCAACTACTACGGGCGCTTCTACAAATCCATGTTGATCGCCTTCCTTGCTGACCGAATAAATCCACACCTGGTCAAGTGGGCATCTCGGAAGTTCAAACACCTGCACCGTGCGCCGGCGAAGGCCCGAAAGCGACTAGCCCAGATCGCTACCGAGTA
>DATHIT010000939.1:0-13349 GCA_035489915.1 Pseudonocardia sp. | reverse complement strand
CACTAGAGCGTGGCGGTCGGCACCGTGGCGGTGATCGTGGTGCCGGAGTCGGGGCGGGACACCACCCGCAGCTCGCCGCCGACCAGCTCGGCCCGCTCCGCCATCGACCGCATGCCGTAGCCGGTCTGACCCACCGCCGAGGCATCGAAACCCACACCGTCGTCGGCAACCACCAGCCGAGCGGCGCCGCCGGATGCCTCAAACCGCACTACCGCGGTGGAGGCGCGAGCGTGCTTGGCGACGTTCTGCAGGGACTCCTGGGCGATCCGGTACAGCGCGATCTCGACGTGCTCGGGCAGCCGGTCATCGGCCAGCTCGACGCTTACCTCCACCTGGGGCACCGAACGGGCCAGGCTGGCCAGCCCGCCGGCCAGGCCCAGGTCGTCCAGCACCGGAGGCCGCAAGCCACCGATCGCCGCGCGCGCCTCGTCGAGGGTGAGATCCACCAGGCCACGCGCCAGTCCGAGCTGGGTGGCGGCCTCGTGCGGTGCCTCGCGCAGGGTGTTCCCGGCGGCGTCGAGGTGGTAGGAGAGCGTGACCAGCCGCTGGGAGATGCCGTCGTGGATGTCCCCGGCGAGCCGGCGCCGCTCGGTTTCCTGCGCGGCGATCACCTGCTCGGTGAAGCGCTCGTGTGCCCGTTCTCGGGCAACCAGCCGTCGGTGGATCCGGGCGGAATGCAGCGCGCCGGCTACCAGCCGCCCGATCACCAGCAGCAGCCGGATGTCACGGTCGGTGAACTGGCGGCGGGTCACCGTGTGCACGTTGAGTACGCCGACCAGGCCGGCCGGTCCGGTGGCCATCGGTACCGAAGCCATGGAGGTGAACTCGGTGCCGCGCAGCGCCGGGAGGGGCAGGTAGCGCGGATCGGTCTCCTTGTGGTCGACGATCACCGCGGGCTCCCGGTGGCTGGCCACCCACCCGGTCACGCCAGAACCCAGTGGTAGCTGGACTCGGCCCACCTGGGCATCGAACGGTGGCGTGGCACCGGCCAGGCTCAGCGAGCGCTCGGTGTCATCCAGTACGTGCACGAAGCAGACGTCGGTCGCGGTGGCGCCGGTGATCAGCCGCGCCACGGCGGCGGCCAGCGGTTCCACCTCGGGCCCGGTGGAGGCCGCTTCGATGATGCCGAGCAGCAGGGCGTTGGCCCGCTCCGGGTCCGCCAGCCCGAGGGACGGCAGCGCCTCGACCGGTCCGAGCAGAGCGTAACCGGGTTCCATCACTTGAAGATCCCTTCGCGCAGCGCGGTCGCCACCGCGCCGGCTCGGTCGCTGACGTCAAGCTTGCGGTAGATCGAGCGCAGATGGCTCTTGATGGTCTCCTCGCTGACCACCAGCCGGGAGGCGATGCCCCGGTTGGACAGGCCGGTCACGATCAGCGAGAGCACCTCGCTTTCCCGGTTCGTCAGGCCGTGTCGCGCGCCGGGCCAGAACTCGTTGCTGTGCAGCCTCGCCGCCGTGTCCATTGCTCGGCCGGCCAGGGCGGTATCGATCACCGTCACCCCGGTGTGCGCCAGCTCCAGCTGCCGAACCAGCTCGTCACCGCTGATCTTCTTGAGCAGGTAGCCGGAGGCTCCGGCGCGCAGCGCCTGGAACAGGTACTGCTCGTCGTCGTAGACCGAGAGCAGCACCACCTTCTGCTCGGGGTCGCGGGCGCGCAGTGTCCGACACACATCCAGGCCACTGGCACCCTGCATGCGCACGTCGCACAGCACGATGTCCGGCGACAGACCGGACACCACACGCAATGCCTGCTCCGCGCCGATCGCCTCGCCGACCACCCGGACCCGGCCTCGGAACGGGGTGAGCATCGCTTTGAGACCGGCCACAACCATCTCGTGGTCGTCGACCAACACGATGCGCAGCGGGGGACCGGTAGACGGCGCTGTCATGCCACCGACTGTAGAGCCAGGTTGTTGCACAGACGTTGGGTTTGCCCCGCCATTCCCCCGGCGCGGGGGAGATACGCCAGGCCGGCGGCTCCTAGCGTCGCTCTCGACCCAGGAGGTGTGATGGCTATTCGAAGGTGGCCTGTCCTTGTCGCGTCGGTGTTGCCGGCCGATTTCGCGGATCTCGGCGGCCAGGTCCAGCAACTGGAGAAGGCCGGCGTGGACCGCATCCAGTGGGATGTCATGGACGGCCGTTTCGTCCCCAATCTGACCTTCGGGCCGGACGTCATCGCGGCCACCCGCGACCTGGTCGAGCTCGGCTTCGAGGCGCACCTGATGGTCGAGGCGCCGGATCCGATGCTGGATCGCTGGGTGGCCGCCGGCTGCGAGCTGATCATCGTCCACGCCGAGGCGAGCACCCACCTACACCGCACGCTGGGCCGAATCCACGAGCTCGGTGCCCGGGCTGGCGTCGCGCTGAACCCGGCGACCCCGCTCTCGGCGGTCGAGCACGTGCTGGACCTGGTCGACCTGCTGCTGGTGATGACGGTGAACCCGGGGTTCGGCGGGCAGAGCTACCTGGCGAGCATGGCGCCCAAGATCGCTGAGGCCCGCGCCCTGATCGACCGGCGCGGGCTGGACATCGAGCTGGAGGTGGACGGCGGCATCGGCGTGGAGACGATCGGCGA
Organism: Pseudonocardia sp.; assembly: GCA_035489915.1. Lineage (GTDB taxonomy): Bacteria > Actinomycetota > Actinomycetes > Mycobacteriales > Pseudonocardiaceae > Pseudonocardia. Next base: position 10,775 of record DATHIT010000939.1, on the reverse strand, counting down.
TGCGGCCCGGGCCGGCGCGACCGTGTTCTGCGCGGGGTCGGCGCTGTTCCCCGGCGCCGGACCAGCTGGGATGGCTGAGCGGGTAGCCGCGCTGCGCACCGCCGCGACCGAGGCGGTGCCGGCGTGAGCGTGCTCCCCGCTGAGCAGCTGGGCCAAGCCGGCACCGCCCTGGACCAGCTTGCGGTAGCCACGGTCCGCTTCCTCGCCGCCGACGCGGTGCAGGCCGCGAAGAGCGGCCACCCGGGGCTGCCGTTGGGCATGGCGCCGGCCGCCTGGGTGCTGTGGTCGCGGCACTTGCGGCACGCGCCGGCCTGCCCGGATTGGCCCGACCGAGATCGATTCGTGCTGTCCGCGGGGCACGGAGCGATGCTGCTCTATGCGCTGCTTCACCTGTTCGGCTACGACCTGTCGCTGGACGAGCTGCGCCGGTTCCGCCAGTTGGGTTCGAGGGCGCCCGGCCACCCCGAGGTTGGGCACACCCCCGGGGTGGAGACCACGACCGGGCCGCTGGGCCAGGGGCTGGCCAACGCGGTCGGCATGGCGCTGGCCGAGCGGATGCTCGCCGCCCGGTGCAACACCGAGCGGCACCGTGTGGTGGACCACCGCACCTGGGTACTGGCTGGCGACGGCGATCTGATGGAGGGCATCAGCCACGAGGCCGCGTCACTGGCCGGTCGGCTGGGGCTGGGGCGACTCACAGTGATCTTCGACGACAACGACGTGACTATCGACGGGCCGGCCCGGCAGAGTTGCTCCGACGACGTCCTGGCCAGGTTCGCCGCGTACGGCTGGCACACCCTCCGGGTCGAGGACGGCACCGACCTGGACGCGCTGGACTGCGCCTTCACCGAGGCCATCACGGACGAGGACCGGCCGACGCTGATCGCGGTGCGCACCACCATCGGACACGGCGCGCCGGGCGTGGAGGGTACGTCGGCGGCGCACGGTAGCCCGCTCGGCACCGACGTGCTCGCCGCGATGCGCCACCGCTACGGCTGGCCTGACGACAACTTCCATGTGCCACGGGCGGTGCGGTTGGCGGCCGCCGAGCGAGCCGCCGAGGGGGCCAGGACGCAGGCGGACTGGCAGCGGGACCACGCGGAGTGGGGCGTCGCCAACCCGGAGCTGGCCGCGGCGTTCCCGCTGGACCGGGTACCCGCGCCGCCCCAGGTCGATCTGCCGGTGCCTGGCGGGTCGGCGGCGGCCACTCGAAGCGCCTCCGGGCGTGCGCTGCGCGCGCTCGCCGCCGAGTACCCGGCGCTGGTCGGCGGCTCAGCCGACCTGGCGGCCTCAACCAATACGGCCATCCCGGGAGGGGATGTGGGCCCTGGCGACTATGCCGGGCGGACCGTGCACTTCGGTATCCGTGAGCACGCCATGGCGGCCGCCTGCAATGGCATCGCGCTGCACGGCGGGCTGCGCCCGTTTGCGAGCACTTTCCTGGTGTTCGCCGACTATCTACGGCCGGCGCTACGGCTGGCCGCGCTGATGCGCCAGCCGGTGGTCTACATATTCACCCACGACTCGGTGTACGTCGGCGAGGACGGGCCAACCCACCAGCCGATCGAGCAGCTGGAGTCGCTGCGGCTGATTCCCGGGCTCACCGTGCTGCGTCCGGCTGACGCGGCGGAGACGGCGTTGGCCTGGCGGCTGGCGGCGGCCAACCTGGAGGGTCCGACCGCCCTGGTGCTCAGCCGTCAGGACCTGCCGGCGCTGCCGGTTGCCGGGCTCGACCAGGTGCGCGAGGTGGGCGAGCGGATCGTGCGCCCGACGGTAGGGGAACCGGATGTGGTGCTTGCCGCGAGCGGCTCGGAGGTGGCGCTCGCGCTGGCCGCCGCCGACGCGCTGCACGCCGAGGCTATCGCGGCACAGGTCCGTTCGGTGCCCTGGCGGGAGCGCCTCGAGCAGGCGCTGCACGACGGGCGGACGCGCCGGCCGGACGTGCCAGTGGTGTGGATCGAGGCCGGGGTGCGAACGGGTTGGCGGGCGCTGGCCGGGCCAACGGACGCGGTGATCGGTGTGGACCGGTTCGGCTCGAGCGGACCGGGTCGGCAGGTGGCCGAGCACCTCGGGTTGTCCGTGCCGGCGGTGCGGCGGGTCGTCAGAACGGTCCTCGGACGTGAACCAGACGGGAGCAAGCCTGATGCCTGACAAGAGGTTGCGGATCAGCCGCGCCGGGGACCGCGCCGGCCGCCGCCCGGTGCTGCTGGCCATCGCCGGCGACAGCGCGGCGGGCAAGACGACACTCACCGCCGGTCTGGTGGAGGCACTGGGGCCGGAGCGCTGCGTATCGCTGTGCACCGACGACTACCACCGCTACGACCGGCTGGAACGAAAGTCGCTGCCCTTCACCGCGCTGCACCCGGACTGCAACTACATCGAGATCATGGAGCAGCACCTCCAGTTGCTGGCGAGCGGGCAGCCGATCCTCAAGCCGGTTTACGACCATTCCACTGGTCAGCTGACCCGTCCCGAGCTGGTCGAACCGAACGACTTCGTCATCGTCGAGGGCCTGTTCCCGCTGCACAGCAAGCTGGCCAGGGCGTGTTTCGACGTGACCGTTTTCCTGGACCCGCCGGAGGAGGTCCGCCGGGACTGGAAGGTCCAGCGCGACACCCGCAAACGCGGCTACACGCCGGAGCAGGTGCTCGCCGAGCTGGAAGTTCGCGAGCCGGAGTCGGCGGCATTCATCCGGCCGCAACGCCAGCACGCCGACATCGTGGTGCGGTTCGCCCCGATCGCCGGCCGGGAGGACTCGTCCGACACACCGCTGTCGGCCGAGCTCATGTTGCGCCCGACCATCCGCCATCCAGACCTGACCGAGGTGCTGCAGTCCGGGTTGCACCGGGCCATGCACCTCAAGCTGACCCGCGACACCGACGGTCGCCCCGCCGACACGCTGCACATCCATGGCTACGTGCCGAGGGAGGAGAGCGTCGCGGTGGAGAAGGTCATCTGGGCCTCGATCGGCGAGCCGGGCAGCACGTCGCCGGAGTGCCTGGGCCGGCTGGGCCCCGACGCCCGCAGCGAGCCGCTAGCCATCACCCAGCTGCTGCTGTTGCATCACCTGCTCGACGCCGGCAGGTGAGTATGAGGACTCGGACCGAACCCCCCAGGCTCAAGGTGGTGGTGTTCGACGTTGACGGCACTCTCGCCGACACCGAGCGGGACGGGCACCGGCCGGCGTTCAATGAGGCGTTCAAGCGGCACGGCCTGGACATCAACTGGGATGCCGAGGAGTACGGCCGACTATTGCGGATCACCGGCGGGTGCCGTCGGGTGGCCAGCTACCTGCGCGAGCGCGGCTACGGGCCGTCTGCCGAGGCGGTAGCCGACGCGGTACACCAGACCAAGACCGAGTTGTTCGCCGCCCGGGTGGCGAGCGGTGGAGTCGTGGCCCGGGCCGGGGTGACAGAACTCGTGCACGAGCTGGCGCGAGCAGGGGTGCGCATCGCGGTCGCCACCACCGGGCGGCGAGCCTGGGTGGAACCGCTGGTCAGTCGACTGCTCGGGGCCGGTGCGGTGGAAGTCATGGTCACCGGTGATGCGGTCACCGAGCTCAAGCCCGATCCGGAGGTCTATCTGCGGGCGCTGGGCGAGCTCGGCGTGGATGCTCGGGATGCGCTCGCTGTGGAGGATTCCGAGGTCGGTCTGCGCTCGGCCACGGCCGCCGGGCTGGCCACGGTGGTGGTCACCAACGGCTATACCGCCGGTGGGGATTTCTCCGGTGCCGCCGAGGTACGGCCCGGCTTCGACGGACCGGCGCCGATGCGTGCCGCGCATTGCGTCGCGGTGCACCGGTCCTGGTGGATCTGACGGCCCGTCGAGTTGGTGCTAATGACGTCAGATGCCCAGCGCCCGGCGCACGGCCGCCGCATTCCGCCGGGAGACCGGCACGGTGGCGCCCGTCCCGCCGTCCATGACCAGGAACAGCTCGCCCTTGGCTCCCCGCCCGACCTCCCGGACGTGGCTGAGGTTGACCACGTACCGGCGGTGCACCCGCAGGAAGCCGGCATCGGCCAGCTCACCGTCGAGCTTGTCCAGGCCCGGCGACGCGGCGCGCAGTCGCCCCTCGTCGGTCGATAGCCACACGTCGTTGCCGTCCGACTCGGCGAAGTAGACCTCGGACAGCCGCAGCAGCACCATCCGGTTCTCGCGCATCGCGACCAGCCGGCGCGGTTGCGTCCGAGGGTGTACAGGCCGCTGTGCCTCGGGCAGCTGCTCCCCGTCGGAGGCGCCGAACGAGACCAAGCTCCCGACCAGGTGCCCGGACAAGAACACCGGCCGGATTCTGACCGAGGTCGGTTCCTCGGCGAGGTGGGTGAAGATCTGCGTCGAGCCGACCCAGTCAGGATTGTGGGCGGCCTGCTTACTGGCATACCGGGCGGCTCCGATCAGGTCCGGCAGCCCGGGGTTCCAGCGCACCGGCGGGTCGACCGCCGGGGTGCCGGCGGGCACACCCATGAGCACGCTCGCCGTGTCATCGGCGATCACCACCTTGCCCGCGGTGTCCACCGCGGCAAGCGCGGCACCGGAACGGGCCCTGGCCTGGGTGTACGCGGCGACCAACTCGGCACCGCTGTCCCGGGCCCGCCTTCTCAGCGTGCCCTGCGTCTTGGCCACCGCCTGGGACAGCCAGCTGCCCGCGGACCCGGGCACCGGGGTGCGCCAGCAGGAGATGTTCAGCACCGCCATGGGCTCCCTGGTCACCACGTCACGCACCGCGATGCCCGCGCAGACCCAGTTGTGGAACGCCTGACACCAGTGCTCCGCGCCCCTGATCAGTACCGGGGCGTGCGCCTCCAGCGCTGTGCCCATCCCGTTCGTGCCGACCGCGTACTCCGACCAGCAGGACCAGGGCGCCAGATTGGCGTCCGCCGCTCGACCGAGCGTCGCCTGGTCCCCCCACGCGGCCAAGATCCGGCCGGCGGCGTCGGTGACGGTGATGACGCCGTTGAGGTGGTCCAGCTCCGGCGCCACGGTCACCGCCAGACCGCCCAACTCGGTGAACACCACGTCGTGTTCGAGGGTGTGGTCAATCTCAGCGGCGGCTACCGGGGCTTCGGTGAGGTGCGGGTCGACCCGATACTGCTCCCGGCATCGGTGCCAGGAGATCGCCACCTCGGGCCGGACACCCTGGACATGATCCTCGCCCTGCACGAACCGTTCCCATGCCGCGAGCACGGTCCCGCCGCCCGTGCTCCCCGACGTGGGCTCAAGTCGATGATCATTCTTCACGATGGACCTCAGTGCGGTCCAAGCCCGGACTTCCGTCGTTCCACCAGCCGCAGGATCATCGGCGTGAAGATGAGTTGCATCGCGAGGTCCATCTTCCCGCCCGGGCACACGATCGTGTTCGCCCGCGACATGAACGAGTCGTGCAGCATCGCCAGCAGGTAGGAGAAGTCGATTCCGTGCGGATCACGGAACCGGATGATCAGCATCGATTCGTCCAGCGTAGGGATGGTCCGGGCGATGAACGGGTTGGACGTGTCGACCGTCGGCACCCGCTGAAAGTTGACGTCGGTGCGGGAGAACTGAGGGCAGACGTAGTTGACGTAGTCGGGCATCCGCCGCAGGATCGTTTCGGCGACCGCCTCGGTGGAGTAACCCCGGGCCGCCTTGTCCCGCTGTAGCTTCTGGATCCATTCCAGGTTGAGCACCGGGACGACACCGATCCGAAGATCGGCATGCTGGGCGACGTCCACCTCGTCCGTGACGACCGCGCCGTGCAGGCCCTCATAGAACAGCAGGTCCGAATCCGCGGGTAGCTCCTCCCAGGGCGTGAACGTGCCGGGTTGCTGCCCGTAGGGCGCCGCTTCCGCCTCGTCGTGCAGATACCGGCGGACCTTCCCCGTGCCGGTCTCACCGTAGGTCCGAAACAGTTCCTCGAGCTGGTCGAACAGGTTCGCCTCCGGACCGAAGTGGCTGAAGGCGTGATCGCCGCGGGCGCGCGCCTGCTCCATCGCGGCCTTCATCTCACCCCGGTCGTGGCGATGGAAACTGTCGCCCTCGATGAACGCAGCGTTTATGCGCTCCCGGCGGAAGATCTGCTCGAACGTGCGCATCACCGACGTCGTGCCGGCCCCGGAGGAACCTGCGACCGAGATGATGGGGTGCTTGCGGGACACCTGTCTTCCCTTCCTTGGAGCGGACGGTCTCAGACGGCGGGCGCGCGGAACAGACCGCGCGTGCCGTAGAGCGGTGAGTCGTAGGCACGGTCGTTCTGTTCGCGGTGGTAGCGCTCAATCCGCTCGACCTCCTCGGTCACGCCGAAGATGAGGGCGATGCGCTGGTGCAGGCCGTCCGGGACGACGTCGAGCATCCGCTCCCGCCCGGTGCTCGCCAGGCCCCCCGCCTGCTCGACGAGCATCGCCACCGGATTCGCCTCGTACAGCAGCCGCAGTCGTCCCGCCTTGGCCGGGTCCTTGGAGTCGCGGGGATAGAGGAACACCCCGCCTCGGGTGAGGATGCGGTGCGTCTCGGCCACCAGCGACGCCACCCACCGCATGTTGAAGTCCCGCGCCCTCGGGCCCGTGCGGCCGGCGAGGCACTCGTCGACGTAGCGCGCGACGGCCGGTTCCCAGAAGCGCCGGTTCGACGCGTTGATCGCGAACTCGGTCGCCACGGCCGGCAGCCCGATCGACGGGTCGGTGAGGATGAATTCCCCGAGCTGGGGCTCGAGGGTGAAGCCATGCACCCCGGTGCCCACCGTCAGCACGAGCATCGTCGACGGGCCGTAGATCGCGTATCCCGCGCAAACCTGCTCCGACCCGGGCTGCAGGTAGTCCTCGACGGCGGCGTCCGCGCCCGGATTGGGGGTCCGCAGGATCGAGAAGATGCTGCCGACCGCGACGTTGACGTCGATGTTGGACGAGCCGTCGAGCGGGTCGAACACCAGCAGGTACTTCCCCCGCGGATGCTGGGCCGGGAGCACGTAGGGCTCCTCCAGCTCCTCCGAGGCCATGCCGGCCACATAGCCGCCCCACTCGTTGACGCGCAGGAACAAGTCGTTGGCCAGCACGTCGAGCTTCTGCTGTGTCTCGCCCTGGACGTTCGTCCGGCCCGCGGCACCGAGCACCCCGCCGAGCGCGCCCTGGGCAACCCGCTTGGCGATTGCCTTGCACGCGAGCGCGACGTCGAGGATCAGGCCGTTGAGGTCCCCGCTTGCGCCCGGATGGCGCCGCCGCTCCTCGATGAGGAACTGCGCGAGCGTCGTACGGTCGGCGAGCATGGTTCTCCCTCATAGCCGTGGACAGGTGGGGCCGGGTCCGACCCCGGATCGAGCCTTCCGGCTTCAGGGTCCCGGGGAGATTGGTCCGGGCCATCCCCCGCCGAGGTGGGCGTGCGGGTGGGGCGAGCCGGTCGTCAGCCGGTGCGGCCCGCTGCGCCGCTCGACCCAATTGAGCGCGCCAAAGAGAACCCCCGGAACCCATACGAGGTGCTCGGGTCAGACATCCGTAGGAAGATCCTTGCTGGCGAGTTGGTCCCGAGTGCTCAGCTGCCCACCGTGCGCGAGCTGGCAGTGCATTACGGAGTGTCGATCAGCACGGTTAAGCGAGGCTTCGCGCTGCTATTGCTCCTCGGCCGGCGCCGCATCATGGAGCAGTGCCAGGGCGGCCCGCGCGCAAGCGACGTCGCTCTCCAGGGTGGGAGCTCCGCTCACCCCGATCGCCCCGACAATCTCCCCGTCCACCTTGATTGGAAACCCCCCAGCCCACGCCGCCACACGTGCAAGCGCGGGGATACCGGCCAAAAGCGACGGATCGCCTTGGATAAAGTCGAAGAACTCCTGCGTGGAAACTCCGAATAGGGCCGTATATGCCTTATTATGCGCCATCTCAATGGAAAGGACCGGGGCGCCGTCCATTCGACTGAAGGCCTTCAGATTGCCGCCGTCGTCGAGAATTGTCACGTTCTCGGCAACGCCAAGTTCTCTGGCTTTCGCCACGGCTTCATTCACCATTTTCTGTGCCAGCTCAGAAGAAACGCTGTATTTCTTCACCAAGTCAGCCATTGACTTTCCTCCTTCGCGAGACAACTGCACGTTAGCTCCTGGGCTCCCTGGGAGCTACATCCTCGGGAACCTGCTATGCGAAAATTGTGTGAGGCCTCGGTAAACGGACATCATCGATGGATATATCGAGCTTCTCATTGTAGAAAGCGATCGTTCCAGCGATAGGGCCGACCTCGCGCAGCGGATAGTCGTAGGCCCAGGCGATGTCCGGATGCGCAGCCTCGCCGACTTTGGCACTCCAGTACCCCGATGTGACACCCTTGTACGGGCAGATACTCTCAGTTTTACTTGGCTCCAAGTGGGAAAAGTCGACATCGGTGCGATCGATGTAGTAGCGGGTGGGCAGACCTGTTTCGAACAGTATGATTGAGCTTCGCGTATTGGCCAACACGACGCCGTCAAGCTCGACCTTGACATGGCGATGAGAGCGCAGCGTGTCAACGCGCACATATGGGTTGCGCGGATGAAGGATAATGGGTTCATCTTCCTCGAACCAGTCGAGCGCGTCCCATTCGAACCGCATGTAATTCGTGACCGGACCCGTGTCGTAAAGGCGAGCAGCTGACATTAATGTGCGTTTCGACGACGCCAACGTGTAGAGGCGCGAGGAACCGAACTGCAACTTCTGGACGTGCTCCTCGTCCTCCAAGCACTTCATGCGAACGTCGGACACTGGAATGTAATACTGCGGGTAGTATTGGATCTCCCAGACGTAGCGGGCTCCGATCGTGTCGAACACCAGTTCCCCGTCAAAATAACCCCGCACCCGGCGAGGGGCGGGTTCGATCAGACCTCGATCCCCTACCAGTTGTGGGTAGTCCCGATCGAAGTGCAGTGCGTCCGAAGACATTGGTCCTCCTGAATTCTGGGCTTGTCCTAACGGTCGAGGAAGAGCTTGGTGTGGGTCACGAACAGGTCGGGGTACTGGAAGTGGGCTCCGTGGTTGGCATCCGGGTAGATGATCAGCTCGGCGTTCGGCAGGAACTGCTGAAGGATGTAGGAGTTGATCGTCGCGATGATGATGTCGTCGGTGCCGTTCACCACCAGGGCCGGGACCTTGATGTTCTTCAGGATCGCGTAGGCGGGGTCCTTCGTGGTGCCGTAGGTGTGGATTGCGGCGCCTTGGCCGGCGTAGACCTGCTCGTCGAAGGGGGAGGCGTCGCGGTCCTTGCGGGCGACGATCCGCTCGACGTACTCGCGGCCCAGCTTCTGGCTGGTCTCGGTCGGGGCGAACAGGACCGGGAGCCACATGTCCTCCTGGCGGGGTAGCTTGACGCCGAACAGTGCGGCGGTCTCCGCCGGCGTCTCGCCGATGCCCACCCCGCCGCGCGGGCCGGTGCCCACCAGGACCAGCTTTCGGACCAGGTCCGGTCGCTGGATGGCGACCTGCTGGGCGACCAGGCCGCCCATCGAGTGGCCGACCAGGTCCGCGCTGGTCACACCCACGGCGTCGATGAAGGCCCCGGCATCGGTGGCCATCTGCTCGATGGTGTCCGGGACCAGGCCGCTGGTGGAGGCGACTCCGGTGTTGTTGAACAGGATGACCTCGCGGTCGGTGGCGAAGCCGTCGCTGATCGCCGGGTCATGGTCGTCGAGGTTGCCGATGAAGTGCTGGAAGAACACGATCGGGGACCGGCCGGCATCCGGGTTACCGAACCGCCGGTAGGCGAAACGGATGCCGCTGGCCTCGACGAACTGGGTGGGGGCGGTGTCGTGGGTGTGGGTCATGTGGCTCTTCTCCTTGACTCCGCGTCTTGACTTGGGGTGGCGGCCCGGCTGGATGAGGCAAGCGCCGGTCAGACGGCGGTCCGGCCGCCGTCGGCGGCGACGGTGGCGCCGGTGATGTAGGCCGAGGCCGGCGATGCCAAGAACGTGATCACCTGGGCGATCTCCTCGGCCTGCGCCGCCCGACCGAGCAGTGTGGTGGCCCCGAGGGCCTCGATGCGTGCCGGATCGGCGGCGGTGTACACCGGGCCCGGAGCGACCGCGTTGACCCGCACCCCGCGCGGGCTGAACTCGGCCGCCCAGGAGCGGGTCATGGCCGCGAGCGTGGCCTTCGTGCCCCCGTACGCGGCGGCGCCGGCAATGCCGATGGCGGCCACCATGCTGGCGACATTGACGATGCTCCCGCCGCCCTTGGCCGCCATCTTGGGCGCCAGCGCCGCGACCAGGAAGTACGCTGCCCGCACGTTGCTGTCGAACAGCGCGTCGTAGGTGGCGACGTCGAGGTCCGCGGTGGGCCCGAACCAGGAGATCCCGGCGTTGTTGACCAGCACGTCGACCTCGCCGGCCTCGTCGGCGAGGCGGCGGATCTCGGTCGGGTCGGACAGGTCGGCCGCGATGAAGCGCACCTTTCCGAGCGCCCCCGCGATCTCGGCGACGACCTGCTCGCCCCGACTCGCATCGCGGCCGTGCACGATGACCTCGGCGCCTTCCCGGGCCAGCTGGATGGCGGTGGCACGCCCGATGCCGGAGGTGGCGCCGGTGACGAGGGCGGTCCGGCCGCGCAAGCTCTGCTGAGCGCTGGTCATGGCGTGCTCCCTACTGAGTTCGCTGGCGGTTCGCTGGCGGTGTCCAGGCAGTGGGAGCGTCCCGCCGCGCCGGCCCCTCGGGCACCGCATGAACGTGCGATCCCTCGGGTGGGAAAGTCGGGCGAACGTGCCAAGCTCTCGGGTATGGCGGGGACCACGACCACGGCGCTGCACGGACGTGATCCGGAGTTGACCGTCCTGCGCGAGGTGCTGAGCTCCCTGCGTTC
>DATHIT010000938.1:0-2800 GCA_035489915.1 Pseudonocardia sp. | reverse complement strand
ATCATCCACTGACCCGAAGCCGTACACCATGGTCGCCGCGCGGCGTGGGTGAAGCTCGGCTAGAGGCAGGAGTCGCCGGGTGGGCGATGGGACCTGGGGCCCGGCGGCGGGGTCGGTCCAGCGACCCGAAGGGCTTGGCACGATCAAGGGCTCGATCGTCATCTCGCCGCTCACCTGGGGCACCCCCGGCCGGCGGGGCAGGCACCGCGACAGGACACAGAGAGACCACCCGAGGGTGGCGGGGATACCACCGTGCGGTGGTTGAGGGGGCCGCAAACACGACCACTAGAAACGTGGCGGATGTGCCACCAGACAGTGTCCGAGGGGGGACTTGCGCACTAACCACACGCCTCGCGCTCGATGTCCGCGGTGGCTAATGATCTTCTCCACGCCGCGGTTGATGACGTCCTTGATCCGGCCGTCGATCTAGTAGTAGGCCGCGCCGTCGATGAGGTGTCGTCGGGCCAGGTCCCAACTACTCGAACGATGAGCTGGAACCGCTCGAGCCAGGCGATGTCTACTCATGAACGTGTGGCTCGTCCGCATTGCGCCGGCGTTCCACGCGGTGAGTGAAGCTGAATGCAAGCGGACATCGCGTCGTCGGCCGATCCGAGCGGCCGTTGTCGAGGACGGGTGGTTGCGGTATGGACTCTGTGGTCCGCGTGTCGGACAGCAGGTCTGGGATATTCCTGTACCTCGCCGACCTCTTGCCGGTGTTGGAGCCGGAGGCACGGGCATGGACGTGGGCCGTGCAGCGGATGCCGGAGGTGTCATCCCTGGAGATGGAGTCGGACTTTGGTTCTCTTGACGGCCTCCGAGCCGAGATTCAGCGGGACGTGTACGGGTTGGTGATGGATTTCGACGGGCTGCGCCGCTTCAGCCGGCAGGTGAGCCAGGTCATTTGGGGCGAGTTTCTGGCCGCAGACAGCCCTGCCACCATGCCGAGGGCCGATGACTCCGACCGCTGGGTGGGCGAGCACGTCCTCGCTGGGCTGTTCGCCTTTGATAGCTCCTTCTGGCTGGTCGGCGGGCCGGGCCCGGTGATCGATCGAGTTATTGCCCGATTCAGGCGGGTCGAGGAGGTCGACCCGCGCGAATGGGTTCGTGACCAACGCTGACTGTGTTTCGTCGAGCGTCTCGTCGATCAGGGCGGCGAGCCGCTGAGGGATGGCACGTCCCCAGACCGGTAGCCCTGCTGGCTCACCCGGGAGGGAGGCGGGTACGTCCCGCAGAAGGGGACGCCGATCAGGCCCTTGTGGCTTCGCTGTCCTCACCGGAGTGGTGTCATGACCCAGTTTCTGCTTGACGAAGTGCGAATCCCAGGCTCGAAGGTTGATGGTCGAGTGCCCGACGGCGATCCCGCCACGGCATGGTGCCGACGGAAGATGTCGTAGGTTGGTCAACCGAACCAAACCGAGCGGGCGGCGGGGAAGTGAGGACTCATCGAGTGAGCGTCTCGGCGAACTGGCTGTTGTACAGGTCGTGATAAGAACCGCGCCGATCCAGCAGTTCCTGGTGGGCGCCCTGCTCGACGATCCGGCCGGCCTCCATGACGACGATCGTGTCGGCCGCGTGAATAGTCGAGAGCCTGTGGGCAATGACGAAACTCGTTCGCCCGGACTGCAGCCGGGCCATGGCCGCCTGGATCATCGCCTCGGTGCGGGTGTCGACGTTACTGGTTGCCTCGTCGAGAATCAGAATGCCCGGATCGGCCAGGAAGGCCCGGGCGATGGTGACTAGCTGCTTCTGGCCCGAGGAAATATTGGACGCGTCATCGTCGAGCACCGTGTCGTAACCGTCGGGGAGGGTACGGACGAATTCGTCGACGTGGGCCGCTTTGGCGGCGGCGAGGATGTCGTCGTCCCGGGCGCCTTCTTTTCCGTAGGCGATGTTGTCCCGGATCGTGCCGTGAAACAACCAGGTGTCCTGCAGCACCATGCCGAAACACGCGCGGACCTGGTCCCGACTGAGCTCGCGGTAGTCGACACCTTCGAGCAGGATTCTGCCGCCGTCGATCTCGTAGAAGCGCACGAGCAGGTTGACGAGCGTGGTCTTGCCCGCTCCGGTGGGTCCGACGATCGCCACCGTCTGCCCCGGCGCCGCTTCCAGCCTGAAGTCCTCGATCAACGGGGTGTCCGGGGTGTAGCGAAAGCTGACTCCGTCCAGGCATACCCGGCGAGCGACCGGTGCCGGTCGTGCCGGTGTCGTCCGAGTCGGGACGGATTCGGTGTCGCCGTGCGTCGCGCCGGCGACGGGACCGGTCGGCCGGGCCGGGAGAATTGGCTCTTCCGGCGCATCGAGGAACTCGAATACCCGCCCCGCCGATACGATTCCGGACTGGAGCACGTTCATCTGGCCGGCGATTTGGATGATCGGTGAGGTGAACCGCTGCGCATACTGGATGAACGCCTGCACCGCACCGAGCGAGATTACGCCCGCGGCGACCTGGAAGCCCCCGAGCGCGGCGACGACCACATAGTTCAGGTTGCCCACGAACACGACGGCCGGAAAGATCGCTCCGGACAGGAACTGGGCGGCGAATCCGGCCCGCAACAACCGGTCGTTCTGTTGGCCGAAGGCCTCGGCCATCGACTGCCGTTGACCGTAAGCCACCACCAGGGCGTGACCGGCATAGGTCTCCTCAACCATCGATGTGAGCTGGCCGGTCTGGTCCCACTGCACGGTGAACCTGGCCTTCGATCGGCGAGCGATCAGCACGGTCACCGCCATCACCACGGGGATCGTCACCAGAGAGACGGTGGCCAGCAGCGGCGAAATCCAGAACATGATGGTCAGGGTC
>DATHIT010000937.1:0-15698 GCA_035489915.1 Pseudonocardia sp. | reverse complement strand
TGGCAGACCCCGCAGGCCTGCACCTTCACCACCGCCTCGCCCGGTCCCGGATCCGGCACCGTGATCGTCTCCACCGACACCGGCTTGCCCTTGGTGTGCGAGACGACCCCGCGTACCTCCTGCGCCATGACTCACTCCCGTTTTAGTCGACACTTTTCAATTCCAGTGAGCTACGCGAAGACGATCGGCAGCACGATCGCCGCGGCGACGAGCGAGATACCACTCAGCAGATCGGAGCGAATGCGAATCGCGCTGGCGACGACCCGCCCGAGGAACAACCCGACAAACGACATCACCGCGGTCATGACACCGAAGGTCAGAGCGGGGATCACCGGAGAGAACCCGAGCACTCCCAGTCCCGTGCCGGCGAGCAGGTTGTCCACGCTCAGCGAGAGCGGCATGCCGAACAGGGTCACCCACGGATGGTCCAACTCATCTGGTGCTGGGTGCCGGAGCGCCCCGACGAGTAGGTACACCCCGTACAAGCCCATCACGGCCGGCCCCACGTAGTCCGCGATCGGGCCGATCGCCTTTCCGAGATAGTGCCCGAGCAGGCCCCCGGCCAATGGCGCCAGGGCATCCCAGATCCCGAATATCACCGCGATCTGCACGGCGCGACGGAGACCGAACGGAACGGTCCCGAGCGCGACCGACGACCGGAAGTTGTCCAAGCTGAGCATAAACGCGAGAACGACAAGTCCTACAATCATCTGATCACCCACCGGCCCGGTGTGGTCGGGGGACGAGGACTACGTCCGTTGGTCTCTGCTCCTCGTTGGCAGCCCGCACCGCCTCGACCACGATCTCGTGATCAGGTGAGAGATGGCAGACCGGATCGGTGCGGGCGGCGTCACCGGTGAGCAGGTACGCCTGGCAGCGACACCCGCCGAAGTCGAGCTCGCGGCGCTCGCAGGTGCGGCACGGATCCGGCATCCAGTCGGTGCCGCGGAACGCGGTGAACATCGGCGAGTCGTCCCAGATCGTCTCCAGGGAGTCCTCGCGGACGCTGGCCCTCGGCAGCGGGAGTGTCTGCGCGGCCGGGCAGGGCAGCACGTCGCCGTTCGGCGCCACGGTGAGCTGGCGCGACGCCCAGCCGCCCATGCACGGCTTCGGATACTCGCTGTAGTAGTCCGGCAGGACGTACAGGATCTCCATCCGGCCGCCCAGGCGGGCCCGGGCGTCGCGCACGACCTCCTCGGCGCGGGCGAGCTGGGTCTTGCTGGGCAGCAGCGCGTCGCGGTTGCGTAATCCCCAGCCGTAGTACTGGGTGTTGGCCAGCTCGACGCGGTCGGCATCCAGCTCCTCGACCAGCGCCACGATCTCGGCGATCCGGTCGATGTTCTGCCGGTGCAGCACGACGTTGACGGTCAGCGGCCAGCCAAGGTCCTTCACCACGGCGGCGGCCTTGAGCTTGCGCTCGAACGACGGGATCCCCGCGATCCGGTCCGACGTCGCCGGCTCGTCGGCCTGCAGGCTGACCTGCACGTGGTCGAGCCCCGCCTCCTTGAGCGCCTCGGCCCTCGGCCGGGACAACCCGATCGCGCTGGTCACCAGGTTCGTGTACATGCCCAGCTCGGCGGCCGTGCGCACCAGGTCCACCAGGTCGCGGCGCAGCAGCGGCTCGCCGCCGGAGAGGTGGCACTGCAGCACGCCCATCTCGGCCGCCTCGGTGAACACGCGCTGCCAGTCCGCTGTGGACAACTCGTCGTCGTAGGCGGCGAGCTCGAGCGGGTTGGAGCAGTAGGCACAGGCCAGCGGGCAGCGGTAGGTGAGCTCGGCCAGGAGCCCGAAGGGCCTATCCATCGGTCGCCTCCTCGACGGTGACGTGGCGGCGGGCGGCCATACGGGCCAGGAAGTCCCGTACCTGGTCGTCCACCGGGCGCTCGTAGCGGGTACGCAGCTCGTCCACGATCCCGGCGACGGTCCGGGACCCGTCGCACAGGCCGACGACGTCCGCGCCGGTTCCGTTGAGGACGATCACCGACTCCGGTCCGAGCAGGACGTGCTTGCCGCGCGAGCGGTCGAAGCGCAGCCGCAGGTGCGGCCCGAGCCGGGGACGGGCCGTGTCCGGCAGCAGCGCGGGTGGCGCGGGCGCGGCGGGTGGGGTGAGTCCGGAGTCACTCGGCATGGGCCTGGTCGATCGCGTCCATCATGGACCAGAGCACGTCGCACTTGAACGACAGCGCCTCCACGGCGCGGTCCTGCTGGTCGGGGGTCAGGCAGTGCGCGGTGACGACCTGCAGGGCGTGCTCGGAGTCGCGCGGCGCCTGCTCGAGCCGGGCCCGGAAGTAAGCCAGCCCGTCCGGGTCGATCCAGGTGTAGCAGCGCTCGAACGCGGCCAGGCGCTCGGCCATCAGGTCCGGCGCGAACAGCTCGGTCAGCGACGACGCGACCGCGTCCACCCACGGCTTCGTGCGGGCGAACGTCACGTAGGCGTCGACGGCGAACCGGACGCCGGGCACGAGGTGGCGGTGGTCGAGGATCTCCTCGCGGGTCAGCCCGCACGCCTCGCCCAGGCGCAGCCACGCCTCGATGCCGCCCTCCCCGGCGGCCGTGCCGTCGTGGTCGACGATCCGGCGGATCCAGCGCCGGCGGACCTCCACGTCGGGGCAGTTGCCGAGGATCGCACCGTCCTTGCGGGGGATGTTCTCCTGGTAGTAGAAGCGGTTCGCCACCCAGCCGCGGATCTGGGCGGGGGAAAGCGTGCCCTCGTTCATCCGCAGGTGGAAGGGGTGGGCGCTGTGGTAGCTCTGCGAGTGCGCACGCAGGCGCTCCAGGAACGCCGCGGTCCCCGGGTCCGTCGTCCCGGTCCGTCCGGTCGCAGCCGCCGCCCCGTTGCCGGTCGGTGTCGCCGTCGTCGTCATCGCGCCTAGACCTCCACCTCGAGCCCGTCGTGAGCCACGTCCATGCCGCCCTCGGTGACCAGGCGGCGCTCCGGAGTGTCCTGCAACAGGATCGGGTTGGTGTTGTTGATGTGGATGTAGATCTTGCGTTCGATCGGCAGCGGGGACAGCAGCTCGAGGCTCCCCCCGGGCCCGCCGATCGCGAGGTGCCCCATATCGCGGGCGGTCTTCTCGGCCAGCCCAAGCCGGATCAGCTCGTCGTCGTGCCAGGTGGTGCCGTCGATGAACAGGCAGTCGATCCCGTCGAGCTCGTCGCGCACGGCCGGCGTGAGCTCCTGCACACCCGGCAGGTACACCGCCGCACGTCCGGTGCTCTCGTCGGTCAGGCGGTAGCCCACCACCCGTCCCTCGTCGGTCCCGCTGCCGAACCGGTCGTGCTTGGCCGTGGGGACGTCGAACGCCCGGTAGGAGATCCCGCCGAGCGACACCTCCCGCCCCGGGACGACCGGGCGCCAGTCGACGGGGCAGTAGCGCTCCAGCGTCTGAAGGAACCCGGTGCCCCCGCGCAGCGTCGCGTGCGTCGCGGCCGTCGCGTGCAGTTGGATGCCGCGGCCCTCGCGCAGCAGCAGCAGGCCCAGCGTGTGGTCGATCTCGGCGTCGGTGAGCAGCACCGCCTCCAGCGGCGTGGCCCGCCCGTCGCCGGGGTGCAGGCCGGGGAACGCCTCGAACTGGGCCCGGATGTCGGGGGAGGCGTTGAACACGAACCAGCGCCGCCGGTCCGGGCTCACCGCGATCGACGACTGGGTGCGCGCCCGGGTGGGCCGGGACCCGTCACGGACCGCGCGGCACGTCGGGCAGCGGCAGTTCCACTGCGGGTACCCGCCCCCGGCCGCCGATCCCAGCACCCGCAGCCACATCCCCGCGTCCCCGTTCCCGCGCCGTGGCGCGTGTCGTATGTCCCGGCGGACGGAGGGGCGCCGGACCCTCGTCCGGCGCCCCGCCTCGTCCTCGTACCCGTGCGTCGGCTCAGGCCTCCGAGCGGGCGATGTACATGGTTACCTCGGGGGCGCACCCGAACTCCTCGAACTCGGGGGCCTCCCACTCGGTACGAGACTGGGTGATGGTGGACTCCACGCTGTCACCTCCCTTCTACTACGGTGTTCCGTGGCGTGCGGTGTGCGGTGCTAGTCCTCGGGCAGGGCGAACGCGAACAGCGCGTCGCCCGCGTTGCCCCCGAGCAGCCCGGGGAGGAAGCCCTCGATCCAGCCACCCCATCCGGTCGGCACCGCGATGTACTGGCGACCGTCGACGCTGTAGGGGGTGGGGCTGCTGTGGTGCCCGCTTCCGCACTGGAACGACCACAGCTTCGCACCGGTCTCGGCGTCCAGGGCGACGAGCTCACCCGTCGGCGTGCCCTGGAACACCAGCCCGCCCGCCGTGGTCAGCGTCGAGGCGCACATCGGGTACTCGTTGCGCCAGCGCCACTTCTCCTCGCCGGTCAGCGGGTCGATGGCGGCCACGAACCCGTAGAAGTCCTCGAGGTCGACAGCGACGCCCGCGCCCCAGTACGGCATGCTCTCCTTGAACTCGCGGCGCCGGCGGGTGGCCGTCGCCCCGACTTCCTGCACCGGCACGTAGATCAGCCCGGTCTGGGGGTTGTAGGACATGTGCGTCCATTCCTTGCCCCCGGCCGGCCCCGGCCAGAAGTGCACCGGCTCGCCCTCCTTGTCCGGGTACACCTTGGGCGTGACCTTCCCGTCGGGGGTGATCTCACCCCAGGTGATCCGGTCGACGAAGGGGAACACCCGGACCAACTCGCCGTTGGTCCGGTCGAGGACGAAGAAATACCCGTTCTTGTCCGCGTGCGCGAGCAGCTTGCGCCCGTCGGGGGCATCGAACAGGAGGTTCTCCATCGTGGAGTCGTAGTCCCACAGGTCGTGCGGGGTGAACTGGTAGTGCCAGCGGATCTCGCCGGTGTTCACGTCCACCGCGACGGTGCTGTCGGTGTAGAGGTTGTCGCCCTCGCGGACGCCGCCGTCGAAGTCGGGCGCCGGGTTGCCCGTTCCCTGGAAGAGCAGGCCCAGCTCCGGGTCGTAGGTGGGGGTGACCCAGCAGTTCCCACCGCCGCGCTGCCACGCCTCGCCGTCGGCCGGCCAGGTCTCGGACCCGGGCTCGCCGGGCTTGGGGACCATGTAGCAGCGCCAGCGGCGCTCCCCGGTCTGGGCGTCGAACGCGTCCAGGTGCCCGCGGACCCCGAACTCCCCACCGGCGCTCCCGACGATGACCATGTCCTTCACGATCAACGGAGCGACGGATCCGCTCTCCCCGGCGCGCACGTCACCATTGACCGAGTCAAAGACGACCTCGCCGGTCGCCGCGTCGAGTGCGACGAGGTGGGCGTTGAGGGTGTAAAGGTAGACCTTCCCGTGCCCCACGGCCACGCCGCGGTTCACGTTCCCGCAGCACAGCGAGACGTCATACGGGGAGGCGTGCTTGTACCGCCAGAGCTCCTGGCCGGTCTTGGCGTCCAGAGCCCAGACCTTGCCGTCCGGGCCGGAGACGTACATGACCCCGTCCACAACCAGCGGGGAGGCCTCGAAGGAGTAGGTCGACGCGCCGGAGTGCATGCCGATCGAGCCGGCCTGGAACACCCACGCCGGGGACAGGCGCTTGACGTTCTCCTTGTTGATCTGGTCCAGCGTGCTGTACCGCTGACCGTCGTAGGTGCCGTAGTAGGTGAGCCAGTTCTGTGGCTCCGAGCGGGCGTCGAGAACGCGCTCGTAGTTGACGTTCTGGGCTACCTGCGGCGCGCTTCCCTTCACGTCGCTGAGTGACGTGAGGGGGATGGCCTGACCTGCGTCGACGTAGTTGGTCATCACTGCTCCTTTCTGCTACGGGCGCGGCTGGGCGGGGCGGTCGAGCTTGCCCTCGGGCGGAACTTCCCCGCCGATGACGATGGCCCCGGTCAGGCCGCGGCCTTCGTCGTTACCGGTGGTGGAGCCGTAGTAGTAGGTGCCCGGGCCCTGCAGGTTGAGGGTGGCCGTCCCCTTGGAATGGTTCACCAACCAGATGATCAGGCTGTCCCCGATGCTGGGCAGCACCGCACAGTGGGTGTTCTTGTCGTCGTTGATGATCGTGAGCTCGAGCTCGCCACCGTGGGGCAGGATGAGGATCCCGGGCTCCCAGCACAGCTCGTCCTCTGGGATCCGGACCGTGGCGCGCATCCGGCCGTCGGGTCCCTCCTCGGCGTGCCCGATGCTCCCGGTCCCGAGTAGCCGACCCAGGGCGGTCTTGTTCTGTCCGTCCAGGCCCGCCGCGGCCAACTGGGCAGATCTGTCAGCTGAAGTAGTTGTCATTGAGCACTCTTCTCCTGATCCCCGATCTTGATCTATTCGCGTTCGAACGCGAGCACATTTGCTTTACAGGGGTTGAAGGACCTTCCCCTTGGCGCAGACAATGCCCGGCTGGCATGGGAAACGCCCGGGTTGAACACAGCACACAGGTGGAAGGAGTTCCGCGCACCTCAAACAGGCCGGGTCCTCTACTTAGCCGCCTAATGGCCGATCCGCCGCACCTGATGGTCACTCTGTGCGTGATTGATCTCGAAGCAGTCCGAGTTGTCCACAATCGGTGTGGCGACGACGTCCGGGACCTACTCCCACTTCGACTCCTTTGTCTGAGTGCTTTTCTCAGTACCGCATCGGGCATCGGGCATTATTTGCCGTAGAACCCGCAATCCGAGGGGGGCAAGATGTGCTTCAATCGATTCATTCTGTTTAATCTAGCTAAGAATACCGTACACCGGATGAATCACATCGACAAGAGTGTGCGCTAATGACTAACTGATAGCCGTTCGTTCGCCGGGAGCTACCGTTCGTATGCGATCTGCCGACATTACGACGAGGGAAGCTCTACCGAGAGGACCCACTCCGCGGGCCGGCGGCGGCGCCGCGGCGCCGCGAGCCAGGACATGCCTCGGCTCGCGGTGGCCGTCCTCGGCGAGGTTCAGATGCCCAGTGCTCGACGCACGGCCGGCGCGTTGCGCCGGGCGACCGGCACCATGCTGTTCGTCCGGTCATCCATGACCAGGAACAGCTCGCCTTTGAAGCCGCGCTCGATCTCCCGGACGCGGGCCAGGTTGACCACGTACCGGCGGTGCACCCGCAGGAAGCCGGCATCGGCCAGCTCACCGTCGAGCTTGTCCAGGCCATGGGAGGCGGCGCGCAGTCGCCCCTCGTCGGTCGATAGCCACACGTCGTTGCCGTCCGACTCGGCGAAGTAGACCTCGGACAGCCGCAGCAGCACCATCCGGTCGTCGCGCATCGCGACCAGCCGGCGCGGTTGCGTCCGAGGGTGTACGGGCTGCTGTGCCTCGGGCACCTGCTCCCCGTCGGAGGAGCCGAAGACGATCAGGCTCCCGATCAGCTGCCCGGACAAGAACACCGGCCGGATGCTGACCGAGGTCGGTTCCTCGGCGAGATGGGTGAAGATCTGCGTCGAGCCGAGCCAGTCAGGGTTGCGGGCGGCCTGCTTGCTGGCATATCGGGCAACTCTGATCAGGTCCGGCAGCCCGGGATTCCAGCGCACCGCGGGGTTGACCGCCGGGGTGCAGGCGGGCACACCCATGAGCACGCTCGCCGTGTCGTCGGCGATCACCACCTTGCCCGCGGTATCGACCGCGGCAAGCGCGGCGGTGGAGCGGGTCCTGGCCTGGGTGTATGCGGCGACCAACTCGGTGCCGCTGTCCCGGGCGCGCCTTTGCAGCGTGCCGTGGGTCTTGGCGACCGCGTTAGCCAGCCAGCTTCCCGCGGCCGCGGGAAGCTCGGTGCGCCAACAGGAGATGTTCAGCACCGCGATCGGCTCCCTGGTTACCACGTCACGCACCGCGATACCTGCGCACACCCAGTCGTGGAACACCTGGCACCAGTGCTCCGCGCCCCTGATCAGTACCGGGCCGTACGCCTCCAACGCCGTACCCATGCCGTTCGTGCCGGCCGCGCATTCCGACCAGCAGTACCACGGCGCCAGATTGGCGTCGGACGCCCTGGCCAGCGTCGCCTGATCGCCCCACGCGGCCAGGACTCGGCCGGTGGCGTCGGCGACGGTGACAACGGCGCTGACACCGTCCAACTCCCGTGCCACCAACGTCGCGAGACCACCCAGTTCGGTGAACACCACGTCGTGTTCGAGCGTATGGTCGATCTCCGCGGCGGCAACCGGAGCCTCGGTCAAATGCGGGTCCACCCGATACTGCTCCCGGCAGCGATGCCAGGAAATCGCCACCTCGGGCCGGACACCGCAGACGTCATCCTCGCCCCGCGCGAACCGTTCCCACGCCGCGAGCACGGTGCCCCGGCCCGGGCTCACCGACGTCGACGCAAGTCGATGTACATCCGTCATGGTGAAGAACCGCCTTTGGTCAACCCCCAACGTCGGACAGCCTGCGCCCGATCCGCGCCGGCGAGCGCGCGTCACGGCCAGCCCAACAGTGGACCAGACCCCGCGTTGCGCGTCGTTGACATCGTCACCCGTTGCGAGCTGTGCCACAGACCGACACCCACTCTATGTACCTTGCCGGGGCCGAGTCGGCAAACGTTTGCGCGGTGGCCATCTAAGGTATCTACCGTGAGCAGCCGCTGGTGCCGTCTGTCAACCGTCCGATTCGTCTTCTTGGGGGCCAGCTGCCCGCCAGCCCAGCTCCTGGTGTGCCAGCAGGTGTTCGACCAGTAGCTTCGTGGGGGCGGTGGGGACCGGCTGGCTGACCACATGCCACGGGCGGGCCAGCGGGGTGCCCGGCATTGGCAGCTCGACCAGTGCGCCCGACTCCAGCTGCGCATGCACCGCCTGGCCAGAAACCAAGGTGACACCGAGCCCGGCCACCGCGGCGGCTACCACCGCGCCGTGCGAGCCGAGGGTCATCTCGCTCGGCCTGAGGTCGAGCCCCTGCAGAAGGTTCATCGTGGTGGCCCGCACGCCGGAGCCTGGTTCGCGCAGCAGCCAGGTCGCCCGCGCGGGATCGAACCCTGTCGCGATCGCCGGCGGCCCGACTACGACCAGCGTGTTCGGACTGACCGCGCACACCCGGGCCCGGATCGTGGGCGGTGGGCGCCCAGCCACCACCAGGTCCACCTCATGGTTGGCCAGCATCGGCCATACCACCCCGCGCGGCGCGACCTCGAGGCCGAGTGTGACGGCCGGGTGCGCGCCGCGGAACGAGGCCAGCAGCCCGGGCAGAAGATGTTCGCCCGCCGTGGTCACCGCGGCCACTCGAATCGTGCCGTGCTCCGGATCGGCCTCACCGCGCGCGGCGGCCAGAGCCTCGGCGTGCAGGCCCAGGATTCGACGGGCGTAGTCGGCGTAGCGCACGCCGGCCGGGGTCAGCCGCACGCCGCGCCCGTCCCGGCTCACCAGCGGTATGCCGATCTCGGCGGCAAGTGCGCTGACCGCGGCGGACACGGTGGCCTCGGTGACCACCAGCCGGCGCGCGGCGGCCCGGACCGAGCCGGTGTCGGCCAGCTCAACCAGCGCGCGTAGCCGGGCCTGGGTGGTCACCCCGCAATACTCTCCGACTCTGCCGTGTCCTCGAACACCCGGCTTGCCAGTAGGTCCGGCGCCTCGATCGTGGTCAGCGCGGCCAGCCCGACCCGGGGGTCGGGCCCCTCGAGCAGCCGGCGGGCCTGGCGCAACCTGGCCCGCTCCACCGCGTTGCGCACGCTGCGCGCGTTGGCGAACCACGGCTGGCCCACGCGGCGGTTCAGGTAGCGCCGCAGCACCTGGTGCGCCTCGGGAGAGAAGCGGTAGCCCAGGGCACGAGCCATCAGCACGCCGATCAGTTCCAACTCGGCGGCCGAGTAGTCGGGGAAGGTGATGTGATGCGCGATCCGGCTCTGCATGCCGGGGTTGGCCGCGAAGAAGGTGTCCATCCGGTCGGCATAGCCGGCCAGGATCACCACCAGGTCGTCGCGGTGGTTCTCCATCACCTGCAGCAGAATCTCGATGGCCTCCCCGCCGTAGTCCCGCTCGTTCTCCGCCTTGTACAGGTAGTAGGCCTCGTCGATGAACAGCACGCCGCCCATCGCCCGCTTGATGACGTCCTTGGTCTTCGGCGCGGTGTGCCCGACGTACTGCCCGACCAGATCGTCCCGGGTGACGCTGACCAGGTGCCCGCTGCGCAGGTAGCCGAGCCGGTGCAGCAGCTCGGCCATCCGCAGCGCAACCGTGGTCTTGCCGGTGCCCGGGTTGCCGGTGAAGCTCATGTGCAGCGTCGGCCGAGGCGCGGTAACCCCGAACCGCTCCCGGGCCCGGTCCACCAACAGCAGGGCGGCGATCTCGGCGATCCGGGTCTTCACCGGTACCAGCCCGACGAGCTCCTCACCCAATGTCGCGAGCACGTCGTCGACGCCGGACTCCCGGCGGGCACTGGCCAGGTCGACCACCGCGTCCGGCGACAACGGTGGCGGCGGTGCTTCCTCGGCAGCGGGGCGGCCGAAGGGTTGGCGCTCGGTCACCTCAGCCTCGGGTGTAGCGGTCACCGGCGGGACGCTCGGTGGCGTAGGCGTGTGTGGTGTAGGCGATCCGGCGGTCGGCACCTTCGGCGCGGTCCAGCCGGAAGCCCGGTTCAGCGGCCGGGCGCTGCACGAGGAACGACAGCGCGGTGGTCTGCCGACCCAGCCGCGCATCGTAGGCGTTGAGTCGGACGTAGGCGTTCGGGTTGGCGGTTCGGCAGGCATTGACCTCCATGAGCACGCCGGCCGCGTCGCGCAGGTCGAACATCGGCAGGCCCCACATCTCCCAGTAGGTGTTGCGCGGGTGCGGGTCGTCGGTGAACTCCACCGACAGCGGCCAATTGTTGTCCAACGCGTAGCGGATCTGTGCGGTGATCTCCTCGTCGGTCAGGTCGGGAAGGTAGGAGAAGGTGCCCTGGGTGAGGCGCATGGGTGCTCCTTAGACCGTTGTCGGCGTCGCGACGACGTCCGGGGTGTCGGTGGACTCGTAGTTGAAGGTGATGTCGCCCCAGGTGGCCAGCGCGGTGTCCAACGCCCGGTTGCGCTTCGCGGCGCGGCGCAGGATCTGTTCGCCCTCGGCCATGAAGTCGGCACCCTCGTTACGCGCCTTGATCATTGTTTCCAGGGCGACCCGGTTGGCCTCTGCGCCGGCCGCGATACCCATCGGGTGGCCGATGGTGCCCCCGCCGAACTGCAGGACGACGTCCTCGCCCAGGTAGTGGATCAGCTGGTGCATCTGGCCCGCGTGGATGCCGCCGGAGGCAACCGGCATGACGCCGGGCATGGAAGCCCAATCCTGGTCGAAGTACAGCCCCTTGACCGGGTCGGCGGGGATGTGGTCCAGGCGCAGGGTGTCGTAGAAGCCGCGGACGGTGTTCGGGTCGCCCTCCAGCTTGCCGACCACCGTGCCGGCGTGGATGTGGTCGACACCGGCCAGCCGCATCCACTTGGCGATCACCCGGAAGCTCACGCCGTGGCTCTTCTGCCGGGTGTAGGTGCCGTGTCCGGCGCGGTGCAGGTGCAGCAGCACACCGTTGCGCCTGGCCCATTCGCTCATCGACTGGATGGCGGTGTAGCCGATGGTCAGGTCGATCATCACGATGACGGTGCCCAGTTCCTTGGCGAACTCGGCCCGCTCGTACATCTGCTCCATGGTGCCGGCGGTGATGTTGAGGTAGTGGCCCTTGATTTCGCCGGTGGCCGCCTGCGCCCGGTTGACCGCTTCCATACAGAACAGGAACCGGTCCCGCCAGCGCATGGACGGCTGCGAGTTGATGTTCTCGTCGTCTTTGGTGAAGTCGAGGCCGCCGCGCAGCGCCTCGTAGACCACTCGGCCGTAGTTGCGGGCGGACAGGCCGAGCTTGGGCTTGGTGGTGGCGCCCAGCAGCGGGCGGCCGAACTTGCCCAGGTACTCGCGCTCCATCACCACGCCGTGCGCCGGCCCCTGGAAGGT
The DNA here is from genome assembly GCA_035489915.1 of Pseudonocardia sp. Lineage (GTDB taxonomy): Bacteria > Actinomycetota > Actinomycetes > Mycobacteriales > Pseudonocardiaceae > Pseudonocardia. Next base: position 3,897 of record DATHIT010000937.1, on the reverse strand, counting down.
CTTCACGTAGTGCGTCGGGATGCGCATGTCCTCCAGGCGCAGCGCCTTGAGCGGCTTGAACCCGAACACGTTGCCGATGATCGAGCTGGTCAGGTTGGCGATCGAGCCTTCCTCGAACAGGTCGAGGTCGTAGGCGATGTAGGCGATCCACTGGCCCGGGGTGCCGGGCACCGCCTCCACCCGGTAACACTTGGCCTGGTAGTGGTCGAACGCGGTGAGCCGGTCGGTCCAGACGACCGTCCAGGTCGCGGTGCTGGACTCGCCGGCCACCGCGGCGCCAGCCTCTTCGGGCGGCACCCCGTCCTGCGGGGTGATCCGGAAGGCACACAGCACGTCGGTGTCCTTCGGGATGTAGTCGGGCTGCCAGTAGCCCATTTCGGCGTAGGGGATGACCCCGGCGTTCCAGCGATCGGTCATGCCGCCATGGTGGCTACTGAATGCTACGCCTGTCTATCAAGAGTTGACCGTCAATACTTAGGTAGATGGCTAATCCCCTGGGGTCTCCACCGCGCGGGGGAGGTGGCGGAGCGGGCACGGTTCCTAGCGTGCCGGGCAACTACTGGGAGGACAGTTGATGATGAGCACCTGTGCGCGGATCGCGGCACGGCTGGTGGCGCCCGGCAAGGGGATTCTGGCCGCCGACGAGAGCATCGGCACCATGTCGGGGCGACTGGTCGGGGCCGGGGTGGCGGCCACCGAGGACAACCGGCGCGCCTACCGGGAGCTGCTGGCCAGCGCACCGGGGCTGGCCGACGGCGTCTCCGGGATCATCTTCTGCGACGAGACGCTGCGCCAGCGGTTCGCCGACGGACGGACGTTCCCGGATGCGGTGCGCGCGTTCGGCGTGCTGCCCGGGGTCAAGGTCGACACCGGCGCGAAACCCTGCCCAGGGCTGCCCGGGGAGACGGTGACCGAGGGCCTCGACGGGCTAGCCGAGCGGCTGGCGGAGTACGCCTCGCTGGGGGCCGCGTTCGCGAAGTGGCGCGCCGTGCTGACCATCGCCGGCGAGCTGCCCAGCACGGCAGGAATACGGGCGAACGCGCACGCGCTGGCCCGGTACGCCGCCGCCTGTCAGCAGGAAGGCCTGGTGCCCATCGTGGAGCCCGAGGTACTGATGGATGGCGACCACTCGCTGCGCCGTTGCGCGGAGGTCACCGCCAGGGTGCACGCCGCCTTGATGGCGGAGTTGGCCGCGTTCGGTGTGGACCCGGCCGGGATCCTGCTCAAGCCGAACATGGTGGTCGAGGGTGCCACGCATGCGGAACGGTCGACCCCGGAGCAGGTCGCCGAGGCCACCGTGGCTGTGCTGCGCGCGCTGCCCACTGAGCTGGCCGGGGTGGCGTTCCTCTCCGGCGGGCAGCCGCCCACCCGGGCGACGGCGAACCTCGCCGCGATGCAGGAGCACCGCACGCCCTGGCCGCTGACCTTCTCGTTCGGGCGCGCGCTGGTCGACCCGGCGCTGGCGGCGTGGGCCGGTGACCCCGCACGGGTGGGTGCCGGGCAGGCGGCGCTGGGCGAGCGGGTGGCCGCGAACGCCGCTGCCGTTCGCCGCCGGGCCGAACTCCAGCCGGCCTAGTTCAGTACTGCAGCGGAGGTGGGGTACCAGCCGGGCTGGCGGCCCGGTAGGTACGTCGATTCGGTGTTCTCCTTGCGCTGGGTGTGGCGGGCGATTTGTCAGAATGGGGGCGGGTCAGCATTTTGTTGGTCTGGTGTGGGTAATGGGTGGAGTATCGGCTCGCCTCGGCTGCGATGGGTCTGGCCGAAAGGCGTGTGCCAGATAAATTCGCTCGGTTTGGGTTGGTGGAGTGTCCAGCCGCCTTCTGATTTCAGGTTGTGGTCGTGCTTGCAAACCGGGCCGCCGTTGGTCGAGGTGGTCGGGCCGTGATGTTGGTATTCCCAGGTGTGATCGAACTCGGATTTGCTGGCCGGTCGCCGGCAACCCGGGCCGACGCAGGCGCGGTCGCGTTGTTGAATGTGACGGCGTAGCGCCGCGGTGGGGAATCGGCGGTCGGGGTCGGCGTCGATATCGCGGAGTTGTTGTGTGTGCTCGCGGTATTGGGTGGCGATATCGGCTATGATCTGGGTCCATTCGCTGGTGTCGGGTGGGTGGTGGGTGAGTTCGGCGAGGAGGTCGGTCGGGATGAGGAGTTCGATGATCCCGCCGTGGGAGTGGTTGCTGGTTGCGGTGGGTCTGCGGCGGGTGATCCCGCCGAAGACGAAGTGGCCGTCAGGGTTGAGCAGGGTGTAGCGCCATTGCGCGCCGCGCTGGGACGCCACTATCCGCCGCGCCACGTCCGCCAGAACCGGGCCCAGTCCAGGGATCGTGGCGGGGTGGTCGTTTCGGCCGAGCAACGTGGCCAGTTGCACGCTCACCTCAATCCCGGCGAGTCGACCACGCGGGTTTCTTGTCGCGCTGTCCGGGGCGGGGTCACCTGGCGCGGCGGTCTGGCTGGTGGTCGGTTCCGCTGGCCTGGCTGGTTGGCTGTCCGGCTCGACCGGAGGTCCGGGGCACGGACCCGCTGGGGTGTTGGGCGGGGTTGGGGGGTTGGGCTGTCTGGACGTGTTGGGCGGTGTCGAGGTGTAGGGCTGTGTCGGGGTGGCCGGTTGGCTGGCGTGATCGGTCCCGGCCGGGGCTTGGCCGGGCTCGGCTTCGGCTTGGCCGGCTTGGGCTTGGCTGGACTGGGCTTGACCGGACTCGATGTCGCTGGTCATGGTGGTGATGATTTGGGTGACGGTCATGTCATCGAAGCGGCGGTTGAGCAGCCCGAGCATCACATCGGCCTTGATCTGATCCAGGGTGGCCGGGTGGCCGGCACGTTTGACCTGTTTGGCGAGGTGGTGGATGCGTTCGCAGGCGGCGGCCGCTTCGTGGGCGGGCAGGCCCTGGGCGGTGAGGGTGACGGTGCCGTCGGGGTTTAGGTAGGCGATCACACTGCGTTCGGTGACGGCGCGTTCGTACTCTTTGCGGGCTCGTTCGGGATCGACGGCGAGGACCGCCTTCCAGAGGCGGGCGTCGAGTTGGCCGGTGGTGAGCCCGCCGGCTAGAGGCAGCAGATCGGTGCAGAGTGACTCGACATGCTTCGAGGCCAGAGTGTGGAGGTGGCGGTGGAACACTCGGGCTTTGGCTGGGTCGATGTGCCCGGTGGTCAGTGCTGTGTGTACTTGGGGTAGGTGGAATATCAGGTCGTCGGCGTAGGCCTGGGTGGCCTCGGCGGCCCGTCGGGTCCAGGTCAGCGCGACGCGGAGTTCGTCGGCGGCATAGCGGGCCTGCTCGTCAAGAGACGCGACCATGTCCGAATCGGCGAAAGGGTCACGCCGCCCCATTTCGGCGATGACGCGCAGGAATTGTGCTTCGTCGTGGGAACGTTGCCGGGATTGTGCCTGCAGCACAATGGGTAGATCTGTGCATGCGACCCGGGAAATATTGAGTGAGGCGAGTAGTGCGGCAAGTTCTGGACCCGGAGGAATCTCCTCCAGGTCATCGGGAACCTGCTCAACCAACATGGCTCAAGAATATCGGGCCGCACCGACAAGAACTGGCCGCCTCGGAACAGAGGCTGCCAGTGGAGATAAGAAAGCGGCGAGCGGCGCGGGGGCACAACGACTTCGCGCCTGGTCACGCCGACAACGCCGCCGACAACGCCGCCGACAACACCAAGCCTGAACCCGCCACTACCGACATAGCGACCAGCGACCACCGCACTGACAACCACCTGCCGTTGCGGTAAAAGCGCCGCAGGCAATGCCAACGGCCGGCACTAGAGCGTGGCGGTCGGCACCGTGGCGGTGATCGTGGTGCCGGAGTCGGGGCGGGACACCACCCGCAGCTCGCCGCCGACCAGCTCGGCCCGCTCCGCCATCGACCGCATGCCGTAGCCGGTCTGACCCACCGCCGAG
>DATHIT010000936.1:0-2268 GCA_035489915.1 Pseudonocardia sp. | reverse complement strand
GCCGGTGCCCAGGCTCAGGTACTGGCAGCCCACCCGGTTCGCCGCGTGCGCGTCCGGCAGGTAGCTCAGCACGATGTCCTGCTCGCTGGACGGCGTGAGCCGCTGGATGCTGTCCAGCTGGGCCAGCACGTTGGCGTGGGTGATCTCCACGCCCTTGGACGGGCCGGTGGTCCCGGAGGTGTAGATGATGGTGGCCACGCTGTCCGGCTGAACCGCCCGCCAGCTCGCCTCGAAGTCGAAGCCCGGGTCGGCGGCGGCGATCGCCGTGTGATGAGCGTGTCCAGCCGCAGGGTGCCCTCCGGCTGGCCGTCGACACAGACGACGTGCTCCACGGCGCTGTCCGCAAGGGTCTCGCGCACCGCCAGTACCCGCTCCGCAAACTGTTCCTCGCAGACCACCACCCGGTTGCCCGCGTTCCGGAACAGGTGCGCGATCTGCTCGCCCGCGGAGGTGTTGTAGATCGAGAACGGCGTCGCCCCGAGATGGAGGACGGCGGTGTCCACCAGGTGAAATTCCGGCCGGTTGGTGAGCATGATCGCGACCGTGTCGCCGCTGCGTACACCCAGGGCAGCCAGTGCCGCCGCGGTCTTGCGGACCTGTTCGCCGTACTCCCGCCAGGTGTAGCTGACCGAGCCGTCCGGGGTGCCGATCGCGGTGGCGGTGGGGATTCGGGCGACGATTCGCTGGAACGACTCGCACAGTGTGGCGGGGGCTGGCTCGGCCATCGAGGACTCTCCCTGGTCTGGCGCTCGATCCGTAATGTGAATAGCGAGCAGAAACTGACTCGTGACGATTACATGCTTGAACTGGCTAGATCAAGGGCACATCGCGTATTAAGTGAACTTCCGATAACCCAGGCGGAAGGCGGTCGAGCGGTGTCCACGGTGTCCCCGGCGCGCGGCACCCGCCCGCGCAACCGTCGAGCGCTGATCCTGGCGGCCTCGGCCGACCTGTTCTACGAGCGCGGCTACTCCCAGGTGGGCATGGCCGACATCGCCGAGGCGGTGGCCATCCGGCCGTCCGCGCTGTATCGCCACTTCGCCGGAAAGCAGCAACTGCTCGGCGAGGTTGTGCTCGGCACGCTGACCGACATCCGTGACCTGGTGGTGAGCCTGGACGGGGCCGACCGGAGTGTCTGGTTGCCGGCGCTGGCCGGGATGGCGCTGGACAACCGACGGATCGGAGTGCTCTGGCGGCGCGAGTCCCGCCACCTCGAGGCAGCCGACCGGCTCCGGATGCGGGATGAGTTGGACGGCATCCGCGACCGGCTGGCCGCGCTCGCGCTGACCGCCCGGCCCGGCACCGACGTCGACACGGCCGCCCTGCGGTCGTGGTTCCTGCCCGCCGTGCTGCTCAACGTGTCGTTCCATCGGCTGCGGCTGCCCCGGGCGGAGTTCCAGCCGCTGCTCGCCGAGCTGGCCGGCATGGTGCTGGACGTCGACCTCCCCAGCGCCGCCGGTCGCCGCCTGCCGGTCGTTACCGAACTGCACACCAGGCAGGATTTCCGCGCCGACCACAACCCTCACGTGCAGCTCGGTAACCCGCGACAGGGCGCGACGGCGGGCGCGCCTCCGGGTGGGCTGGCGCCGAAGTCGCGGCGGGAGGCACTGCTGCTCGAGGCGACCCGGATGTTCGCCGACCGGGGATACGCCGAGGTCGGCATCGACGATGTCGGAGCCAGCCTCGGCATGACCGGCGCGGCCGTCTACCACCATTTCTCGACCAAGCTGGCCATGCTGCAGAGCGCGTTCCGCCGGGGTGACGAGTGGCTGTGGGCCGACCTCACCAGGACGCTCGGGCTGGCCACCGACCCGACCGACGGCCTGCGCCGGCTGGTCCGCTCCTACGGTTCCTTCGCGGTGCACAGCGCGGACCTGGTCAACCTGCTGATCACCGAGACCAACCAGCTGCCGGACGCCGGCCGCCGGCGGGCGCACCTCTCCCAGCGTGCCTACCTGGACGAATGGGTGCACCTGGCGCTCGCCGTGCATCCCGGTCTGGATCCCACAGTGGCCCGTGTCCGGGTGCACGCGGTACTCACCGCCGCGAACCAGGTTGCCCGAAACCGGCCGCTGCGCCAGCACCCCGCCGCGCTGTCTTCGCTCTACCTGATCGGCGACGCCCTGCTCGGCCTACCCCCGGAAACTCGAGGGCTCCAAGACCCGTGAGTGGCTAGCGTTGCCCTGACAACGCTAGCCACTCACGGGTTGTGAAAGGCGGTAGATGGGGTCGCTCGTCATCCTGCGCCTGCCGCACGTCACTCACTTG
>DATHIT010000935.1:0-8589 GCA_035489915.1 Pseudonocardia sp. | reverse complement strand
GCCGGTGGCGCCGATCAACGCGGCGGCCACGATCGCGGCGGGCGCCCCGGAGATGGCGCTGCACACCTGGTAGGAGAACGATGCGCCGGTGTAGCGCACCCGGGTGGGGAACTGCTCGGCGTACAGCGGTCCGTGCAGCGCGCCGGCCGCGGAGTGCCCGATGCCCAGGCCCAGCGCGAGCGACAGCCAGAGCAGCGGCTTCGTGGCCATGTCGGCGAGCCAGAAGAACGGGAACGCGTAGGCGGCCAGGAACGTCACCGAGAACAGGTAGACCGGCCGGCGGCCGATCCGGTCGGAGAGGATCGCGAACATCGGCATGGTGACGAACTCGGCGGCGGCCGCGATCAGCACGCCGGTCAGCGCCCAGCTCCGGGGCAGGTGCAGCACGGTGGTCACGTAGATCGTCGAGTAGACGGTGAACAGGTAGTAGGCGATGTTCGGGCCGCTCTGGATGAAGGTGAGCAGGACGGTCGGCTTCGCGGCCGTGCGGAACAGCTCGACCAACGGCACCTTGGCCTTGGCGTCGTCCTCCTCGATCCGCTGGAAATGGGCGGACTCGCGCAGCCCGACCCGGACGTACACACCGACCGCCAGCAGCACCGCGCTGAGCAGGAACGGCACCCGCCAGCCCCAGCTGTAGAAGCTGGCGTCGGGCAGCGCGGCGAACGCGGCGAGCAGGCCCGAGGAGAGCAGCTGCCCGGCCGGCACCCCCATCTGCATGCCCACCCCATAGCGGCCGCGCTTGCCGGTCGGCGCGTTCTCCACGGCGATCAGCGCGGCGCCGCCCCACTCGCCACCCAGCGCGAGCCCCTGCACCACCCGCATCAGGATGAGCAGCACCGGCGCCCAGATCCCGATCTGTTCCCTGGTGGGCATCAGCCCGATCAGGAAGGTGCTCACCCCCATCAGGGAGAGCGTGATGATCAGCATGCTCTTGCGGCCGAGCCGATCCCCGAAGTGTCCGAAGATGATGCCGCCGACCGGCCGGAGCAGGAACGCCACGCTGAAGGTGGCCAGCGAGACGATGGTGCCGACGGTCTCCCCGAGGCCGGCGAAGAACAGCCGGGGGAACACCAGCGCCGCGGCACTGCCGTAGAGGAAGTAGTCGTACCACTCCAGCGTGGTGCCGAAAAAGCCGGCGAGCGATGCCCGCAGCGGTGGGTTCGTGAGCGGTCGCTCCTCGCGGGTGGGCGCCGGTCCGTGCGTGGGTGCGCTCATCTGCCACCTCTCCAGCAAGTTGCATACCAGCTTGCATACAAGACGAGGCACACGTCAATGCCCGCGCGGCCCGCGCGTGTAGCCATCCCGTTAACTGCCCGCCCGGTGCCGTTAACACCCGGTGTTCCCGGGGCGGGTGTGAATTGTTGAACGCTGTGATCCACCGTTCTAAGGCTGCGGGCCACGTGGGGTGGCAGCCAGACTGAGCGACCGGGGCGACCTCCAACCGTCCAGAGGGGAAGAGGCGATTGCGATTAACGACGCAGGCGGCGCGCAGCCTCGAGGCCAGCTCGGCAGCCACCGGACGGCGAGGCGCCGGTCAGGCCGGGTCGGCCGCGGTGCCGGCGTGGGCGCGCGGGCCGGTACTGGCCATCACCGCCGCGGTCGCCGCCGCCCTCGGGTTGACCAGCGGACGCTACGGCTACTTTGCCGACGAGCTGTACTTCCTGGCCGCCGGACGCCGGCTGGACTGGAGCTTCGCCGACCAGCCGCCGCTGATCCCGCTGCTGGCCCGGCTGATGGACACGCTGTTCCCTGACTCCGTGGCGGACCTGCGGTTGCCGGCGACGCTGGCGACCGCGCTGGGCGTGATCGTGGCTTCGCTGATCGCCCGGGAACTCGGCGGGGGCCGCCGGGCGCAGGTGCTGGCGGCGGCCGCGCACGCGGTGTCCTGGGGCGTCCTGGGCATCGGCCACATGCTGTCCACCGACGTGATCGACGGACTGGGCTGGACGGTGGTCACCTGGCTGCTGGTCCGCTGGATCCGCACCCGCCAGGACAGCCTGCTGTTGCTGTCCGGGCTGGCCACGACGGTCAGCCTGCAGACCAAAGACCTGATCGTGATCTTCTGGCTTGTCCTCGGGTGCGCGGTGCTGGTGGTCGGCCCCAGAGATCTACTGCGCCGGCCGCTGCTGTGGGTGGGCGCCGCGGTCGCGGTGGTCTGCAGCCTGCCGAACCTGTGGTGGCAGCTCCAGCACGGCGCCCCGCAGCTGGCCATGACCGAGGCCATCGTGACCGAGCAGAACCTGCTCGGCGGCCGGCTGGCGCTGCTGCCGCTGGTCCTGCTGTTCGCCGGGCTCCCGGTCGGCGCGGTGCTGTTCTGCTACGGAACCTGGCGGCTGCTGCGCTCGGCCGAGTTGGCGCCGTACCGGGTTCTGGGCTGGACGATCGTCGGGGTGATCCTGGTCGTCCTGGTCACCGGTGGCCGGCAGACCTACATCACCGGCCTGTTCGCGCTGGCCACCGGCGCCGCGGTGGTCGAGATCGGGCGCCGAGAACCGGCCAGATGGTGGCGGTGGACGATCACCGGGCCGTGCCTGGTGGCCACCGCCGTGATCGCGGTGGCCCTCACGCTGCCGCTGCGCCCGCTGTCCTGGGACGGCGGCGGCCCGACCAACCCGGTATCCGCGCTGAGCACCGGCTGGCCGGAAATGGCCGCCACCGTCGTCGACGCCTACCGCCAGCTCCCGGACGGCGAGCGGCAGGGCGCCGTCGTGCTGGCCGACGTCTACTGGCAGGCATCCGCGATCGATCAGTTCGGCCGGGACAGCCTCCCCCCGGTCTACAGCCCCAACCGGGGGTACTGGTACTTCGGCCCGCCGCCGGACGGCGCGCAGCCCACCCTGTTCGTCGGATCCGACGCCAGCACGGTGCGCCGGTACTTCGGCAATGTCCAGAAGATCGGCTCGTTCCACAATCCGTACGGCATACCGGGCTTCAACACCGGCCTGTCCATCTGGATCTGCACCGACCAACGCGCTCCGTGGTCGGCGATATGGCCCGACCTGCAAGACCTTATTATCACCGACCGAGCTGCCCGAGGAGGCTCCTAGGCGCGCCCGTACGGTAGAAAACCCCATGTGCGAGAAATGTGGCGGCTCAGCGATGCGGTGACCCGCTCGATCAGTCCGGAGAATCCGACCGGCGCGAAGGGTGCCGGCGCAATGGCGACCGAAGGCACCGGTGCGTCGGCGGCCCGGGAATTGGGCCGAGGCTGGAAGGTGTCGCCGTCGATCCACCTGCCCGCCGGTGAGCTGGCCACCCTCGCCGAGGTGGCGGGCCCCGGGGTGATCCGGCACATCTGGCTGACCACCGACCGGGGCACCCTGCGCGGCCTGGTGTTGCGGATGTTCTGGGACGACGAGGAAGCGCCCTCGGTCGAGGTCCCGCTGGGCGACTTCTTCTGCAATGGCTGGACCGATGAGCTGGCGCTGGTGAACTCCGAGCCGATCGTGGTCGCGCCGGCCGGTGGACTCAACAGCTACTGGCAGATGCCGTTTCGGGAAAGCGCCCGGATCACCCTGGAGAATGTCAGCGACCACGGCGTGCCGGTGTATTACCAGGTGACCTACAGCCTGGAGGAGTTGCCGGCACAAACCGCATATCTGCATGCGGCCTGGCGCCGGAGCAACCCGCTCGGCGAGCCGGCTATCCACACCATTGTCGACGGCGTACGCGGTCGCGGCCATTATGTCGGCACATATCTGGCGATCGAGCCGGGCGATTCCGGCTGGTGGGGCGAGGGCGAGCTGAAGTTCTACCTGGACGGCGACGACGAGTTCCCGACGATCTGCGGCACCGGTACCGAGGACTATTTCGGCGGCGCCTGGAACTTCGATCTGGCCGGCCGCTACGTCCGATACTCCACCGCTTATCTCGGGCTGCACCAGGTGCTGCCGGCGGAGCAGATCTATCAGGCCCGGCAGCGGTTCGGCATGTACCGCTGGCACCTACCCGACCCCATTCAGTTCGAGCGGGAGCTGCGGGTGACGGTGCAGGCGCTGGGCTGGCAGTCCGGCGGGCGCTACCTCCCGCTGCAGCGCGCCGACGTCGCCACCACGGCGTTCTGGTACCAGACCGAACCGCACGCGGCGGGTGATCCACTGCCGAAGGACTCGCTCGGGTCGACTCCGCTGCCGCGCGCGGCCGGGCCAGGGCCCTCGCCGGGGTTCGGCTCCCGGCTGCGCTCGTTCTTTTCCGCCGCCGTCAAGAGGTTCCGCTAGTTCACAGGTCCAGCACCAGCCTGGGCGAGCACGCGCGGGACACGCAGATCATCATCACCTCGTTGGCCGACCGCTCCTGGTCGGTGAGGACGCTGTCGCGGTGGTCCGGGATCCCGGACAGCACCGCGGTCTCGCAGGTGCCGCAGGTCCCTTCCTGGCAGGAGGACAGCACGGTCACCCCGGATTCCTCCAGCACGCCCAGGATCGACCGGCCCGCCGGCACCACCAGCGTGGTCCCGGCCTGGGCGAGCTCGACCTCGAAGGCCTCGGTGGGGCCGTCGGTGGCACCGGGCTTGGCGGAGAACCGCTCGGTGTGCAGGGCACCAACCGGCCACCGGGCACAGTGCTCCTCCACCGCGACCAGCAGCGGTTCGGGCCCGCAGCAGTAGACGGCGGTGTCCTCGTCGGGCTCGGTGAGCAGATCGGGCAGGTCGAGCAGGCCGGCTTCGTCCTGGGGCTGGATGGTGACCTGCTCCGGGTGCGCTGCCTGCAGCTGTTCGCGGAAGGCCATCGAGGCGCGGGTGCGGCCGCCGTAGACCAGCTGCCACTCGGCGCCGGAGCCGGCCACCTGCTCGACCATGGGCAGGATCGGGGTGATCCCGATGCCGCCGGCCAGGAACAGGTACCGCTTCGCCGACACCAGCGGGAAGTGGTTGCGGGGCCCGTGCGCCTGGATCCGCTGCCCCTTTGCCAGCTCGTCGTGGACGTACCGGGATCCGCCCCGACCGGCCGGCTCGCGGAGCACGGCGACCCGCAGTGCCGATTGGTCGGCCGGGTCCCCGCACAGCGAGTACTGGCGGATCAGGCTGTCCGGGAGAAACAGGTCGAGGTGGGCACCCGGCTCCCAGCTGGGCAGCGCCCGCCCGTCCGGATCTCGCAGGGTCAGCAGCACCACGCCGTCCGCGACGGGCTCCTTGCCGTCCACCACCAGGTCCAGCTCGTGCTCGGTGTGCGGGAGGGTGCTCAACGGGTGGATCCGTTTCCATTGGTGGGCTGGTGGGCTGGTGGCCCCTCGGGATGGGCGAGCAGCCAGGTCCACAGCTCGACCGGGTCGTCGAACTCGCGCGCCGCGGCGCAGTGGCACACCCCGCGCAGCCGGTCGGTGCCCAGCACCCAGTGCACCCGGTAGACATGCTTCCCGGTCAACATCGGCTCGGCCTCGGCACGGGCGGTCATCAGACCGCCGCGACCGGGGTGTCCCGCTCGGCCAGCCGCTTGAGTAGCCGCCGGGCGGCCAACCCGCCGGTGTCGATGTTGATGGACAGCTCCTGGTAGCCGGCGGGTTCGGCGGCCAGCACGGTCTCCAGCACGTCGAGGGCAGCCACGTCCTGGAGCACCACCGTGCGGTTCTGCTCGGCCAGGAAGTCCGACACCGCCTGATCGTCCAGCGCGAAGTCACGGGCGACGGCCCAGAAGTCGTGCGTGGAGTGCTCGGTCTCCGGGGTGATCGCGTACACCACCTCGACGTGGAAGGCGTCCGGGTCGCTGCCGTCGGCGTTCGGCAGCACGCCGACCGGCGCGATCCGCGAGTGCAGGGTGTACAGGCAGGGCGGGGTGTACTCGATGTCCTGCCAGCGGGTGATCCGCCCGGACAGGCCGGTCGAACGCGCGTAGAACGGCGGGCACTCGGCGTCGTCCATGTGCCGGCTGACGTAGATCACCCCGGCCTCCTCGTCGACCTCGGTGGTGATCGGGGTCGAGGCGACCTCCGGGGTGCCGATGTAGCCGCCGTGCAGGTACGTCTCGTGCGACAGGTCCAGCAGGTTGTCCACCAGCAGCCCGAACCGGGCGCGCAGCGGCTCCATCCCGGACACGGTGGTGTAGCCGGGGGAGTCCAGCCACGGAGCCGTCGGAATGCGGGTGGTATCGGCGCGCTCCGGGTCGCCGATCCACACCCAGACGAAGGAGTCCCGCTCGGCCACCGGGTAGCTGGTGAGGCGGGCGGTGCGGGGCACCCGGGTCTGGCCGGGCACGGCGGTGCACCGGCCGTCGGCGCCGTAGGTGAACCCGTGGTACCCGCAGACGACCTGGTCGTCGACCAGCCGGGTGGGCGCCTCGGAGAGCGGGAAGCGGCGGTGCACGCACCGGTCGGACATCGCGGTGACCTCGCCGGCCCGGGTGCGCCAGAACAGGATCGACTCGCCGCAGATGGTCCGGGAGAACAGCTCACGCCCGACCTCCCGGCCGTAGCCGGCGACGTACCACTGGTTGCGGGGAATCATCAAAGCTCCTTCACGGGTGAGGCGGCGGTGGCGGGCGCCGCGACCGGGGAAGGCACGCGGAGCAGGGTGAGGACGGCCGCGGTGGCCAGGAACACCACACCGGCGGCCAGGTAGAGCTGCTGTGGCGTCCACCCGCCGTCCAGCAGCGCGCCGGCCAGCGTCGGGGCGAGGATGGCGCCGACCCGGCCGACGGCCAGCCCGGTACCGACGCCGGTGGTACGCACCGAGGGGCCGTAGATGCTCGGGGTCAGCGCGTACAGGCCGGCCACACAGCCGTTGACGAACATCCCGACCAGGCCGCCGAGGGTGAACGCGAGTCCGGGCGCCGAGGTGGCCGCGAGGAACACCGCGAGCAGTACGGCGGTCGCGGCGAGGTAGCCGATCAGCACGTTGCGCAGCGCATACCGCGCGGCCAGCAGGCCCAACAGGGCGGCGCCGAACATGCCGCCGAGGTTGAGCAGCGTGCCGCCGGTGATGCCCTGCACGCCGGACATCCCGGCCCGCACGAGCAGGGTGGGCGTCCAGCTGACCACGAAGTGGAAGCCGGCCATCACACAGAAGAACGCCACCCAGAGCAGCAGCGTGCTGCGCCGCAGCCGAGGGGCGAGCAGCTCGCGGAACCCGGCGCCCAGGCTGGGCGGCGCCCCGGTGAGCGCCGGCAGGCGGTCCAGCGGCGAGTGACCGAGCCGGGCCATCAAGCCGTTGACCCGCTCCAGCGCCCCGGCCGGCTGGCGGACCAGCAGGAAGTCCAGCGACTCCGGCAGCCGCCAGAACACCAATGGGATAGCCGTCGCGGTCGCCACGCCGCCGAACAGGAACACCGAGCGCCACCCCGGGCCGCCGAGCAGCACGGCGGCGAGCAGTCCGCCGAGGGTGGCGCCCAGCGCGTAGCCGGTCGAGTTGAGGCTGACCGCGAGGCCGCGCCAGCGCCGGGAGGCGTACTCGGCCGAGATCACGCTGCTGGTGGCCAGGATGCCGCCGATGCCGACGCCGGTCAGCGCCCGCAGCACCCCGAGCTGGGTGGCGGTCTGGCTGAACGAGGAGAGCAGCATCGCCGCGCTGGCCAGGACGAGGCAGCCGAGCACGATCGGGCGCCGGCCGACCCGGTCGGCCCACGGCGCGACGAGCATCGAGCCCGCCGCCATGCCGACCAGGCTGGCGGACAGCAGCAGGCCGAGCTGCGCGCCGGACAGCCCCCATTCGGCCGAGACAGCCCGGCCGGTGAAGGCCATGACCAGCACGTCGAAGCCGTCGAGCACGTTGAGGAACACGCACACGGCGACCGCGCCCCACTGGAACCGGGTCATCGGCCCGGCGTCGAGCAGGTCCTTCGGCGAAGGTCGCATGGCAGCACACTCCGTTGTCGCCGCGGTGGTGGGTGACGCGCTCCGGTGCTCGACATCGTGCGGTCCCACCCGGTTCGCGACGAACCCACCTTCCTTAAGATGGCAGACATTCGGGCAGTGGCGGTCGCCAGCCGCGGGTCAAAGTGGGCCGGCGATGGCTCGGGATATTGCCCGCGAGCTGGTGCGGACCAGCGGGGCCAGCGCGTGCGGTGAGGCACTGCCGTGCCGGACGACCAGAGACACCGCGGCGACCACCTGGCCGTGCCGATCCCGCACCGGGGCGCCGACGGACAGCGCATCCATGGTGACCTGCCGGTCGCTGATGGAGAAGCCGTTCGTGCGGACGTCGGCGAGCATCCGCCGCAGCGTGCTCGGGTCGGTGACGGTGCGGGCGGTGTAACGCTCGATGGGGCCGCCGAGCACCTCTTCCTGCACCTCGGTGGGGGCGTGCGCGAGCAACACCAGCCCGACCCCGGTGGCGGTCAGGGCGAACCGTCCGCCCACCCGGGTGAGCACCGGAATCGCGCCGGAGCCGGCGATCCGCTCCACGAAAACGACCTCGATCCCGTCCCGTACAGCCAGCTGCACGTTCTCCCGGGTGATCAGGGAGAGATCCTCCAGGAACGGCAGGGCGAGCTCGCGCAGCCCCTGGCCGCGCGGGGCCAGCGCGCCGAGCTCCCACAGCCGCAGCCCGACCCGGTAGCGGCCGTCGTCGCCCCGCTCGAGTGCGCCCCAGGCCACCAGCTCGCCGAGCATCCGGTGCACGGTGGACAGCGGCAGACCGGCCTGGCGGGCCAGCTC
>DATHIT010000934.1:0-7209 GCA_035489915.1 Pseudonocardia sp. | reverse complement strand
CGGGGAGTACGAACCGGGCAGCTACCTGGCCCGGATCAGCCCGACGCCGCTGCTCATGCTCGTCGCCGAGACCGACCACCTCACCCCGGCGGACCTGGCCATCGACGCCTATGAGCAGGCCCGGCAGCCCAAGCGGCTGGTGATCCTGCCCGGCGGGCACTTCGACGCCTACGTGGCCGGGTTCGAGCAGGCGAGCACGCCGGCCAGGGACTGGTTCGTCCGGCACCTGGGCGGCGCCCGATGACCGGGAAGCTGGCCGGCAAGGTCGCGGTGGTCACCGGATCCAGCTCTGGCAACGGTCGGGCGATCGCGCTCGCGCTGGCCGCCGAGGGCGCCGCCGTGGTGTGCTCCGATCTGCGCCGCGAAGCGCGGGAGGGCGGATACGAGAGCGACATCGACCGGACCACCGACGACGTGATCCGGCTGGCCGGCGGCAAGGCGGAGTTCGTTGATGCGGACGCTTCCCGCTACGCCGACGTGGAGAACCTGGTCGCCTCGGCGGTCGGCACTTTCGGCCGGTTGGATGTGATGGTGAACAACGCGGGCATCTTCACCGGGCTGCACACCATCGTCGAGGAGACCGAGGACGAGTACGACCGGACCATGGCGGTGAACGCTAAGGGGGTCTGGCTGGGGTGCAAGTTCGCCATCCGGCAGATGCTCACCCAGGACCCGGTGGACGGGTCGCGGGGTCGGATCGTGAACATTGCCTCGATCGGCGGCCTGGTCGGGCTGGCCGCCGAGCCGTCCTACTGCGCGGCCAAGGGCGCGGTGGTCAACCTGACCCGCCAGCTCGCGGTGGACTTCGCCGCCGAGCGGATCAACGTCAACGCGGTGTGCCCCGGGTTTCTGGCCACCGCCATGGTGCGGCCCTTCCTGTCGGATCCGGAGCTGAACAAGGTGCTGCACGAGAAGTCGCCGTGGCCCGAGCTGGGCACCGCGCAGGACGTCGCCAAGGCCACCGTCTTCCTCGCGACCGACGACGCCCGGTGGGCCACCGGGACGCTGCTCACCGTGGATGGCGGCTTCACTTCCCCCTGACAGACTTGACGAACCCTGAAGATCAGCCTGATCGGAGGCAACGCATGAACCGGGTACAGGGCAAGGTCGCGGTGGTCACCGGGGCCAGCTCGGGCTTCGGCCGGGGCATCGCCAAGGCGCTGGCCGCCGAGGGCGCCAAGGTCGTGGTCGGGGACGTACACGAGCACCCCAACGCCGGTGGCTTCGAGGACGACCCGGCGCTGACCACCGTGGAGGCGATCCAGAAGGCCGGTGGCCGGGCGACGTACGTGAGCTGCGACGTGACCAAGGCCGACCAGGTGGAGGCGCTGGTGGCCGCGGCGGTGGCCGAGTTCGGCCGGCTGGACGTGTTCGTCAACAACGCCGGGATCTACCGCAACGGCAAGCGGCTGCACGAGTTCACCGAGGCGGACCTGGACGTCTGCTACGAGGTCAACGCCAAGGGCAGCTTCTTCGGCGCGCAGTCCGCGGTCCGCCAGTTCCTGGCGCAGGGCGACGGCGGCGTGATCATCAACCTGGTGTCCACCGCGGGGCTGCAGGGCCATCCCAATCAGTCCGTGTACAACATCTCCAAGGGAGCCCAGGCCAACCTGACCCGCTGCCTAGCCATCGAGTACGGCAAGGACGGCGTCCGGGTCAACGGCATCTGCCCCACCTACGCCAAGACCTCGCTGACCAGGCAGCTGTTCGACGACCAGGACTTCGACCGCGTGTTCACCGAGTCAATCCCGCTCAAGCGGTGGGGCGAGGTGGACGATATCGCCCAGCTCGCGGTGTTCCTGGCCTCCGACGAGTCGAGCTACATCCACGGAGATCTGATCAAGGTCGACGGCGGGGAGACGCTCTGCCGCTACTCGGTGGACTGACCAGGCTATCCCGCCGCCGCCCACGCACCGGCTGGTCACCGAGCTGGTGAACTGGGGTGCCCTGGAGCGAACCGAGGACAACCGGTACCGGCTGGGCCAGCGGGTCTGGCGACTCGGCACGACCACCAGCTGGAACGTCAACTGCGCCGCACCGGTGCGCGCTTCGCGCACCGGTTGGCTACCGATATAGGCCACGCGGTCGCGGTCAGCCTGCTGGACGGGGACCGGTTGATCTGCGTCGACACGGTGGCCGGGCGGCATTCGTCGGTCGAGCTCACCCGCGCCGGGGACGAGTTGCCGCTGTTCGCCACCAGCGAGGGAACTCGCCTGGCGGGCGTTGCCGTTGAAGCTGAGGCACGGGTTTAGCCGAGAGGCCATGATTTCTCCTTGAACGGCGGGGCTCGGGACGAGAGCCCGGTCGTGTGGGGCTCGAAAACTCGGTCACGTGCTTTGAGTTGGGAGTTCGGCGGAAACACCGGAGCGATCAGACTTTGCCGCTGAACGTGTTCAAATAATCGGTCACTGCTCTCGAACGCGTTCAATTTGACCTTCACAGCCACTTAAGAACCTGCCCGAATGGCCAGGTCACAGGGGCTGGCCGACTTTTGGCACCCCACAGGCTGATTCCGGCGGGCCCACCCCGGCTAGCGCCGCGCCCGGCCCTCCCGGACTCGAGCGAGGGCATCGGCGTGCCAACACGCGGGCCAGAAAGGTAGGGGAGCGCGTCCTGAACTGTCCCCGCGTTGGCGAAGGCCCCACACCGCAGCGCGAGCGCGACAATGAGCGGATCCGGGGCGAACTGCTCAAACTTGGCTACCGCGTCGGAGCCTCGACAATACGCAGAGTCCTCAAGCGCCGGCGGATACCACCGGCGCCGTCTCGGCCTACCGATACGACCTGGCGACGGTTCCTGCGCACCCAAGCCTCGAGCATGTTGGCCGTGGATTTCTTCCACGTGGACCGCGCGGTCACGCTGCGGCGGATCTACGTGCTGTTCGCGATGGAGGTCCGCAACCGCTACGTGCACATCCTCGGCCTCACGAGGCACCCGGACGGTCCGTGGACGACTCAACAGGCCCGCAATCTCATGATGGATCTGGAGGAGCGGGCCCGAGCTCAGATTCCTCGTCCGCGACCGAGCTGGCCAGTTCACCGCCTCCTTCGACGCCGTCCTGGCAGGTGCGGGTATCCAGGTCGTGAACGGTCCTGGGAGGGCTGATCAACGAGTACGAACGCGCGGCATAAAACGTGCAGATCAAGGCATCAGCCGAGTTTTGGAACTCCTCAGGGTCAACCTCACCACTTCCACGGCGTGATCACCGCCAGCCCACAGACAGCCGGAGACCAGAACGTCCGGGTAACTGTCGCGGCGGCGGTTATCGGTTTGTGTGCCGCGGATACCGAGCAGACGGGCGCCCAGACGCAGCTGGCGGCGGCGGCTGACCCCATAGCCTGAGCGCAGCCGGGACGTGTGCGTGTAGCGGTCTCGTTTGCCGTGGGCCTATTAGGTGGCGACTGGTTTCACAGCGGCGGCGACGGCCGGGGCGACGCTGGGATCGAAGACGCTGGGAACGATGAAGGTGGGGTTGAGCTTTTCGAGGGTGACGACGTCGGCGATCGCGTTCGCCGCTGCGAGCATCATGGTGTCGGTGATCTCGTGCGCTCCGGCGTCGAGCAGGCCACGGAAGAATCCAGGGAACGCCAGCACGTTGTTGATCTGGTTGGGGTAGTCGCTGCGTCCGGTGGCGACGACCGCGGCATGCTCTCCGGCCGCGGCCGGGTCGATCTCTGGATCGGGATTGGATAAGGCGAACACGATCGCCCGATCGGCCATTGTCGCGATGTCGGCTCCGTCGAGCAGTTGCGGGGCGCTGACACCGATGAATACGTCGGCGCCGACGAGCGCGTTTTTGAGGGAACCGGTGTTCCCTCGGGGGTTGGTGTTCGCGGCGATCCACTGTCGGTTCGGGTCGGCGTGGTCTTGGCCGCGATGCAAGACCCCGGACCGGCCTGCCGCGATGATGTCGCGGGTTCCGAGAATGTGCAGCAGTCGGATGATCGCAGTGCCGGCCGCGCCGACGCCGGAGATGACGATTCGAACGTCGGTGATTTTCTTCTCGACGACTCGTAGTGCGTTGCGCAGTGCCGCGAGCACGACGATGGCGGTGCCGTGTTGATCGTCGTGGAACACCGGAATGTCTAGGAGTGTGCGGAGGCGGGACTCGATCTCGAAACACCGTGGCGCGGCGATGTCCTCCAGGTTGATCCCACCGTAGACCGGGGCGATGGCACACACGATTTCGATGATTTTCTCGGTGTCCTGGGTGTCCAGGCAGACCGGCCAGGCGTCGACATCAGCGAACCGCTTGAACAGCGCCGCCTTGCCCTCCATCACCGGCAGTGCGGCGGCTGGTCCGATGTTGCCAAGACCAAGCACCGCTGAGCCGTCGGTGACCACGGCGACGGTGTTTCGTTTGATCGTGAGTCGGCGGGCGTCGGAGGGGTTTGCCGCGATCGCCTGACAAATCCGGGCAACTCCTGGGGTGTAGGCCCGTGACAGGTCGTCGCGGTTGCGCAGGCTGACCTTGGAGCGGACCTCGAGTTTGCCGCCGAGGTGCATCAGGAAAGTTCGATCACTGACCTTGCGTACCTCGATGCCGGCGAGCGCGCCAATCGCGGTGGTGATGGTGTCGACATGGGTGATGTCGATGGCGTCGATGGTGACATCGACAACCATCCGATCATGGTGTGACTCGACGACATCGAGCGCGGTCAACGCGCCACCGGCATCGCCGATCGCCGTCGTCAGCTCACCGGTGGTACCGGCCGACGCGTGCGCCTCGACCCGGACCGTGATCGAGTAACCAGGACTCGGAATCGACATTGCCCCAATCCCTTCTCTACCGTCAAACGGTCGGGCGCGCGGGCGTCGCATGCTTGTGGCCGTCGGTGAGGATCAAGCAGTCCCGACCTGTGCGGACGGCGTCAGTGGTGCCATCACGCGTGCCCAGCGCGCGTCCAACCTAGCGCCCGGTGGGGGTGCCTGGCGGCCCGATCTGCATCAAGCAACGTCGCGAGCAGGTCCACCGCTGACCGATATCGGCGGAAGGCGGCTGCGGCCATTACCGCTGCCGTCAACGTCAACTGTGGGACGGAGCGTGCATGGAGGGCCGGCCCGGGAGAATCCACGGTGGGGATATCGCCAGGTACATCGCGACCCTACGCCCGAAACCTAGGCTTCGAACCACACCCCGACTTCGCCGCCGCCGAAGCACACCTCGGTCCATGGAATGGGCCAAGCACGATCACCTTCGGCAAACAAGGCAAGCCGTTCTACATCTCCGGGCCCAACGACAACCCTCGCACCATCATCCGCACCCTCGAACGCACCATCGGCACCGGCAACTTCGACTTCATCGACATCTCCGACTAACTACCAACCCGCCGCCCAACACACCCGAGACCGGAACCCACCGTCTCCACCCAGACGAACACGTGTTCGATCAAAGTGCGAAACTCGAGGCTCTACGGGGCGTATCCGCGAGGTGGGCTCGGCTGGGCTGGTGAGTTCCCCGGCTTGGGTCTCGGAGAGGCGGGGGCCGGTGAGTTCGGACAACGAGTACTGGTGGGCGAGCAAGACCGGGCAGCGCGGCAGCTCGGTTAGTACGCGGCTGATCAGTGGCGACATATGGCCAGCGCCGGCCGCAAGCCGATCCCTCGCCGACAACGATCGGACCTTCGTCGCCGCGGAGCACGCCCTCGTCCCGGGCGTTCGGGTCCACCATCCATGGGGTCGATCGTCGCCCGTCCCGCTCAACCGGGGCGGATGTTCTTGTTGTGGTGGAAGGCGTTGTCGGGGTCGTACTTGGCCTTGACCTCGGCCAGTCGCCGGTAGATGTGATCGCCGTAGGCCTCGCGAACGCGGCTGGTGTCGTCGTCGGCATCGAGGAAGTTGACGTAGACGCTGCCGGCGCTGTGGGGTTGGAGGGCTTGGAGGAACCGCCGCGCCCAAGCGGTCTCGGCCGCGGCGTGCTCGCCGGACTCGTCAGGGAGCCACACGGCGTCGATGATGATGTTGTGGGCCACGTCGCGACCGGCGTAGGCGGTGGCGTTGTGGGGGACTCGGGCGACGGCGCCACCCATGTGGAACATCGCCGAATACGACCGGGGCGAGCCGGCGGTGTAGGCGTGATCGGCGATGACGGCGATGGCGTCGTCGGAGAGGCCGGTGAGGTTGGTGGCCTTCCAGTAGTAGTGCCACCCGTGGGGGACGGTGTCGTCGAGGCCGCCCTGGAAGGCGACGTAGGGCGTGGGTGCGAGCAGGTCAACGAGCGGCGTCCCGAGCCGGCGGAGGGCCCGCACCGCCCGCTCGCCGTCTTCGACGGCGCCGGCGTAGCAGCAGGCCACGGCGATGGCCGGCCGCCAGTGCAGCTCCTTGGGGATGACCGGCAGCGGGGGGACGGTGCCGAGCCTGACGACGCTGCCGAGCTCGTCGGGCGCTTCGGCGGCGAAGTCCCGGTAGAAGCGCAGCACGTCGGTGGTGTCCTCGGCCGCCCAGAAGACGGGTCCGGCCATCACGGTGGGGCCGACGGGGTGCAGCGCGAACCGGAACGAGCTGACGACGCCGAAGTTGCCGCCGCCGCCTCGCAGCGCCCAGAACAGATCGGGGTGTTCGTCGGCGGACGCCCGGACGATGCTGCCCTCGGCGGTGACCACCTCGGCGGCCAGCAGGTTGTCGACGGTGAGCCCGTGTTTGCGCATGAGGAAGCCGATGCCGCCGCCGAGGGTGAGCCCGGCGACGCCGGTGTGGCCCACGATGCCGCCGGTGGTGGCCAGACCGTGGGCCTGCGTCTCGTGGTCGACGTCGCCCCACAGCGCACCACCCTGCACCCGGGCCGTGCGGCCGGCGGGGTCGACCCACACGGCCCGCATCCCCGAGAGGTCGATGACGATCCCGTCGTCGCACACCGCCGTGCCGGCCACGTTGTGGCCCCCGCCCCGTACGGCGATCTCCAGGTCGTGGTCGCGGGCGAAGCGCACGGCCGCGGCCACGTCGGCGGTCCCGCTGCAGCGGGCGATCAGCCGGGGGCGCCGGTCGACGGCGCCGTTCCACACGGCTCGGGCGGTGTCGTAGTCGGCGTGCTCAGCAGTGATCAGCTGGCCCCGGAACCCGTGGATCTCCATCGCGGTTGCCTCTCGCTCAGGTGGCCGACTTGCTCGCTGGTCGGTCATCGGTCCTTCTCGCGACGGCCCCATCGGACCACCGTGGACCGCGGCCGTGAAGTCAACAATCTGGACTTCACCGCCGAAGGCAGGGGCGCGA
>DATHIT010000933.1:0-2230 GCA_035489915.1 Pseudonocardia sp. | reverse complement strand
GTTCCTCAAGGGCGCCGGGCTGGGCAAGGCGTGCGCACTGATCACCGACGGGCGGTTCTCCGGCGGCTCGTCCGGCATCTCGGTCGGGCACATCTCCCCGGAGGCGGCGGCCGGCGGCACCATCGGGCTGGTCCAGGACGGGGACACCATCGTGCTCGACGTGGTGACCAGGACGCTCGAGCTGCGCGTCCCGGCCGAGGTGCTGGCCGAGCGGCGAGCCAAGATGGACGCCGCCGAGCGCCCCTGGCAGCCGGTCGAGCGGCAGCGCACGGTCTCCAAAGCCCTACGCGCCTACGCCGCCCTAGCCACCTCCGCCGCCACCGGCGCCGTCCGCCAAATCCCCTAGCCTTACTTCACTTCCCGCGAGTCGGGGCTCTCAGCACACTGAGTCGGCGCTCTCAGCACACCGGCGGCCACCGCCGGCGGGCCCGGGTCGGCCTCGGTCAGCCGTGCGCCAGGATCCGGACCACCACGCCGACCGCGACGCCGAGCACCAGGCACGGCACCCCGGTCACCTGCGGCCTGGTGAACAGCGGGAAGATCCGGTCCAGCGCGGCTCGGCCGGCGCCGGCGAGCACCACGGCGGCGGTCAGCCCGGCCAGCACGAACTCCAGCTCGTAGCCGGCGCCGTTGGGCCGGATGAAGAACCCGGTACCCAGCTTCAGCCATACCGCGTTGATCATTATTGCGAGCAGCGCGGCGGCCGAGGCCTGGGTGAACATCCCGACCAGCACCAGCGTGCCGCAGCCCAGCTCGACGATGGCGGTGACCCCGGCCAACAGCGAGCCCATCGCGAAGCCCTGCACGGTCAGGTACTGGGTGAACCCGTTCAGCCCGGGGCCGCCGAACGCGCCGAACATGATCTGCGCGCCATGTCCTAGGAACGCGCAGGCGAGCACCACCCGCAGGATGAGGATGCCTGCGTCCGCACCCGCGTGCCAACGCAGCGGATGCCGGGTGCGCCCCCGGTGGGCCTCGATCGCGGCGGTTGGCGCGTCCAGGTCCAACGCGCGGCGACCGGAGCCATATGCGCGGCTCACCAACGCAGGGTAACCGCGACAGGCCGTTCTCCTGGGTGACGCGCCGAGGGCCGTACTCACCTGAGGTTCACGGCGCGGTGCATAGGGTTGCCGCTGTGTCCCGACCGCCGTCCCGCGTCTCGGCGCGCCGGCCGTCGGCAGGTACGCGCCGGCCGTCGGCGCGTACCCGCCGGCCCAAGCTGCTGGCCTTCCTCGCGCTCGCCCTCGCCCTGGCCACCCTGCTCAGCAGCTGCGCCACCTTCCCCGACACCGGCCCCAAGACCTGGCGGGACAAGGTCGAGGGCGGCGGGCCGCTGGCCAACCCACCGCGGATACCCGATCAGCCCCCGGACTCCGAGGAGCCGCCACCGCCACCTCCCGGCGAGCCTGGCCAGGGCTCCGGCCCGAGCGGTTGCGTCGACCCGGACCCCCAGGTGGTGGCCACCTGCCTGAACCCGCTCTCAGCGGTCGCGGTGTTGCCCGACGCACAGAGCGCGCTGGTCGCCGAGCGGGCCACCGGCCGGGTGCTGCGCGTGCAGAAGGGCAAGGACCCCCAGCTCATCGCCACGGTCTCGGTGGACGCCGGCGGCGGCGGGCTGATCGGGCTGGTGCTCTCCCCCAGCTACCAGGAAGACCAGCTGCTCTACGCGTACGCGGCGACCCCGACCGATCACCGGGTTGTGCGCATCGCGCTCGGAGACCCGCCGGTCCCGATCCTGACCGGCATCCCCCGAACCCCGGGCAACGACTCCGGCGCGCTAAGCGTGGGCCGGGACGGCGCACTCCTGGTGGCCACCGGGGCGGACAGCCCGAACCCCGCGCCGGACTCACTGGCCGGCAAGGTGCTGCGCATCGACACCTTCGGCCGCCCGTTCCGGGACAACCCCAACCCGCGCTCGCCGATCTACACCAGTGGGCTGCGCGCGCCCGGCGGGATGTGCACCGCGCTGGACAGCGGAGCCGCCTGGGTCACCGATCACCTGGCCGAGCGGGACGTGCTGCAGCGCGCCGTGCCAGGCCCGGTGGGCGACCCGGCGTGGAGCTGGCCGGACCGTCCTGGCGTGGCCGGCTGCATCGCGCCGCCGGGCGCCATCGTGGTGGCCGAGCGCGGCGCCTCCGCCCTCTACCTGCTGCATTCCACCGCACCGGGCGCGTTCACCGGGACTCCCCGCAGCCTGCTGGTCGGCGCCTACGGCCGACTCGGTCCGGCC
>DATHIT010000932.1:0-3439 GCA_035489915.1 Pseudonocardia sp. | reverse complement strand
GATGCACCTTGGGCGCTTTATCGCGAGTCCCACAGGTTGGACCACAGGCTGCTCACCCACGCCGGGATCCACCAGGCCACCCGGTAGTTGTCAAGTCCAATTGAGACGGGTTGTGCCTACAGGGCTGGTTGCGGTTGCTCGACGGGTTGGTTGATCCAAGCCGCCTCGGGCAGCGCGGGTGGCCGGGGCCGGCGGGCGAAGCGCTCCGGGTGCGCGGCGTAAGCCCGGTTGAGCGTGGCCTGCCGCTGGATGTGGATCTGCTCAGCCGTCCCGAAGTGCACCGAGGCCGGGGTGTGCATTCCGATCCCGGAATGGCGATGCTCATGGTTATACGCCAGGAAGAATCTTTCGCAGAACGCGCGAGCGTCTTCCAACGACCCGAACCGATCGGGAAAATCCGGCACGTACTTCATGGTTTTGAACTGCGCCTCCGAATACGGGTTGTCGTTCGAGGTTCGGGGTCGGGAATGTGACCTCAGAACACCGAGGTCCACCAACATCTCGGACACCGGCTTCGAGACCATAGCCCCGCCACGGTCGGCGTGGACCGTGTGCGGCTCGCACCCGTTACGCGCGATAGCATCGGTAAGGAAGTCCTTCGCCACGACCGCGTCCTCGGCCGCGGCAACCAACCAGCCCGTGACATACCGGGAGAAAATGTCGAGGATGACATAGCACTTGTACCAGATCCCCTTCACCGGTCCTTTCAATGCGGTGATATCCCACGACCACACCTCGCTGGGTCCGTGGGCGACCAACTCTGGGCGGACTCGGGGTGGATGGGTGGCCAGCCGGCGTCGCTCGGACACCTGGCCAGCGGCGCGGGCGATGCGGTACATCGTGGAGATCGAGCACCAGTAGCGGCCCTCGTCCAGCTCACGGGCCCAGACCTGCGGGATCGCCAGGTCGGCGTAGGTCGGGCTGGTCAGCAGGTCGGTCACGGCCGCCCGCTCGGTATCGGTCAGCGCCGCCGGGGGCGGCGTACGGGGCAACCATGGGCCGTGCACCGGACCTTTCGGGTTGGCACGCCGATAATGGGTGGCTCGGGAAATCTCGGTGAGTGTGCAGGATTTCTGCACGGAAATCTGGGCGCTACGTAGTTCGGTGAACGCGGTCGTCATGATGTCGTCGGCGGCTCGTCGTTCTCCGCGCTCTCGGAGAGTTCTTCCAAGAGCGCATGCGCTTTTCCCATGATGTCGAGCGCCAATCGAGTCTTTGTGAGGTCGGCTTCCAGCTTCGCGTTGCGACGGCGGAGTTTCTCCAACTCGACCTGCTCGGCTGTTTTCTTGGGGCGCTTTGAGGGTGTAGCTGGATCTGCCGGTCCGTTGCTTAGAGCGCCGGCGTCCCGAGCCCGTGTCCACTCGATGACATGCGAGGAATACAGGCCCTCGCGGCGGAGGATTGCGCCTTTCTCGCCGTTTGGGGCGTTCTCGTACTCGGTGACGATCGCCAGCTTGTACTCCAGGCTGAACACCCGCCGCGAGGGACGTGGTGCCGGATCGGACGCCGGGGTCGAGGGACTGGGCTGGTCATCAGCGGGCGTGGACACGTACACAAGGATCTCCGATCCCGCCCTTGGCCAGGAACCCCGGTACTCACTCGGGGTGTCTCACACGATCTTGGCAAAGAGGGTCTTTGCTGATCGCGGGCAGGAACGAGGTGAAAATCGCCCCGTGCTTGTCCCTGGCCCCTCGGGCGCGGAATGTGTACCCCAGGAAGGTGAAGGCCGTGTGCTCATGCGAGCCCTGCCGTCGACCGCCCTTGCAGTACACAATCTTGGTTTTGGTCGGGTGCAGTACCAACCCAACGTGTTCCATCCGTGCCTCGATGGCCCTGACCAGCATCTTGGCCTGGCTTCGCGACCTGCAGTGCACCACCGCGTCATCCACATACCGCTCGAAACCGACCGTCGGGAACTCGCGCTCCATCCAGGCGTCGAACGCGTAGTGCATGAATAGATTGGCCAGCACGGGCGAAATCGCGGAGCCCTGTGGAGTTCCCCGATCCCGGATCGCGATAGTTCCGTCTGGCTGTTGCAGCGGAGCTTCCAGCCACCGCCGAACATACAACAGGACCCATCGCTGGGCGGTGTGACGGGCCACCGCTTTGAGCATCAGCTCCCACGGCACACTGTCGAAGAACTTCTGGATGTCCAAATCGATCACCCAGTCGTACTTCCAACAACGTTCCCGGCATGTCGCCACCGCGTCCAGCGCCGAGCGTTCCGGCCGGTAACCATACGAATCCCGGTGGAAGATCGGTTCGACCTTACCCTCCAGGAACCTGGCCACCACCGTCTGCGCGACCCTGTCCGCGACAGTGGGCACACCGAGTACCCGCACTCCGCCTCCCGTTTTGGGGATCTCCACGGCCCGCACCGGAGGCGGGAAATAACATCCCGATGACATCCGATTCCAGATTCGATACAGGTTCGCATCGCGATCCTTCTCGAAATCCTCGATCGACTGCCCATCCACCCCGGCCGCACCCTTGTTGGCCTTGACTCGCTGATACGCCTCCCACACAACCCACTTCGGTATGTCAAACGGCTTATCTGATGACTTCAATTCGCTCACCGAGTTCCTCCCGGAACGAGTCCGGTTGACCCAATAAACGAACCACGGACGATCTGGCCCCTTGGCTCCACTCCCATTACAGGACCTTCACAGCTACTACAGGCCAGTCCGCCGGCACGCCCCGCGACGGTACTCAACTCCTTGCGGTTCTGCCGCTTGGAGCGCTCCCTCCTGCCACTGACAACCATGGTGGCGGTGTCGGGGCATGCCTTCCCAAGTTCCATGCGGAAGCCGCAGACCAGGCTCGCGTCACCTCCACGCCGGACACCGCCTGACCAGTAGACGGGACACCCGTCAGACTTATCCCAGGACTGAAAAGAGGCCCTGGTTTCGATGTCACTTGAATAAATAACGACGCGTCTACAGTGATTCACTTGCGTTCGCCTTCCTGGTCCCTGCCTGACGCCTCTTGGACGCCTTTTCCACGTCGCTCACCACGACGGTCTTCAGCCAACGCGGCACGTGGTGGCTTGGAGCCTCCCCCCGTAGGGCGACTCCGAAGGGCCATCTGTCCTTCATCTTCCGCACAGCATCGTTTTTGTCACAGCCGTCCTACCCGGCTACGCCGCCAACGTTCTTGGCGCACCTTTTCCCATGATGTCGCGCGCCAATCGAGTCTTTGACAGCTCGGCTTCCAGCTTCGCGTTGCGACGGCGGAGTTTCTCCAACTCGACCTGCTCGGCTGTTTTCTTGGGGCGCTTTGAGGGTGTCACTGGATCTGCCGGACCGTTGGTTAGAGCGCCAGCGTCCCGAGCCCGTGTCCACTCGATGACGTGCGAGGAATACAGGCCCTCGCGGCGGAGGATTGCGCCTTTCTCGCCGTTTGGGGCGTTCTCGTACTCGGTGACGATCGCCAGCTTGTA
>DATHIT010000931.1:0-2704 GCA_035489915.1 Pseudonocardia sp. | reverse complement strand
GTGCTGGTCGAGGTCCAGTGCCTGCAGCAGCAGCCGGCCACCGCCGTCCGGGCGCACGTTGAGCGCCGAGGTGGTGAGCACCCGGGACAGCCGGGCCGGTTGCGCCGCGGTGGTGGTCAGCAGGCCGACGGTGGTGGACCCCGGGGTGGCCGTCTCGAGCATGGGCACGTGCGCGCCGGCCAGCTGGGCCACCTGGGCGGTCCACCGGCCGGCGCAGCTGACCACCATGTCCGCCGGGTGCCGTTGGCCGTCCTCGGTGTGCACCGCGTCGGCGGCGATCTCGGTGACGGCGGCGTGGTATCGGATGCGCGCGCCGCCGTCCTTGGCCTCGCCGAGCAGGTGGCTGAGCAACAGTGCCGGCAGGACGTGGGCTTCCTCCGGGAAAAAAGCGTAGTCCGCGTCGGGCGGGCAGATCAGGTCCGGCTCGAGTTCTCGCGCCTGCCCGGCGGTGATCCACCGCGCCGGGTAGTCGCGGGCCTGGAGTTTCTCCATTCTGGCGGTCAACGCCGCCCGGTGTTCGTCGATCACCGCCCATTCCAGATTGCCGGTGGGGAAGAACCAAGGGGTGGCGCGCTGGCCGGCGAATTCGTGGTGCGCGCGCACCCCCGCGTGGTTCAGCGCGAAATAGCTTTCCGGATCCTTGTTGGCCGAATTGACCCAGGCGAAGGTGGTGGCTGTGGTGCCCGATCCGGGGTGTCGGGCCTCCAGAATGGTGACCTGTGCACCGCGCCTGGTGAGGCTGGCGGCCACGGCCGCGCCCACTATCCCGGCGCCGATAACCACAATTCGCAAGGACGTTCTCCAGATAGTTTGAGGCCTCTACCGGCCACTATCCCAGGTGGGCGTGGCCGCGGATGCCGGCCCACCGCATGGCCGGGACGCCTGGCTCCGGGACCGGAATTGGCGATCAAGGAAATGCTTACGGCGGCAACATGATGTTGCTGCCCACCCTTGTGTGGGCAGGCCGTCGGGAGTAGGCCGGAGACGCAAAGCCAAGGAGGAGCATATGGGTGGCAATAAGATCGTCGTCTACAAGGAGCCCGGCGTCGTCGCCGTGGAGGACCACGACATCCCGAAGCTCGAGGTGCCAACCGACGTCGCCAAGGCGAAGGGGTTGACCCAGAAGGCCGTGCACGGAGTGATCCTTAAGAACATCGCGACGAACATCTGCGGTTCCGACCAGCACATGGTGCGCGGCCGCACAACCGCCCCACCAGGGCAGACCCTCGGCCACGAGATCACCGGCGAGATCATCGAGAAGGGCGAGGACGTCCAGTTCCTGCAGGTCGGTGACATAGTTACGGTGCCGTTCAACATTGCCTGCGGGCGCTGCCGCAACTGCCGGGATGGCCAGACGGGCGTCTGCCTCAACGTCAACCCGGCCAGGGCCGGGTCTGCCTACGGGTACGTCGACATGGGCGGCTGGGAGGGCGGCCAGGCGGAGTTCGTCATGGTGCCGTTCGCCGACTTCAACCTGCTGAAGTTCCCCGACCGGGATCAGGCGCTGGAGAAGATCCTGGATCTGACCATGCTCTCGGATATCTTCCCGACCGGGTACCACGGCGCATTCACCGCGGGCGTCACCACTGGGTCCACGGTCTACGTCGCGGGTGCCGGACCGGTTGGCCTCGCCGCGGCCTACTCGGCGCAGCTGCTCGGCGCCGCGGTGGTCATCGTCGGGGACCGCAATGCCGACCGGCTGGCGCAGGCGCGCTCGTTCGGTTGCGAGACGGTGGACATCTCACTGGGCGCGACGCTGGAGGACCAGATCGCGGAGATCCTCGGCACGAACGAGGTGGACTGCGCCGTTGACGCGGTGGGCTTCGAGGCCAGCGGGCACGGGAGAGATGCCGGCGAGGCGCCCGCCACGGTGCTCAACTCGGTGATGACGCTGACCCGCGCCGGCGGCCGTCTCGGCATTCCCGGGCTATACGTGACCGGTGATCCGGGCGCTCCGGACGAGGACGCCAAGCAGGGCACGCTGAAGGTCCGGCTCGGGTTGGGTTGGGCGAAGAGCCACACGTTCACCACGGGGCAGTGCCCGGTGCTGAAGTACAACCGTGGCCTGATGATGAGCATCCTGCACGACAAGGCCCACATCGCCAGGGCGGTGAACGCCACGGTGATTCCGCTGGACGATGCTCCGCGCGGGTACCAGGAGTTCGATCAGGGAGCGGCGCGCAAGTACGTGCTGAACCCGCACGGCATGATCCCGCAGAACAACTAGCCGGCGATCTGAGGGACCACGGCGGGGCTAGGCGGGGATGCAGCCAGTCCCTCCTTGCACCGGCGTGGTCCCGGCCGGACAGTCCCCGGCGGCGAGAGTGACCGCCGCCGCGGGAGCAGGTGCGGCGGCGGCAGCACCGAGCACGGTCAGAGACAGGGCGGCCGCCACGGCCACCGCGGCGAACAGGCGTTGCATCTGGTCATGCTCCTCATCGTCAACGCGAAGGGTCGTTACTGAACCTAACAAAAATGCCGGCAGCGGTCGCTGACGGCTGAGTCGGACCCTCAGCGTGAGCCGGTTCAGGTCGTCGGCCGCTGACCGCGCTCGAGGCGTGGCTTAGACCGGGTCGCGTCGCGCAGAGCCTGCCTGGCGTTGCCGAGCTGCACAGGCGACCGGTCTTCCGCGTGCGCAACCTGCCTACTGTGCAGTTCGGCAACACGCGGCCGCTCTCGGCGTGAACTCAACAGCGGCGGCGGC
>DATHIT010000930.1:0-12936 GCA_035489915.1 Pseudonocardia sp. | reverse complement strand
GCAACGGATCGAGATGCGGGTGCCAGGGCTTCCGGCGCCGCTAAGCCATTACACCGACGCGGTGCAGTTCGGAGACATCCTGTTCGTCTCCGGCCTCACCCCACTCGACGAGAACGCACGGCTGGTCGGTGAGGACGACGTGGTCGCACAGGCACGGCAGGTCCACGTGAACCTCGAGAAGGTACTCACGCACGCCGGGGCGAGCTTCGCCGACGTGCTTAAGGTGACTGTGTTCCTCATCGACATCGGCGACCGCACGAAGATCAACGATGTGCGTCGGGAGTACTTCGGGTCGGCCCGCCCGGCGAGCACGCTGCTCGAGGTGAGTGCGCTGGCAGTCCCCGGGATGCTGGTGGAGATCGAGGCAGTCGTCGGCCTTTCCGGCTAGCGGGAGCCAAGGCCCGGAACTCCCGAAGCTGACCCAAAGCGCAAAGTGAGGGACGGGTCCTCAGGGCTCGGCTGGCGCAGCGGTTCGTGCGCGTTCGATCGCGCGGTAGACCGGTGGACCGGGCCACGGAGAACAGCTCGGCGAGTTCGGCGCTGGTGTGCGCGCCGGCCTGGTGTAGCGCGACGAGGTGGGCTTCCTGGCAGGGGCTGAGCTTGGGCGTCTTGCCCGCGCAGTCGGCCCTTGGCGCGGGCGACTTTCATCCCTTCCCGGGTCCTCATCTTGATCAGGTCTGACTCAAACTCGGCGACCATGGCCAGGACGTTGAACAGCAACCTGCCAACTGGGGGTCCGTGGGGTCGTGTACCGACCCGCCGAGGTTGAGCTTGACCTGGCCGCCTGTCGAGCTTGGTGACCACGAGGGTGTCACCGTGTTCCGCCGCGCGTCCGACAGCCGCTCCAAGAGGATCATTCCGGCGCCCTCGGCAATACCCATACCATCGGCGGAGGCCACGGCAGGCGGCTAGTGCGTTGACCACGAACGTTTACCGGGTTGGCGACACTCCTGCCGCCGAGCTGGCTCCCGGACCCCGACAGCTGTTGATCTCACTCTCGGTTCCAACGTTGAGTCGGGACCGGGAGTGGGGAGGTCGGATCACGTCGTTGAGTACGGCAACAGCGTGAGGCGGTGGGTACAAATCGCCCAGCCCACTGGCGCGCGTCAGGCCTCGAGGAGCGCCGTTTGTGTCGGCCCGGCGCGTTACGGATTTGGGCCGATCTCTCACGGGCTGGCCGGCCCCCATGCAGGGAACGGGACGGGCTCGCGGGAGCCGTCTCCCTCAGCTCGGGGACTGCGGTGACCGTCTTCCGGTCAGCAGTCGGCGGAATGTTCCGGCTGGCCGTAGCCCTCGAGTGGCGTTGACCGTGATGACGCCCGCCAACGGAAAGCCGAGTCTGGAGTCGTGGACGTCTACTCCCGCCGCAGCGTCGGCTGGCGGTTCAGCACCGTCACGGACAACGCGCCCGCACCACCTGCCTCCGCTCGCCTGGAGATCACCATGACCGCTCTGCCGTCCAGCCACCGCGTCGCCGCGCCGGCCTACTACCTCGGCCGACCTGCGTCCTTCTGGATCACCCGCCTGTCCCCCTGTCGTCGGGGTCCGCAGGCTGCCGCCCCCGCCAAATCCCAGGACCGATCGCGGACATGATCGGTGCGCCGAGGCGCCGAGGCGCTAAGGGTCGTCACCCACGTCAACGGGTGATCGCAGCGCTACGAGGTGCGGGAGCGCCGATCGGTCGGTTCGACGCGGTATGCCGGGGAGCCTTCCTGGCTCGGAGGCATGTAACAGTTCAGAGCTGGACCGAGGAGAAGAAGTCATGACCACCATCACCGCAGCGGTCGCTCGTGAACACCACGCGCCTCTGACTCTCGAGCAGCTGGAACTGGACGACATCCGCGACGATGAAGTGCGCGTGAAGATGGTCGCCACGGGGATCTGCCACACGGACGCGATCGTCCGCGACGGGGTCTACCCGACGCCGCTACCGGCTGTACTCGGCCATGAGGGCGCCGGGGTCGTCGAGGAGGTGGGCAAGGCCGTCACGACCGTGCGCCCCGGCGACCACGTGTTGCTCTCCGCTGCGTACTGCACTCATTGCCAGGAGTGCCGGGCGGGCCGGATGGCCTACTGCGAGAACCTCTTCGCCCAGGACTTCGGCGGCCGGCGCACCGATGGCTCCACCGCTCTGACGGCGGAGGACGAGACGCCCATCTCCTCCCACTTCTTCGGGCAGTCATCGTTCGGCAGCTATGCCAACGTGGTGGAGAGCAGCCTGATCCCGATCGCCCCGGACGCCCCACTGGAACTCCTCGCCCCCCTGGGCTGCGGGATGCAGACCGGCGCTGGCTCGGTCCTCAACGAGCTGCGGCCGCCCGCGGGCTCCTCCCTCGCCGTCACAGGAGCCGGGGCCGTGGGGCTGGCCGCAGTCATGGCCGCGCGCGTGATCGGCTGCACCACCATCATCGTGGTGGACCTGCACGATTCCCGCTCCCGCCTGACGCTGGCCGAGGAGCTCGGCGCGACGCACACGGTCAATGCCGGCAACGGCGACCTGCAGGACCAACTGATGGCCGCCACTCGTGGAAGAGGCGTCGACTTCGTCCTCGACACGACGGCGAAACCTCAGGTTCTCACCGAAGCCGCCGACGCCCTGGCGATCCGCGGCACGCTAGCCCTCGTCGGCGCCGGAGCCCCTGGGACGGTGGCGCCGTTCGAGATCGGCCAGTCGCTGATCAAGGGCTGGACGTTCAAGACGATCGTCCAGGGCAGCTCGGTGCCGCAGGTCTTCATCCCCCGCCTCGTGGACCTCTGGAGCCAGGGCAGGTTCCCTCTCGACAAGCTGATCCGGCACTACGACCTCGCCGACATCAACGTCGCGTTCAAGGACTCTAAATCAGGAGCGACGGTCAAGCCGGTCGTCGTGTACTGACTTGTTGGCCCGAGATCTCGGCGTCGTGCGGTCGGCCCCAGCTTCACGTGCCCGCCGCACTGCGCCGCCGCGATCCCCCACCGTTCTCTCCCGGCCTCTTCCACTCGTCTGCTGGAGACGGCTTGCCTGCGGGGTTGAAGGTCCAAACGGTGCAAAAACAACGGTAGGCCGACGCGTGCTCCAGATCGCTGGGTTCGCTCCGGCGTCCTGATCGGCCGGCCGCTCTAAGACGCGGCGCGGGCCCGGTCGCGGGCTAGAGCCCGGTACACCGTGGAGCGGGTGATGGAGAACAGTTCCTCGAGCTCGCTGATGGTGTGCCCGCCGGCGGCGTGCAGCGTCACCAGATGCGCTTCTTGGCGGGCGCTGAGTTTGGGTTGCTTGCCGCGTAGCCGGCCCTTGGCGCGGGCGACCTTCATGCCCTCCCGGGTCCTCATCTTGATCAAGTCCGATTCGAATTCGGCGACCATGGCCAGCACGTTGAACAGCAGCCGCCCGACCGGGTCGGTCGGGTCGTGCACTGAGCTCGCGGCGAATGGCGTACCTTCCTCAAAGCTCAGGCCAGCGGGCTTTTAGCCACGGATTTCTTCCACGTGGACACGATCGCGCTCAAGCGCCTCTACACGCTGTTCGTCATGGAAGTCCGCACCCGCCGGGTACACATCCTCGGTGTCACCGCCCACCCCACCGCCGCCTGGACCTCACAGCAGGCCCGACAATTGCTGTGGGCGATCAGCGAGCGCGCCAGCCAATTCCGGTTCCTGATCCGCGACCGCGACGCCAAGTTCACCGCCGTGTTCGACACGGTCTTCGCCAGCGAAGCCATCACGGTGGTCAAGATCCCCCCACGAAGTCCCAACTGCAACCCACACGCGGAACGCTTCGTGCGCTCAGTACGCGAGGAATACACCGACCGCGTCCTGCTCCTCGACCGCGGTCACGCCGAGAAGATCCTCCGCGACTACGCGCGCCACTTCAACGACCACCGGCCCCACCAAGGCCGCAACCAACTCGCCCCGAACGACGACCCCGAAGCCACCCCGCGGCCTCACACCCGGATCCAACGCCGCCACGCCGTGACCGGCCTCATCAACGAGTACCGCAACGCCGGATAGCCTCCAGCGAAAGCACAGCTCAGAACCGGTGAAGCCATTTTGAAGCGGTACGCGGAGATGATGACCGTTGTAATGGAGTGGCTGTAGAGAGCGCCGATCCGCGCGACCGGCGCTCGAAAGTACCCAGTCCGGCGGGTGCGATCCGAGATCGGCCCCGCGGCCGCCGAACCACCAGACCTACCACTCGCCCGAAGCGGCTGATCGTCGGCTGGGTCCCGGTTCCAGTTCCGCACCGTCGGCGCGGAGCCGTTCCGTGCGCCACTCACCATCCCGAAGCGGCCCGACGACGAGTCGCATCGTGGCTTGCCTTGAGCGAACTATGACTTGCTTCACATATGTAGCCGTTATACCGTATGCTGTCGACAGTAGACATCCTACATAGCTGCTCACCAGGGCGGCCCTCGGATCCCGGTGTCGGCGTGCTGTTCAGGCCCAGCTTTCTCGACGACGCGAAAGGCCTCGACTCGATGCTGAAGACCATCGCTGGGGTAGTAGCGATCACGGCCGCCCTTCTCACGGCAGGCTGCGCGACACCCGTGGCAACCCCCGCTGCGCCCTCCACTCCCAGTTCCGGGCCGCAAGTCACTGTCACCACCCAGAAGACCATTGCGCTCCCGGGTGTCGGGGGCCACGGCGACGTGGTTGTCGCCGATCCGGCCGCCCACGCCGTTTACATAGCCCAAAGCCCGGACAACAACCTCGTCATCCTCAACACGACCAGCAACACCGTCGAAGCGGTGGTACCTCACATAGCTGACGCGAACGGTATTACCTTCAATGACTCCTACCTCTACGTCGCCGAGGCGGGCGCCGGAGCAGTTGCGGTCATCGCCAAGCCGTCCTGGCAGGTCATCGCCACCGTACCCTCCGGTGGCAAATCACCAGATGCCATCTATTACGACTCGACGGAAAACAGCATGTTTGTCGCCAATGTCGAATCGAACAACATGGAAGAATTCTCCGCGACGACACCCTTCACTATCAAAGGAACATTGAACCTCAGCCCCGGGCCCGCCAAAAGCGGCCCTGACTTGGGAACCTACTCCCCAGCCGAGGACAAAATCTATCAATCCGATGACAATAACGTCGTTGTCATCAATGCGAAAACGCGAATGATCCAGAACGTCTACACGCTTCCGTTGAGCGCGGGTGCCACCGCCAAGGACGAATTCTACGACCAGGCACATCACCTGCTCTGGGTCGGGACCTCCGACCCCAAGCTGCTCGCGATCAATCCCGACACCGGCACGGTCGTCTACACCGTCAAGACCGCGTCCGGGATGGACCAGCTCGCGGCGGACCCTGATCAGGGACTCCTTTTCATCGGTGAGAGCAAGGCGGGCGTCATGGGTGTCGTCGATCTCTCCACCCACCAGAACATCGCTGACGTCCGGACCGAACCGGCATTCCACACCGAGGGTTACCTGCCGAACTCCCACCTCGTGTATGCCTACCTGAACACCTCCAACAAGATCGAGATCGACAACATCGGCACCGGGTGATCTCCACAGTGGACCGACCAAATGTTGGAATAACGGCTAGCAGTACTCAACGTTGGTGGAGGTTGTCGGCCCACACGATCTAACTGATCTTGATAGGCGAGGACCTCCTGTGGAGGTTGTGGAGCTGATGACGGCAGCCACCACATAGCGCAGGAGGTCCTCGTGGCCGGCCACTACGCTGCCCGCGTAGGACCCCGCCGCCGACCGTCCGCAAGATCGCGCCTCCGCAGCGGAAGCGCCCTGTACCGCTTCAGAACTGGGTGGTGCCTGCTGACCTGCGAGTTGGAGTGGGAGTCGGGGTCGGGCATGATCGTCGATCGTGTGTCTTCGGCTGCTGTATTTGATCACGGTTCGTCTGTTCGGGTGGCTGGCGACACTGGCCCGCAGTCAAGCGGCGGTCACCGCCGAGTTACTTGCGTTGCGCCATGAGGTCGCGGTGCTACGCCGCCAGGTCAACCGGCCCCGGCTCTCGTGGCCTGACCGAGCGATCCTGTCCGCGCTGGCCCGGGTGCTGCCACACTCGGTCCGCGGTCACCGGCTGGTCACCCCTGCCACCCTGCTGGCATGGCACCGTCGCCTACTGACACGCAAGTGGAGCTATCCGAACCGGCCCGGTCGACCGGCCGTCAGTGACCAGGTCCGTGCTGTGATCCTGCGACTGGCGCGGGAGAATCCAAGGTGGG
Organism: Pseudonocardia sp.; assembly: GCA_035489915.1. GTDB lineage: Bacteria > Actinomycetota > Actinomycetes > Mycobacteriales > Pseudonocardiaceae > Pseudonocardia. Next base: position 6,764 of record DATHIT010000930.1, on the reverse strand, counting down.
GATATCGCAGGGTGCACGGCGAACTCATCCGCCTGGGCTACCGCGCCAGCGATTCCACGGTCCGTCGAATCCTGCGCGGCGCGCAGATCGGTCCAGCACCACGCGGAGCGGACACGTCCTGGCGAATATTCTTGCGAGTACAGGCCAGCGGGCTGTTGGCCTGTGATTTCTTCCACGTCGACACGATCTTCCTGCGCCGCCTCTACGTCTTGTTCATGATGGAGATCCATACGCGCAGGGTTCACATTCTCGGGGTCACGGCGCACCCAACCGGACCATGGGTTACACAGGCCGCCCGCAACCTGGCCATGGAATTGGCGGACCGGATCAGCTCGTTCCGTTTCCTCATCGATCAGCGGGTCATCTGCATGGGATGTTCGCCGGGCAAGGTGAGCCCGGGAACCGTCTCGGGTGAGGCGAGGATCAGGAGGCCGAGGGCGAGGAGTACGACGGCCGTGCCGTAGGTCGCCGTGCGGCGCCAAGGCAGGATCTTCTCGATCGCGATGAGTCCGGCGACGAACACCATCCAGGTGATGCTCATGACGCCCAGCGCGAACAGCGACGCCATCAGGGCCCAACAACATCCGACGCACCATGCGCCGTTCTTCGCTCCCATGCGTAGGCCGCCGAACCAGCCGTCGCGCCAGGAACTCAGGAGGAAGCCGAGCGGGCTGCGGCACTTGCCGAGGCAGACGTTCTTCAACGGGGTGAGCTCGTAGACGCCTGCAACGATGACGGTGGCACCGGCGACGGTGTGTCCGGCGTTGCCCCAGGCCAGGGCGTCGCCGGCCAGACCGTCGGCGCCGGCAGCGATCGTCCAGACGGCGGCGCCCGCGGCTGCCCAGGTGAGGAGGTAGCCCGCCGTGAACGCGACCGGTGCGAGCGCAAGCCGTCCCCTGGTCATGCGGGCGTACAGCGCGACGGTTGGGGCGACCGACGGGAACATCATCGCCGTCATCATCACGACCCAGACCCCGAGAAACCAGGCGAACGTGCCGAGGTGCGTAAACGGTCCGTCGTCCATTCCGCGCATCTGCTCGACGGTCCACCACCATCCGATGCCGGCGAGACCGAAAAGCGCCAGCACGAGCCCGAGCCGCACCCGGACGGCCGCGAAGGCCGGCCGAAGGCCACTGTCGGCGATCGGCCGGGTCTGCCCCGCGAGCGTCATGCGCTCAGGCAGCCCACGAGAAGTCGGACGTCGACAAACCTGTCTTGCCCTCGTACTGGATGCCGAAGGCGTTGATGCGCGAACGCTTCGCCTCGGCCATTGTCAAGTCCGACGCGACCGGGTGGAACATCCCGGAGAACCTGACCGGCTCACCCGTCTCCACCCCGAAGGGCACGATGTCGACAACCTCGAAGTCGATCCCGTCGCCGACCCGCACGGAATGCCGCAGGCCGTCATCGTTGATCTCGATCGCCGCCCGCTCGACGCCCAGCAGCTCGCCGATGAGCGGCGCGAGACCGGCCATCGGACCGCCCAGCTGGCCGCTGAAGACCCGCGCGAGCGCATCAAACTGAGCGTCGCTCGCCTCGTCACCCACGAACAGGCCGACCCGCCAGTTGCCGTCGGTCATGACCTTGGGGGCATCGGCGATGATTGCCACCTTGCAGCCGGCGATGTCAGCGCCTTCCACCATTCCCTCGCGGATGTTGAACACGAACGTCGCCCGGCAGAAGTCGTAGGTGGCTCCGTGATCGAGCGACAAGTTGCATGGGCACATCAGCTCACAGGAGCACGTCTCCACGAAACTGCCCCGTAGATTCCACGACATCGCTCCCCCATCCTCACGCGCCTGGATCGCGCATTCTCGTGAACTCGCCGCGCAGTGTCAATCCGATGGTCGGGTTCCGTTCCGGGCCGGACGACACCCGGCGCCCCCTCCTCGTTGTCAACGCCGCTCGCATACTGACCCGCTGGCTGCAGCTACCGTCGGGTGGACGACGGGAGCCCGGTCCAGGGGAGCCGTCCCGCGGGTGGAACGCCGTAGGTCACGGATCATGTCCACGCGATGTCCACGCCACGGCGTCCCGTTAGACCCGCCCGTTGACGATTCCCGCAGAGGTTCGCCATACGGGGCACGGCCCCTCGGCACGACCCGCTCCATGGGAAGCGCAACGGGTGCCGGTCTGGGCCGGATCGACGCGGAGCAGAAGGCCGCTTTGACCGCTTGCGCACACGGCCAAGTGCCCGGAAACCATCAAGGCCAAGCCGCCGAACATGGGCTTCTCGACGCCTCCGGGCTCGCTGGCCAGAATCTCTCGCAGCCCAGAGCCGCAGTGCCCGGCCGACAGATCCGGAGCCTGCCACGACGGCAGCATCCTATGCCGCGAGTTTACGGACGGCGTCGCGGCCGCCTCCAGTGATCAGCTCAGCAAAACCAGCCTGTGCTCCCGCCTCGACCCCGATCGACGGGAATCGCCAGTGCTGAGCCGGCGAATCTCGACCGAGCGACGCTCGAGCAGGCGGGGACTGAAGATCATCTACCATGAGGCGCAAGATGATCTGCGTATCGCGCGCCGGACCCGATGGGCGGAGTCGAAACGGGGCGGGCAACGACGCTCAACACGATCTGCCGCGCCGCTGGTTCCGCGTCCCCTTCAGGGGCGTTCACTGTGTTCGAGGATCAGCTGTGCGGTGCGTTCGGGTTGGTCCCATTGCGGCCAGTGATTGGCGTCGTCGATCAGGTGGAGGTCCGCGTGCCCAAAGAGGCCGGCCAGGTGTTGGGCGAGGTCTGGGTTGAGGTAGGTGTCATCGGCTCCGAATGCGATGGTGACGGGAACGGTCAAGGCCTTGAGTGCGCCGGTGGCGATTCGGCGGTCCTGGGCGGCGAGTTCTGTGAAGACTGTGGCGATCCACGCTCGGATCGCGGTCAGCGCGTGTGGGGCGTCGGCATCGCCGAAGAACTGCGGAATGATCGAGGCGGCGGCGACTCCTGGTGGGTTGTCGTCGGGGTAGCCGAACTGCCGGAGTGTGTGGGCGAGCAGCCACTGAATCATCTGTGGCTCGGCGACGATGGCGTCGGCGAGTGGGCTCAGGTCGGGGTCGGCGAACAGTCGGATCATCTCGGGCAACCGCAGAGTGTCGGCATGTCCGTAGTAGGTGTTCATCAGCACCAGCCGCTTGATGCGTGTGGGGTGGCTGAGTGTGTAGTCGATCGCTACGGGCCCGGAGGCGTCGTGTCCGACGAGCACGACCTGGTCGAGTTCGCGTGCGTCGAGTACCGCGGCCAGCTCGGTTTCGCGTTGCCCGGGCAGTAGCTCGGAGGTGGTTGGGCGGTCGGAGCGGCCGAAGCCGTGGAAGTCGATCGAGACGGCCCGGCGCGCGGCGAGGTGTGGGGTCAGCTGGTTGTAGATGCGGGAGTCGTCGGGGAAGCCGTGCATTAGGACGAGGGCGGGGCTCTTGCCGGTGGTGTCGGTGACGTGGACCCGCCCGTAGGGGGTCTCGACCAGGACGCTCTCGGCGGCTGTCGCGGACACGGTCATGTCAGTGGCCCTGTTCCTTCAGCCATTTCAGAGCGAGCGCGGCCACGTCGTGCCAGCCGTGGTCGATTGTCAGGGAGTGGCCGCGATCGGAGAACTCCTCGAGGTCGGTGATCGCGGTGGAATGCCGATACTGCTTGAGGGTCGCCTTGCTGATGGCTTCGGGGACGGTGTGGTCCTTGCCTCCCATGACGAGCAGCAGCGGGCCACGGTCAGGGTTGGCGGTGTCGACCTTGAGCGGTGAATGCGGGTCGAGGTTGGTGACCGCGGCCTCGAACAACGTCTTACCTGGCCCGGGGATGCTCCAGCGTTGGTGCAGCAGGTCGGACTCCTCGGCGGGCAGGGCGTTGCCGAAGCCGTAGCGGAACTGCTCGGCGGTGAGGGCGACGGCCCGATGCAGGTTGGCGGGGTTCTTCAGGACCGGAAACGCGCTGCGCAGCGCCGCGATCGGCACGGGCAGGACACCTTTGATCTGGGCTGCGTCGATGGCGACGGCGGCGACGCCGAGGTTGCGGCCGAGGAGCTTCTCGGCGACGGTGCCGCCGAAGGAATGACCGATCAGGATGGGCGGGGTCGCCAGCGAGGCGATGATCGAGGTGTAGTGCTCAACGATGTCGTCGATGCCGTGTCTGGCCAGCGCGTCGGGGTTCGCCCGGGTCTGCTCGACGGTGTCGGCGTCACCGGGCCAGCCCGGTGCGATCGGCTGGTAGCCGGCGTCGTCGAACAGCTCGATCCACGGGGCCCACGACGTGGCATGCAGCCAGAGACCGTGGATGAAGACAACGGGTGTGCGAGGCGATGTCATGGTTGCTCTCTCGGTCGATCCGCTTTGAGGGGAAGGGCGGTGGTGTCGACATGACGCTAGGTCGCCGCATTCATCGATCGGGCCGCGCGATGGGGGCGTGCACAGCCTGCAGATATTCGTGCACGGAGTGAGCAGTCCCCCCGTCGTGAGCTATCTGCGTTGGTGAGGAATGTCTGGGGCCTCGGGTTGCATCCTGCGCGGCACCCACGTGTAGTTCTGACCGCCGACCACCGTGGCGGTAATCCGGTGAACGTCGGCTCGCAGGCGTCACGCGCGGTTGGACACCGACGATGAGGCCTTCGTCTAGAGTCGGATGCCGAGGGCCGCGTGGACGGAGCGGATGGCGCTGGCTCCTTCGCCTACCGCGGCCGCTACGCGTTTCATAGCGCCGACTCGTACGTCGCCGGCGGCGAAGACCCCGGGGATGCTGGTCTCGAACGGAAGAGGTCCTCGGCCTAATGCTGTCCAGGTGGGCCCGAGAGAGGCTGGGTCGAGATCGGTGTCGGTACGGATGAAGCCGTTGGTGTCGAGCGCCACCCCGTGCGGCCACGCCGTGGCGGGGTCGGCGCCGATGAAGCAGAACAGACCGCGGCATGGCTGTTCGACGGTGCGACCGGAATTGTGATCGACGAGAGTGATCGCTTCGAGCCTGGTGGAGCCGGCAAGTTCGCCGACCTTCGTCGAGACGCGGACTGACACCCGGGAATGGGCATTGAGCCGGTCAACGAGATAGGACGACATTTCCGTCGAGATGGATTGCGCGCGAACTACGAGGGTGACCTGGCTGCCGCGCGAGGCCAGATACAACGCGGCCTGGCCGGCGGAGTTAGCACCGCCAACAACAGCGACCGGTTCGCTGTCGCAGGTTCGCGCCTCGAGCTCGGTCGCGGCGTAGTAGATCCCAGCGCCCTCGAACTCGGCCCACCGCGCCAGGTCCAGCGTCCGATAACGCGCGCCGGTGGCGATGAGGATCGCCCGAGTGTCGATGCCGGTGCCGTCGGCCAGTTCGACGTGCAGGTGCCCTCCCGCGGTATCGATGGCGACGACTAGACACGGACTGGAGAGCTGGGCCCCGAACTTCATTGCCTGCAGAGCGGCCCGTTGGGTGAGGTCGTGGCCGCTGAGCCCGGACGGGAACCCGAGGTAGTTCTCGATGCGCGAGCTCGCCGCCGCCTGACCGCCCACCCCGACGGCGTCGAGCACCACGGTGTCCAGGCCCTCCGATGCACCATAGACAGCCGCCGCCAACCCGGCTGGCCCGGAACCGACGACGGTGAGGTCCACCGGCTTGTCGGTGCTGTGGCGATAGGACAGCCCCAAGGTGTCGGCCAGCTGGCCCGGGCTCGCGCGGCGCAGCACCCGATCAGGGGTGACCACCGCGGGCAGGTCGCCCGCGGCTAGCGGCGTCAATCGCATCAGCGCCCGACCGGCGACGCTGTCGGCATCGAGCCACAGATGCGCCAGACGCTGGCGGGCCGCGTAGGTGCGCAACGCCAGCGCTTCGGCCGAGACCCCGCTCCCGATGATCTCGATTCCGCGGGCCGCTGAGCTGGCTCGGAGCAGGTCTCGACGGGCGAGGAAGGTACGCAGCAGGATGTCGGAGAGTTCCGGGTCATCAGCCATGAGCTGACGGAACTGCCGCGGCGCGATGCGATGGATCCGGCCGGCCTCGAGGACGCGCCCGGTCAGATAGACGGTTTGGCCGGTCAGCAGGTTGAGTTCACCGAGGAAACCGCCTGGACCGTAGACAGCCACGACCGCTTCGGGTTCGTCACCGGTCCCGGGGCTCACGATCTCGATCTGGCCGGCCTCAATGACGACCAGGTCATAAGCAGCATCGCCCGGCCGGAACACGACGTCGCGGTCGCGGACTTCCTGCACCACCCCGTACGCGGTCAGTCGTGCAAGCTGGCTGGCGGTCAGTTGGGGCCCGGCGGCTGCCCGCGCGGCGGTGTGTTCGAACGTGGCGGCGTCATCGCTCATTGCCCCCTCAGATCTGGTGTCGGTCAGGGGACCGGGCTCCCGGCGCCGCGCACCGTCGGTCGCCTCGCCCAGCAGGGTCACCGGTCGTCGCGGTGGGTCGTCGAGGCGGTGGCCCAGCTGGCAACAAGAGTGTGGTCAACGGTCCAGGTCCTCTGCGAGATCGCGGGAAGTGTGGATGGCGTAGCGCCCACCGACGCTAGGCCGCAACGTTCATCGATCGGACCAGCGCGGAGGTGGACGCGCACGATCCGCAGATGTTCGTGCACAGACTGAGCAGTGGCCCGTCGGAATTGCTCTCCGGACTTAGCCTCGATCCATGGACAGTCGGTGCCGGTAAGCGGCGCGTGAAATGAAGAAAGTGCCTTTTGAGCTGGGACGATAGGTGTTCCTAGGCACCGAACATCCCGGCTCGAGAAAGGCACTTCCAGTGCGAGTGTCCCACAGGTTCACCGCCAGCTCCGCGCGCTTCGATGAGGACAACCTCGTGTCG
>DATHIT010000929.1:0-2623 GCA_035489915.1 Pseudonocardia sp. | reverse complement strand
TTCGTCGGCTTCACCGTCAGCGCGCACGAGAGCTGCGCGGTCGAGCTGGCCGTGCGGATCGCCGCGGCCGGCGGGGGCGCGGCGACCGTGCTGGCCCTCGGCCCGGCAGAGGCGGTGGAACAGCTGCGCGCCGCGCTCGGCGTCGGCTGCTCGGCCGCCGTCCTGGTGGAAGCGGACCCGGTCGGGTTCGGTCCGGCCGACGTGGCCAGGGAGATCGCCGCGGTCGTGGCCGCCCACCAGGCCGCCGGTCGCACCTACGACCTGATCCTGCTCGGCAACGACGCCGCCGACACCGGTGACTTCCAGGTGGGGATCCGGCTGGCCTACGAGCTCGGCCGCCCGGTGGTGAACGGCATCAACACCGTCGAGGTCGCCGACGGGGCCGCGATCGCCCGGGGGGCCGGCGCCGACGGTGGCGTGGAGACCTACCGGGTCCCGCTGCCGGCGGTCGCCACGGTACTGGAGGGCGGAGTCGAGCCGCGGTATCCGACGATCACCGGGCGGATGAAGGCCAAGAAGATCACGGTCGAGGTGGTCGAACCCCGGCCGGAGCCGGCGGGCTCCGGGCGGGTGCTGCTCACCCTGCCGCCCGCGCAGCCGAGCAGCGTCGAGGTGCTCGGCGAGGGGACGGGGGCGGTGCCCGGCGTCGTCGACCTGCTCCGGACTCTGGGGGTGATCCGATGATCCTGGTGTTCGTCGAGACCGACGGCTCGGGCGCCACGGAGGCGTCGCTGGAGACGGTCACGTTCGCGCGCGACCTCGCTACCCGCGAATCCGGTGACGGCGGCGGGCCGGTTCACGCCGTTGTGGTGGGCGCGCTGCCGGACGGCACCGTCGACCAGCTCGGCGCCTACGGTGTGACCGAGGTGCACCACGCCACCGGCGAGGCGTTCTCGGCCTATGGCGGAGCGGTCTGGGCGGCCGCTATCCAGGCCGCGCACCTGGCCACCGCCGCCGTCGCGGTGACCGCTACCGGCAGCCCGAGGGGCAACGAGGTGCTGGCCCACTTCGCGGCCCGGCTCGGGGTGGCGATGGCCGCGAACGTCGTCGGCTGCCCGACGCCGTTCGCGGTGGCCCAGCCGTTCGCGGTGTCCCGGCAGGTGTTCGGCGGAGCCGTGCTCGAGGAGATGCGGCTCGACGACCGTCCGGCGGTGTTCAGCGTGGCCGGCCACGCTGTCGAGGGCGCCCCATCGACGAGCACCACGACGGCGACCCTGCGTGAGTTCACCCCGGAGGTGGCCGAGGCCGACCTGGTGGCCCGCGTGGTATCCACCGAGCCGGGGGAGCCGGACCGGTCCGGGAGCCTCCGGTCGGCCAGGGTCGTCGTCGGTGCCGGGCGTGGGGCCGGGAGCGCGGACGGCTTCGACGGTGTCGTCGAGCTGGCCGGCCTGCTCGATGGCTCGCTCGGCGTCTCCCGGGTGGTCACCAGCCTCGGCTGGCGCCCGCACCACGAGCAGGTCGGCCAGACCGGCAGCCGGATCTCGCCCGAGCTCTACATCCCGTGCGGGATCAGCGGCGCGATCCAGCACTGGGCGGGCTGCGCGAGCTCCAAGACGATCCTGGCGATCAACACCGACGCCGACGCGCCGATGGTGACCAGAGCGACCTATGCCGTGATCGGTGACATGCACGAGGTCGTGCCCGCGATCAACGAGGAGATCCGGCGCCGCCGCGGCTGAGACGCGCACGCCGACGGAGCACCCGTGCTTGCCGCGTGCCGGGCAGGCAGCGCGCCCAGCGGCACGGCTGAGCTGTTCGGCGGCTGCCCATCAATCGAAGAATCTCGTCCTTCGCGGCTCAAGGTACATCGGATGCTCTCCGACTCTCAGATGATGAGAGCCCAGGTGGTGCAGTCGGACGGCTGCCGCATGGCGTTCGCAGTCTCTGTCACCGTTGAGCCCCACCAGGATGTGCGTTCGGCGGTAGTGCTTTTCAGGAACACAACCATGGGCGACAGGCCCTTCCTAGAATGCTCCACGATCACCGTGCTCAACCGGTGATCACATCCGGACCGGCACGCTCCCCGCTTTGTCCGCTCCGCGGACTCACCCGGTCCGGCACCGTACCGATCTTGGAGGTGACCCATGGCGAGTCCCCGAACCCGCCGACGCCAATCCCACCAGACGCTGATGATCGCGAGGGTGACCATCGGTTGTGCATGACTCAGCCTTGAAGTCACATCGTCATGCGGTGCTCGGCGTGGAACTGTCCCTCGGCGCTGAGCACGGCCGGGCGCTCCTGTATGGCGAGCTCGACATGGCCTCCACCGAGTGGCTGCGGACCGTCCTCGGCCAGGTCCGCCAGGACGGCTGTCTATTCCTGGTGCTCGACCTGTCGCAGCTGAGGTTTCTCGGGGTCACGGGGCTGGAGGTCATTGTCCGCATCGCAGGTGAGTACGCCGAAGCGGGAGGCCAGATCACGCTGACTCGACCGACGCGGACCGTCCGGCGCATCTTGGACCTGACTGGCCTCAACGATCACCTGGCTCTCGCGGAACGCTCCGAGTCGCCCTCCGACCCCGGCGCCCCTCGGGGCGAGGACCACTCCTCGTTTCCCGGTTGAACAACTGGCCCGGAACGTGCAGCTCAGCGCAGAGCGGAGCCGAACCATGTGCGACCACCAA
>DATHIT010000928.1:0-12726 GCA_035489915.1 Pseudonocardia sp. | reverse complement strand
TCGGTGATCGTCGGAACCGTACTCCTCGCTTCTGCCATTCGCGGCGGCCATACAACATCGACCATCTCGATGACGCTGGGCGTGCTGTTCCTGCTGTCCGGGCTGGGCAACTCGCTCGTACTGGCTACGCCGCTGAACGTGTTCGCATTTCGGCCGACAAACATCCTGTTCAGCCTCGCGGTAGGTGCGGTGCTACTCGTTACGGGTGCATACGGGCGAGTCACCGGCGGGCTTCCGTTGGACAACCCGTACCACCGGGACATACCGGACGGTCAGCCGTCACCCACCCAAGAGGAGATCGTCCACCAGGAGCACAATCCCGCGGCCGTCCGCGAGCTCGCCGAAGCCGAGCGTGCCTACGCCCTGCACGTTGCCAACGACGAGCAGATCAGGCGACTGGACATAGTCCACCAATACCGATCCACCGAGCATCGCCTGCAAGCCTGGTGCGAGAGCTCCACACGGACTCCATGACCGGATGACAGGGACGCCCCGTCACTGGGACGACTGGACGCCGCGCTCCACCTGGCTGAGGTACTCGTCGGACGGGCCGTTGGCGTTGCCGTATTCGTCGTGCCAGTTCCACCACGTGTATGGCGCGGTCTGGGGGTAGCCCTTGGGTGAGTCCTCCCACTCCTCCTGGCGCCCGAGCGCGGTCATGTCGAGGTAACTCCAGGCGGTCCCCATTACTTCGTCGCCGCGGTTGTTGATGAAGTAGGTGCGGAACACGTTGTCGCCGTCGCGGATGAACGCGTTCGTGCCGTGCCACTCGTCCACGCCGAAGTCGGTGTCGAAGCCGTCGGTCATGGTGTACCAGGGCATCTTCCAGCCCATCCGCGCCTTCACCCGCTCGATGTCCGGCTGCGGAGCGCGCGAGGCGAAGGCGAGAGTGGTGTCGCGCGCGTTCAGATGGGCGAGGTCGGCGACCTGGTCGGCCATGAGCGAGCAGCCGACGCATGCGTGGTCCGGCCAGCCGTGCACGCCGGGCTCGAAGAAAGCCCGGTAGACGACCAGCTGACGACGACCTTCGAACAGGTCGAGCAGGCTCGCTTTGCCCTTGGGTCCGTCGAATGTGTAGTCCGTCTCCACTGCCAGCCACGGCATCCGCCGACGCTCGGCGGCTAACGCGTCACGGGCGCGGGTCAGCTCCTTCTCCTTCACGAGCATTTGCTCGCGAGCGGCCTCCCACTCCGGCTGCGACACGATCGGGGGTGTCTCCATCACGAGATGTCCACCTTCCGCTCCAGGTCCCTCTTCGGCAATGTTCAACCGTGTGGATGAACGTTCACGGATGCTACGCTCAACCCTGTGGTTGAGCAATCCTCGCCGAAGCTGGACGCGGCCTACGCCGCGCTGGCGGACCCGACCCGCCGAGCGATCCTTGACGCCCTGCGGCCGGGGGAAGTGCGGGTCACCGATCTCGCCCGGCGCTTTCCGGTCTCGCTCAACGCGGTGTCAAAACATGTGAGGATCCTGGAACGAGCGGGCCTGGTCCGGCGCGAGGTTCGGGGCCGCAACCACTTCCTCACCGCCAACACCGACGCACTCGTGCCCGCCCGCGACTGGATCGACAACTACCGAACCTTCTGGGAAGTCCGCGCCGACGCACTGGTCGACCATCTCGCCGCCACCCTCGTCCCCCGAGAGACATCGGTGAACCACCCGTGAACGAGGCCGTTGTTCGCGTCGAACGGGTGCTGCCGGCCAGCCCCGAGGCCGTGTTCGACGCCTGGACCAGCCCCGCGAGCTTGCGAGCGTGGATGTCGCCTGACCCGCTGAGCGTCTCCGAAGCGGAATGCGACGCCCGCGTTGGCGGAGCCTTCCGCATCGTGATGATCGACGACGCCGGCGCGATCGAACACACCGGTCGGTACCTCGAACTGGACCGGCCCCATCGCCTGGCCTTTACCTGGCGCAGCGCGGCAACCGGCTCGATCGACACCCAGGTCACCGTGGACCTCACCGATACCCCGGCCGGCACACACATGGTGATCACCCATGGTGCACTCCCCACTCAAGAAATGCGCGAGAGCCACCATCACGGCTGGTCCGGCGTCGCCGCCAAGCTGGCCATCGTTTTGGGCGCGAGCTGAGCAGTGGAGGGTGGCGTCGACCATCGACGCCACACCTCGGCGCGATCTACCTGTTACCGCTTCCTGCACTTGATGCGGTCGAACCCGTTGTCATAGCCCCTGGTGTATCCGTCCGCGTAACCGTTGTCCCGGTCGCTCGGCGCGAGCGACCGGTTGTGCGGCTTACCGCCGCGCTTCCGGCAATCCTTGCGAGCATCTTTCATGCCGTCCCGGTAGCCGTCGCGTGAACCTTCCCGGTACCCAACCTGGTATTCCGAGGAGGCACTGGGCACCAGCGGGACGCTCAGACTCACATTCGTCGAGCTAGCGGTGACTGGCGCCAGACCACTGGAGACAGTCTCCGCCTGGGCGACCCCGGAGAACGCGCTCACGCTCAGCGCACCCGCGGCCAGCCCGGCCAGGATCACGCGCACGGGAGTCCCTTTTGACGAACGAGCGGCAGAGGTCGGGCGTGCAAGGTTGAGTTTGTTCATTCCGGTCTCCCTCTGATCGGACAAATTTTTCAACATTTGAGGCATGCCGCGCTTTTGTCGTGCTACACCGCTGTGCCCATCCAGGGGCTCCTCGGTGCGCAGCGTTGCCCACCTCTTGTGGTTAGGACGGTGTCACCGGAGTCGCGCCGATTCGATGGTGTGATCCCCCGGGCCCATGGAGTGATCCCCCCAGTCTCGGTAGGGTTCTCTCCCCCCGGGATGAGCTGACCGGAACCGAGGCGGTGGCGGCCGGGCTACTCAGTGGGGCAGGCTGTTGGTCGCGGCGCCTCGGCGACCCACACGCCCTGGCCAGGGATCGGCGGTTGGCCCTCCATGGCGCCCAGGAGGGTTGCCGGTCCTGGTGAAACCTCCAGGCATCCGGCCGGCTCGAAGATCGTTGTGGGTAGCGCCGCGGCCACCGAACTGGCGTAGGAGACCGCTGGGGCGAGCAACAGCGCGCCGAGGGTGATCAGCACGATGCGCCGCAACGGCCGGCCTTCAGATGTAGGGCCAGAGACATGACCCGGAGACTCGAAAGACCTGAGTAGCATGAGCCCGCCCCGAGGCAAATGGAGGTAATTAATCCGCCATTCGGGGGTAAGCATTGCGGCAAGGGCTCCTCGAAAATCGGGGTCCATCACCTGTCAGGGCGAACTCTAATCTCCTAGAACTCTGCTCACCAACGGATTTCCGGCGGCTTAATCATCACCTGGATGCCGCTGCTCTTGCGAGGGCGAAACTGCCGCGGAGTCCGATTGGCGGCAGCGGCTGGGAAATCCGCGGCCACCGCAGACCAGCCAGCCCGGCAAACGGCCCAACTCCGTCGCTGAATGGGTGGCGAGCCTGGGCGGCACCCGTCACGCCGAGTAATTTCGGCTGCCGCTCCCTCAGCGATGTCGGAGGGACCATGGCCAGGATCTGGGCAAGTGAGGCTGTGGCCGACGGCGGCTCGGCCGGTGGCCGTGTGCCGCCGGAGGTGCAGCGGATCACCGGGTACCTCCGAATGAGTGCGGTGTCCGGTATCGGTTTCGCGGTGCTGTTCGGCGCGGCGCTGGTGTTGCTGCGCGAGGCGCCGGGGCTCGGCGTGCCGGACAGTGCCTACACCGCGTTCTACCGCGACGGCGGCGGCGGGGTGCTGGTCACCATCGGGCTGTACGTGGTGCCCTTCGCCGGGATCGCGTTCCTCTGGCAGCTGGCCGCTACCCGGGCGGTGCTCAGCGCGAGCGCGCGGGCCCACCAGTCACCGCCGGAGATCCCCCGGCTGCTGCAGCTGGCGTCCGGCGTGCTGTTCGTCGCCATGCTGTTCGCCGGCTCGGCAGCGGTAGGCGCGATCGCCCTGCTCGGCAGCTTCTCGGTGGACCCGCTGCCCTCGCCGGAGGTGGCCCGTGCGCTGGCCGCCACCGGCTACGGGCTGCTGTTCGTCTTCGGCGTGCGGGCTGCCGGGATGTACATGATCACGACCACCACGCTGGCCCGCGCGGTCGGCCTGTTCCCCCGCTGGGTCGCCGTCGTCGGCTACCTCGCGGCGGCGTTCCTGCTGGTCAGCACCACATTCCACCCGGCGATCCTGCTGGTTTTCCCGATCTGGACGGTGCTGGTGAGCGTCGTCCTGCTGGTCCGCGCCGGCTCCCCGAACAAACCGCCCTCGCACTGAACCTCCGCTGAACCCTCTTCAGGCCACCTTCGACGGAAGCGAGCTGTCATGACGGAACCGGTGCGCATCGAGGACATCCCTGGCCCGCGCGGGCTGCCCGTGGTCGGGAACATCTTCGACATCGACAGCGCCAGCCCGTTCGAGAGTTTGATGGGGATGGCCAGGGAGTACGGGCCGATCTTCCGGTTGTCCACTCCGGCCGGCGCCCGGCTGATCGTCAGCGGCGCGGACCTGGTCGACGAAATCTGCGACGACACCCGGTTCGACAAGCTGGTCGGCGGGGGGCTGTCCAACCTGCGCGAGGGCGGAGCCGGCTCCGGGCTGTTCACCGCCGACACGACCGACCCGCTGTGGCGGCGTGCGCACAACATCCTGCTCTCGCCGTTCAGCCTGCAGTCGATGCAGGACTACATGCCGATGATGCTGGACCTCGCGGAGCAACTGATGGACAAGTGGGAACGGCTGAACCCGGACGAGGAGGTGGACGTCCCGGCCGACATGACCCGGCTGACGCTGGACACCATCGCGCTGTGCGGCTTCGGTTACCGGTTCAACTCGTTCTACCGCGACACCCTCCACCCGTTCGTCTCGGCGATGGTGCGCACGCTGTCGGAGTCGCAGCGACGCGCCCGCCAGCTGCCGATCCAGACCAGGCTGCGCATCCGGGCCCAACGCCAGGTGGAGGAGGACCAGGCGTTCATGAACGACCTGGTGGACCAGCTCATCGCCGACCGGCGGGCGCAGGGCGCCGAGGGTGAGACCCGCGACCTGCTCGGGCGCATGCTGGGCGGCGTGGACCGGGAGACCGGGGAGGCGCTGCCCGACGAGAACATCCGCGCGCAGTGCATCACCTTCCTCATCGCCGGGCACGAGACCACCAGCGGGCTCCTGTCGTTCGCGCTGTACTACCTGCTCAAGGATCCCGAGGTGGTGCAACGGGCCCGGGCCGAGGTCGACGAGGTGCTCGGCGCCACCGCCCTGCCCAGCTTCGAGCAGGTGCACCGGCTGCGGTACGTCACCCAGATCCTCAACGAGGCGCTGCGGCTGTGGCCCACCGCGCCCGGGTTCAACCGGACACCGTTGCGGGACACCGTGATCGGCGAGCGCTACGCGATTCCGAAGGGCACCCCGCTGACGGTGCTGTCCCCGATGCTGCACCGGGACCAGAGCGTCTGGGGACCGGACGCGGAGGAGTTCAACCCCGACCACGTCGCCTCGGAGGCACTCGCCGCTCTCAGCCCGAATGTGTTCAAGCCGTTCGGCACCGGCCAGCGGGCCTGCATCGGCCGCCAGTTCGCCCTGCAGGAGGCCGTGCTGGTGCTCGGCATGCTGTTGCAGCGCTTCGAGTTCGTCGACCATGAGAACTATCAACTGAAGATCAAGACGACGCTGACCATGAAGCCGGACGACTTCCGGATCCAGGTGCGGCGCCGCGCCGACCGCCCGATCGACCACCCGGACGCGGCTCCGGCGCGCCGCGACGGTCAGGTCGCCTCGGCAGCCACCGAGGCGCCGGCGGTGCTCGCGGTCGAGCGGCACGGCACCCCGCTGTTCGTGCTGTACGGCTCCAACCTGGGTACCGCCGAGGGCATCGCCACCAAGCTGGCCAGGGAGGGCACCGAGCGCGGCTTCGCGGTGACCGTGGGCGCGCTGGACGACCACGTGGGGGCGCTGCCGAGCGACGGCGCGACCATCCTGGTGTGCGCCTCCTACAACGGCATGCCACCGGAGAACGCCGCCCGGTTCTGTGCCTGGCTGCGGGACCCGGCGACCGCGGCGGACGCCTGCGTCGGCGCCGGCTACACGGTGTTCGGCTGCGGCAACAGTGAGTGGGCCACCACCTACCAGGCCGTGCCGACCGCGCTGGACACCCAGCTCGAGGCGCACGGCGGGCGACGGCTGCACCAGCGCGGCGAGGGCGACGCGCGCGGGGACTTCGACGCCCAGTACCGGGCCTGGTACGCCGAGCTGTGGTCGGACCTGGCCGGCGCGCTGAACCTGCCGGCGGGCGTGGCCGCGTCCGCCGGGACCGGGCCGAGGCTGTCGGTGTCCATGACGAACCGTCAGCTGGCCAACCCGGTGATCATGTCCTACCGGGCTCGGCCCTCGGTGATCCGGAAGAACCGGGAGCTCTGTGGGATGGGCGGGACGCGGCCGGTCAGCCGGTCCACCCGGCACATCGAGGTAGCGCTGCCGGCCGGCACCAGCTACCGCACCGGCGACCACCTCGGGGTGCTGCCGCGCAACAGCATCGAGCTGATCCAGCGGGTGATGCGACGGTTCACCCTGGACGCCGGCATGTATCTGACGATCATCCCGAACAGCGGGTCACACTCCCACCTGCCGATCGACGAGCCGGCGCCGCTGATCGGTGTGCTGGGCAGCTGCGTGGAGCTGCAGGACGTGGCCAGCCGCTCGGACATCGAGACGATGGCCGGCCACACCCACGACCCGGCACAGCGGGCCGAGCTGCTCTCGCTCGTCGGCGACGACGAAGACTCCCATCACCGCTACCGGGAGCGGGTATTCACCCCGTACCGCTCGCAGCTTGACCTGCTCGAGCAGTTCCCGGCCTGCCTGCTGCCGTTCGAGGAGTACCTGGACATGCTGCCTCCACTGCGGCCCCGGTACTACTCGATCTCCTCCTCGCCGCTGGTCGACGTGGACGTCTGCAGCATCACCACCGGCGTACTGCGGGCGCCCGCCCGGGGCGGTGGCGGCGACTTCCGCGGCATCTGCTCCAACCACCTGGCGTTGATGGCGCCGAACAGCACCGTGTTCACCTTCGTCCGCGAGCCCACCATCGCCTTCCGCCCTCCGGCCGACGCCTCGGTCCCGATGATCATGGTGGGGGCCGGCACCGGGCTGGCGCCGTTCCGGGGGTTCCTGCAGGAACGGGCGGCGACCGCGGAGCGCGGCACCCCCGTCGGGCCGTCGCTGCTGTTCTTCGGCTGCCGGGAGCAGCAGCTGGATGAGCTCTACGGCGACGAGCTGCGCGAGCTGGCCAAGCTGTCCGGCACCGGGCTGCGCACGGTGTTCTCCAACCGGCCCGAGGACGGCCGGCGCTACGTGCAGCACGAGATGCTGGCCCGCCGCGACGAGGTGTGGGACCTCATCGAGCGCGGCGCGGCCATCTTCGTGTGCGGCAACGCCAACACCATGGCGCCGGGGGTGCGCGCCGCGCTGGCCGACATATACCGCCAGCACACCGGCCGCTCGTCGGCGCAGGCCCAGGAGTGGCTGACCGAGCTGCGGGCCGCCGACCGGTTCCTGGAGGACATCTGGGGCGGGTGAGGCCGCTGGACACACGCGCTAGGCCACGGCGAATCTGATGCCCGGCCAGCCGGCGGCGCCGTCCGGGATGGGTGGGGCGGGGTCGGCGGTTTGGGTGGTGCCGGTGGCGTCGGTGGCGCGGCACTGGATGTAGTGGCTGCCGGTCGGCAGGGCCAGGTCGATTCGCCACATACGCCAGGTCTGCAGGTTGACCTGGGGGGTCAATTGGGCGGGCCGCCAGGGGCCGTCCTGGTCGAGGCGGACTTCTACCTTGGTGATGCCGCGTTGCTGGGCCCAGGCGATGCCGGCCAGTGCGACGGTGCCGCCCGGGCTGGGGGTGAGCGTCTCGAACGGTCGCGGGCGGTCGATCCGGGACTGGGTTTTGATCGGTGCCCGCTGTGCCCAGCCGCGTTGTAGCCAGTAGGCCTGTTTGGCGTCGAAGGTGGTCACCTCCAGGTCGGCCAGCCACTTGGTGGCCGAGACGAACCCGTACAGCCCGGGCACCACCATCCGCACCGGGAACCCGTGCTCGGGTGGCAGCGGCTCACCGTTCATCCCGATGGCCAGCAGCGCGCCGCTGTCGGGGCGGAGTACCACGTCGGCGGGGGTCCCGGCGGTCCAGCCGTCGATGCTGGTGCTGAACAGCTGCTCGGCGCCAGGTGCCACCCCAGCTTCCAGCAGCAGGTCGCGCAGCGAGACACCGGTGAAGTTCGCGGTCGAGATGAGGTTGCCGTTGACCTCGTTGGACACGCAGGTCAACGTGATCGCCTGCTCCAGCAGCGGGCGGGCGAGCAGGTCGTCGTAGGTCAGCCGCAGTTCCCGGTCAACCATGCCGTGGATACGCATCGCCCAGGCCTCGGCGCTGATCTCCGGGATCCGCAGCGCGGTGTCGATCCGGTAGAAGTCCCGGTTGGCGGTGAGGAATGTCGGTGAACCCACCGAGGCGAAGTCCGCGCCCGGCGGTAGCGGCGGCGCCGGTTGGACCGGTCTGATCCGCCCGAACAGTGCGCTGCGCGAGCGCGCGGCGGCACCGCCGAGCGAGGAGCCGGCGACCGCCGCGCCGATCCCGGCGATCCCGACCGCGACGGCGCCGAGGAGCACCCGCCGCCGGGACAGGCCGCCGGACCGATCCGCCGGCACCGCCTCGGCCCGGGTCACCAGGGCGTACAGCCGGCCGAAGGCGGCCAACCCGGCGACCAGCGCGACCAGCGGGGCCACCAGGTTCAGCGGCGCGAACACCGGGGAGAAGATCACCGCCGCCAGCCCGACCACACCGAGTGCCGCGATCACCGCCCGCCCCGGCAGCGGCCGGCGCCGCGACGCGAGACCGGCGGCCACCGCGACCAGCAGGATGACCGCGCCGATGCTGACCAGCAGCGCCAGCTTGTCCGCGACGCCCCTGCCGATGCCGAGGGCGGGGAACTCGAGGGACTTGCCGAACTCGATCAGCCACTCCGGGGACAATCGCACGACCGTGTCGGCGACCGCCTGGAACGGCGCGGAGGCCGGTGCGACCAACCCGGCCGCGAGTTGACTCAGGCCCAGCGCGACCGTGATCGAGACAACCTCGACCAGCGCGGCGGCGTGCCTGGGCAGAACGACAGAGCGGGGCGGGGTCACGGTGCTGCTCACCTGAATGGTTCGTGGCACCGGTCCCGCCGGATTGGTGTCGGCCCTGCTCAGGCCGGTAGGTCGAACAGCACGACCGGGGTGGTGGTGGGCTGGGGCGAACCACCGGCCGGCTCGATGGTCAACCCGACCTTGGCCGCCCCAGCCAACCCGCCGAACTCGACCGGGGGCGCCGTCGCCGACACTCCCGGCGTCATAAGCCCGACCGACCGCGGCTGGCCCTGCCCGATGAGCCAGGCCTGGTAAATGTGTCCGTCCGGCGGCGTGGGCAGGTCCGACGCCACCATCACGGCCTTGTTCAGCTCGTGGGAGGCGAGCACGAACACCGTGCCGCCGTGGACCCCGGTCCCGGTGCCGCCCCGCGCGTCCGGGGCGGCGGCCAGCTGGGCCAGCGGCTGATACTCGGCTTGCAGTTGAGCGAGCTGGGCCTGGGCGAAGTCACGCTGCGCCGCGGTACGCACGGTGACCACACCGAGCACCACCGCCGCGGCTGTCGCGATGGCCGCGGCCGCCGCGGTCAGCCGCGGTGCCCAGCCGGAGCGTCGGTCGCCCGCCCTGGCCGGAGGCGCGGCGGTGACCGGTTTACCCGCCGGTGGTTCCTGGCGGGTGGTGGCCACCTGGGCCAGCACCCGGCCCCGCAACGAATCCGGCGGCTGCTCGGCCACGACCAGCGCCAGCCTGGCCGCCGTCGCGCGCAGCTCGTCGACCTCACGCGCACAGTCCGGGCATTGGGCCAGGTGCGCCTCGAACTGGCGGCGCTCGAACTCATCGAGAGCGTCCAGGGCGTAGGCGCCAGTCAAGGTGTGGATATCCGGGCTGCTCATCAGGCCACCCCCAGGCAATCGCGGAGCCGGATCAACCCGTCGCGCAGCCGGGTCTTGACCGTGCCCAACGGCGAGCTGAGCAGCTCGGCCACCTCCACATAGGTATGCCCGCCGTAGTAGGCCAGCACCACCGACTCCCGCTGCAACGTGGTCAGCGAACCGAGGCAGCGACGAACCTGCTCGCGTTCCAGATTGGCGGTCACCGCCTCGGCGACCGCGTCGTAATCCCGGTCGATCGATTCGGCCGCCACCCGATCTTCCCGCTCGGCGGCCGCCTGGGCATGCCGAACCCGATCCACCGCCCGCCGATGGGCAAGGGTGAGCGCCCACGTCAGCGCGCTGCCCTTGGCCGGGTCGTAACGCGGCGCGGTCCGCCACAGCTGTACGAGGACTTCCTGGGCGACTTCCTCGGACTGGGCGGGGTCGCGCACCACCCGGCGCACCACGCCCAGCACCGCACCGGCCACCATCGGGTAGAGCCGTTCAAACGCGGCCTGGTCACCCTTGGCCACCTCGACCATCAGCTGCTCGGCCGTCGCCGGGCAGGCCTCACCACGCTCGTGCCGGCGCGGCGGCCACACCGAATCCCGCATCGCAGACGCCTCCCGCCGTTGGTACCCAGTCAGCATTCGCGGCCCCGGTGCCCCCGGATTGGTCCAAACCGGTACGGGATTTAAGACATTCGAGACCAAGCCGGGCGTCGGGACAGCTGCGAAACAACCAGGTGAGGCGTCCGGCTGTCCGCCGAGACGAACCGCCCAATCAGCACCATCTCCGAGAGGCCCGAGCATGCGTATCAAACGAATCGTCCTCGCTCTGAGCATCACCGCGGCCGCCGGCGGCCTGAGCGCCTGCGGCACCAGCGTGCCCAGCCCGGCGCCCACCAGCGCAGCCGCCGAGGCCGCCCCCGCCGCCCAGGCCGTGCCCCAGTTCGGCTCCGCCTGCAGTGCGGTGCCCACCAGCGGCCCAGGCAGCTTCTCCGGCATGGCCACCGACCCGGTGGCCACCGCCGCCAGCCACAACCCGGTGCTGTCCACCCTGGTCACCGCGGTCAAGAAGGCCAACCTCGTCGACACGCTCAACAGCGCGCAGAACATCACCGTGTTCGCCCCGGCCAATGCCGCCTTCGACAAGATCCCGCCGGCCACCCTGAACAAGGTGCTCGCCGACAACGCAACGCTGACCAAGATCCTCACCTACCACGTGGTAGGCCAGAAGATCACCCCGGCCGAGCTCGCCTCCGGTGACTTCAAAACTCTCGAAGGCGCCAGCCTCAAGACGTCAGGTTCCGGGCAGGACTTCACCATCAATGGGGTCAGCCGGGTGATCTGCGGCAACGTCCAGACCGCCAACGCGACCGTTTACATCATCGACAGCGTGCTCATGCCGCCGGCGAAAACCCCGGCCAGCTGACCGCTCGCCCTCCAGTGGTGGGCGCCTCGCTCCGGCGCCCACCACCAGCGCCAGCCGCGGACCATTTCAAGCCGCCTGCAAGGTCTCGCCTTAACCATGGTGCGATTGCTGAGAGTTCCGCCCGGTTCGCGCGGGAAAGGTCTGGGCCATGGCAAGCACAGTGGGCAAACAGTGGAAGATCGTCGACGAAGCCATGCGAGCTTTCCTGGTGGCCCTGTCCCGGCTGGAACCGAGCGCCCCGACCTGGAGCGCGGGGTGGAGCGCGCACGAAGTCACCGCCCACGTCGCGGCCGCCGCTCAGGAGCGGGCCGACCTGATCGAGGAGCACCTCGCCGGGCACCCGGCGCGGGCAACCCGCACGTGGGAGGAACGCGAGCCACCGTTTCGCGCGCTGCCCGGTGAGCAGCTGCGGGATCGCCTGGTCCTCGAGGCCAGCCGGTTCGAGCGCGCGGTCGCGGACATGGCTGCCGATGATTCGATCGTCTACACCGGATGGGAGATGACGGCTGAGCAGCTCCGAACGCACAGCCACAGCGAAGCGGCGCTGCATCGTTGGGATCTTGTGGGCGAGGATGAGACAAGCCGCCGATTGCTGTCAGAACCGGTGCTCACCAGCCACGCTCTCGCGGTATTTGCCGCGATCCCGACCCTGGGCCAGCGGTGGACCGACGCTCGCTTCACCACCCGACCGGTGCGGTTGCGCAGCGCGGGTCAGCCCGACGTGCTGGTCGATCCCGGCTCGGGTCTGTCACTGCTCGCCCCGACAGACGGCGACCTCGTCATCCCCCTCGACCCCGATGACCGGCTCTTGATCCTCTGGGGACGCTGCCCCTCGGCGCTGCGCTCACCAACCGCCAACGCGGAAACCGTGGACGACTTACTCGTCCGACTCTGCGGCTGACACGTACCAGCCGTGCAGCGGGTCAACGGCCGGTCCAGTTGGCCTCTTCCTTGGCCACGAACGCCCGAACCGCGCCATGGAAATCGTCGCTGCCGAAGACCCGCGCGACGATGTCGTCCCCGTCCGGCAGTTGAGCCCGTCGGATCCGACGTATCGCCTCCTTGGTGGCCCACATGCTCAGCGGGGCGTGGCCGCGCAGCTCCCCGACGACCTCGTCGGCCACCTTGTCGATCTCGTCGTCGTCGCACAACTCGCTGACGAAGCCGGCCGCGTGGGCGTCTTCGGCCGCGAGCAGCCGGGCCCGCAGCAACAGGTCCAAGGTCCTGGCCGGTCCGAGGTGGTGCACGAGCAGGGAGTAGGTGTTCATCGAGAGGCAGTTGCCCAGCGTGCGCGCGATGGGCACGCCGAACCGTGCCGAGCGACCGGCGATCCGCAGGTCGCACACCGCGGCCAGGGCAAGCCCGCC
>DATHIT010000927.1:0-2707 GCA_035489915.1 Pseudonocardia sp. | reverse complement strand
CCGAGAACCTGGGTCGGACCGACGCTCTCTACTTCACCGTCACCGTCTTCGCGACGGTGGGCTTCGGCGACATCGCGCCCAAGAGCGACCTGGCGCGTGTCGTCACGATGACCCAGATGCTCACCGGCCTGGTCGCGGTCGGGTTCGTAGCGAAGATCGTGCTGGGTGCCGTGCAGGTGGCCGTGGAGCGGCGGGGGGAGGCAGCTGCCGATCCGCCCGCCGCATCAACGCCCGCCCCGGGCCCCGGTCACTCGTCCGACGGGTGACCGCGCCGGGCCCGTCCACCGGGACACGGTCAGTGCGCGCCCGCCTGCTCCGGAGCGGGCCGCTCACGGTCCGGCTCCGGCTCGGCCACCGTCGCGTCCGCGCTCGGCGTCGCGTCCGCACTCAGAGGTTGGTTCGCCGCGGAGTCGCGCAGCAGCGCGTCCGCCCACCCGGCCTTGGGGTCGATGTCGACCAGCAGCGCCTTGGCCAGCAGCGTCAGCGGGATGGCCAGGATCGCACCCAGCGGACCCAACAGCCACGCCCAGAACACCAGCGCGAGGAACGTGACCGTCACCGAAAGGCCGACCGAGTCACCGATGTACCGCGGCTGGATCAGCGACTGGATCACAAAGTTCAGCACGGCATAGACGACGACCACCACCGCCATCTGTTCCCAGCCGCCGCCGAGCAGCCCGAGCAGGGCGGGTGGGATGACGCCGATGATGAACCCAACGTTCGGGATGTAATTGGTGATGAACGCCAACACACCCCACAGCAACGGCAGCGGAATCCCGATGATGGCGACCGCGACAGTGTCCAGCACGGCGACGATGCCACCGAAGATCGTGGTCACCAGCAGGTACTGCCGGGTCCCCCACGCGAAGTGGCACAGTGCCTCGGAAATCTTGGGGCGGTCCGCGGCGATGGCGGCCAGTCGGGCCGGGGCACCCGCGGTCTCGACGCTGAGGAACAGCAGCAGCGCGAGCATGAATACCAGGTTGCTCGCTATTCCCCCCACACTGGCCAGCAGCACGCCGACGAAGCCGACGATTTTGCCGACGTTCAGCGAACCCGTGGCCGCTTTCAGCTGGTCCGGCCCGACGCCGAACTGAGCCAGCGCCGTGCTGACCGAAGCGACGAGCTGATCGGCCTGGGTCGCGTACTGCGGCAGGACGGTGGCCAGCCGGGCCACCGACACGATCATCACCAGGACCAGGCCAATGATCACCGCATAGACCAACAGGATCAGCACGATCGTGGCGGCCCATCCGGGCAGCCCGATGCGGTGGAGCCAGCTCTGCACCGGGCTGACCGCGATGACGATGATCAGCGCGAGGAAGGCCGGGCCGATGAGCCACGCCATGACCTGGATGCCGGCGAACACAATGACAGCCGCGGCGGCCCCACCGAGAACGAGCACCGCCCGCGGGATGCCCTCGTACCGGCTGCCGGCGCCGGCCGGCGGCGCCGCGGAGCCCGATGTCGTCGGGACGTTCGCGTCAGTGGTCACCTGCCGGACCGTAGGAGTGTCCCGCCACCGGTCGCATCACCCGTGCCGGGTGGGAACACGGGCGCGGTCCAGCGCGGCATTCGTGGCCGCGCCGTTCGGACCGGTGGCGGGCGGGCGAAGCGCGGCCACCCGCCCGCTCACCTCTGCGAGGTGATGCGCCGCCGAGAGGCAGGCACAAGTGTGGACGGGTCAGGTCCGCGCCTCGGCGGCGCGGCGGCTCGGCTGACCCGGACAGGAGCAGTCATGGCAGCGGATCGTGTCGACGCGCTCGTCATCTTCGGCGCGACCGGTGACCTGGCCAAGCTGGAGACGTTCCCGGCGCTGGTCGGACTGGTGGATCGCGGGGTGCTGGACGTCCCGGTGATCGGGGTGGCGAAGAGCGGCTGGGGGCTCGAGCAGTTCCGGGACTACGCCGCGGCGTCGTTGCGGCTCAACGGGATGGACCCCGGCACCCCGGCCGCGACGAGGATGCTCGGCCTGCTCCGCTACGTCGACGGCGACCTCGACGACGACACCACCTACCAGGCGATGTCGAAGGAGATGGGCAGCGGCACCCGCGCGCTGTTCTACCTCGAGGTCCCGCCGCCGCTGTTCGCCCGGATCGCCCGGGGCATCTCGACCGCCGGCCGGGCCGCCGGCGCCCGGGTGATGGTGGAGAAGCCCTTCGGTACCGACCTGACCAGCGCCATCCAGCTCAACCAGACCATGATGGAGTACTTCGGCGAGGACAACATCTACCGGGTTGACCACTGGCTGGGCCTGGACCCGCTCAACAATGTGCTCATCGCCCGGTTCGCCAACTCGATACTCGAGCCGCTGCTCAACCGCACCCACGTCGCCGACATCCAGATCACCATGGCCGAGGCGTTCGACGTCGCCGACCGGGGCCGGTTCTACGACCGCACGGGCGCAATCCGCGACGTGGTGCAGAACCACCTGCTGCAGGTCCTGGCGAGTGTGGTGGCCGACCCGCCCGACGGCGCGGGCGTCGACTCCTGGCTGGACTCCAAGTCCCGGGTGCTCGCCGCGCTGCGCCCGCTGTCCCCCGAAGACACTGTCCGGGGGCAGTACGAGGGCTACCTCGACGTCGAGGGCGTGTCCCCGCACTCGACCACGGAGTCCTACGTGGCCGTTCGGCTCGCGCTCGACTCCTGGCGGTGGGCTGACGTCCCCATCCTGATCCGAGCGGGCAAGGCGATGCCGGTGACGGCC
>DATHIT010000926.1:0-2659 GCA_035489915.1 Pseudonocardia sp. | reverse complement strand
CCGGGCCGAGGAAGGCCTGGTCCTGCATGCCGACCTCGTACTCCCCCACCACGACCACATCGGCGGTCGGCGCCTGCTGCCCGGTCCGTAGCCGCAGGTGGCGCACCAGGTTGCCCTCTGGGTGCAGGTGCGCGCTCTCCCTGCTGATCCCGGTGGCCGGCGCCGATCGGTCGTGCAGCATGTTCCAGTTCGGGTGGCCCAGTGCGGCACGGGCGTCGGTGACCGGCTCCCACACGGCGTAGTCCACCCGGATCCGTTTGGCCGCCTGGCGAGCGATCTCCGGGTGGTCGGCGGCGATCAGTGCCACCGGCTCGCCCTGGAAGCGGACCGCGTCCGAGGCCAGCACCGGCTGGTCGGCGAGCTCGAGCCCGTACCGGTTCTCCCCCGGTACGTCCTCGGCGGTGAGGACCGCGTGCACGCCGTCGGTGGCGAGCGCCTCGGTGATGTCCACCGAGCGGATCCGGGCGAACGGGTGCGGGCTGCGCAGGGTGGCACCCCAGATCATCCCGTCCATCCACAGGTCGCTGGAGTAGGCGAACTCGCCGCGCACCTTGAGGACCCCGTCCGGGCGGGTCGGATTGCCCCCGATACCGCCGCCCTCCTGAACCGGGCTCTGCGTGGTCAGGCCTTGCGGTGCCCCGACTGGGGCGGACGGTGCGCTCATCGGTTCACTCCGGCTCGGGATAGCAGCTTGGTGCTGGCGGTGGCCACCCGCCGGGCCACCTCGGCTTCGTCGACGGTGGTGACCCGGTTTCGCTCGACGACGGCTCGGCCGTTCACCAGGAGCAGCTCCAGGGGCGGCTGCGCGCCCAGGGCCAGCGCGGCGACCGGGTCGACGATGTCCACGTGGCCCAGCCCGTCGAGGCGCCAGAGCGCCACGTCGGCCAGCTTGCCCGGTTCCAGGGAGCCGATCTCGCCCTGGCGACCCAGCACCTCGGCGCCGCCGATGGTGGCCATCTCGAGTGCGTCGCGCACGCTCAGTGCGCCGGGGCCGCCCCGAGCACGGGCGAACAGCACCGCGTGGTGGATCTCCTCCCACAGCGAGTTGGACTCGTTGGAGGCGGCCCCGTCCACGCCCAGCCCGACCCGCGCCCCGGCGTCGCGCAGGTCCCTGGAGCGGCAGATCCCGGCGCCCAGCCTGGCGTTGGACGTGGGGCAGTGCGCCACGCCGGTCCGGGTGTCGCCGAGGCGCCGGACCGCGCTGTCGTCGAGATGGATCCCGTGGGCCAGCCACACGTCATCGCCCAGCCAGCCGAGCCGGTCGACGTACTCCACCGGCGTGCAGCCGAAGTGCTCGCGGCAGAAGGTGTCCTCGTCGGTGGTCTCGGCGAGGTGGGTGTGCATCAGCACCCCGTTATGCCGGGCCAGCTCGGCGGCCTCGACCAGCAGGTCGCCGGTCACCGAGAACGGCGAGCAGGGCGCTACCGCGACGCGCAGCATCGAATCCGGTGCAGGGTCGTGGTGGCGGTCGATCGCGGCCTGGGTCGCGGTGAGCACCGCGTCCCGATCCTCCACGATGTTGTCCGGCGGTAGCCCACCCCGACTGCGGCCCAGGTCCATCGACCCGCGGCAGGGGTGGAACCGCAGCCCGACCCGGGCGGCGGCCTCCACTTCGGCTGCGAACACGTCGCCACCGGTCTGAGGGAACACGTAGTGGTGATCGGTCGTCGTGGTGCACCCGGTCCGGGCCAGCCAGGTCAGCGAGCCGGTGGCCGCGGTCTCCACGATATCCGCGTCGATGCCCGCCCACACCGGGTACAGCGTGGTCAGCCAGCCGAACAGGGTGTCGTCGGCCGCCATGCCCCTGGTCACCCACTGGTAGAGGTGGTGGTGGGTGTTGATCAGGCCGGGGGTCGCCAGGCAGCCGGATGCGTCGACGTACCGGGCGTCGGGCAGGCCCTCGGGCGCCCGGCCAGCGCCGACCTGGGTGATTCGGTTTCCGGTGATCACGACGTGGCCGGTGCTGTGCTCGCGACGCTGCGCGTCCATGGTGACCACGCTGCAGCCGTCGAGCGCGGTGGTCGTCTCCGGATCAGTCACCCTGATCACCCGGCAAGCCGGTCCGCCGCCAAACGGACCGCGTCGAGGATCTTCTCGTATCCGGTGCAGCGGCACAGGTTCCCGGCCAGCGCCTCGCGGATCTCTCCGTCGCTGGGTCGCTCGGTTCTGCCGAGCAGGTCGTGGGTGGCCACCAGCAGGCCCGGCGTGCAGAAGCCGCACTGCACGGCACCGGTGTCCAAGAAGGCCTGCTGCACCGGGTGGAGCTGGTCACCGTCGTGCAGGCCCTCGACGGTCCGGACCTCCCGACCCTGGCACTGGCCGGCGGCGACCAGACACGCGCACGCCGGCACGCCGTCCAGATAGACCGTGCAGGATCCGCATTCGCCCTGCTCACAGGCGTTCTTCGAGCCGGGAAGGGCCATCCGCTCGCGGAGTACGAACAGCAGGCTCTCGCCCTCCCACACGTCGTCGGCCTCGATCGGATTGCCGTTCACGGTGATCGTGATGCGCATCGCTGTCAGCTCTTCCGGTAGTCGTTCCACGCCCAGGTGAGCGCTCGGCGGGCCATCACGGACAGTGCGTGGGCGCGGTACCGGGCGCTACCGCGCACGTCGTCGATCGGTGACGCGGCGGAGGCGACGAGGTCGCCGAACCGCGT
>DATHIT010000925.1:0-4155 GCA_035489915.1 Pseudonocardia sp. | reverse complement strand
CATACGGCACACCCTGTGCGAAGTGCACCCTGGGCATGCGAAGTCCGGGTTCGAGCGGCGGCCAGCCCCCCGGGCGGCGGTCAGCCACGAGCGGTGGTCAGCACCGGACGGCGGTCAGCATTCGATTACGTTGACGGCTAGGCCGCCTCGGGAGGTTTCCTTGTACTTGACCTTCATGTCGGCGCCGGTCTCGCGCATCGTCTTGATCACTTTGTCCAGGCTGACCACGTGCGTGCCGTCGCCGCGCAGCGCCATCCGGGCCGAGTGGATCGCGTTGACCGAGGCCATTGCGTTGCGCTCGATGCACGGGATCTGCACCAGGCCACCGACCGGGTCGCAGGTCAGCCCCAGGTTGTGCTCCATGCCGATCTCGGCGGCGTTCTCCACCTGCCGCGCGGTGCCACCCAGCACCTCGCACAGCGCGCCGGCCGCCATCGAGCAGGCCGAGCCGACCTCGCCCTGGCAGCCCACCTCGGCGCCGGAGATGGACGCGATCTCCTTGTAGATCGACCCGATCGCCCCGGCGGTGAGCAGGAATCGCACCACGCCGTCATCGGAGGCGCCCGGCACGAACCGCATGTAGTAGTGCAGCACGGCCGGCACGATCCCGGCCGCCCCGTTGGTCGGCGCGGTGACCACCCGCCCGCCGGACGCGTTCTCCTCGTTCACCGCCAGCGCATACAGCGAGATCCAGTCCATCACCTGCAGCGGGTCCGGGCTGTCCGCCTCCACCTGCAGCCGTTGATACAGGTCGGCCGCCCGCCGGCGCACCCGCAGCCCGCCGGGCATCACGCCGTGCCGGACGCAGCCGCGCGCCACGCACTCCCGCATCGCCTGCCAGATCACCAGCAGGCCGTCGCGCACCTCGGCTTCGGAGCGGCGGGACAGCTCGTTGGCCAGCATCACCCCGCTCACCGGCAGCCCGGTCTCGGCGCAGTGCGCCAGCAGCTCATCGCCGGTGCGGAACGGGTACCGCACCGGCGCGGTGTCGGCCACGATCCGCGCGGGCTCCCCCGCCGGGTCGTCCAGCACGAACCCGCCGCCCACCGAGTAGTACCGGCGCTCGGCGAGCAGTTCCCCGTCCGGCGCCCAGGCCTGGAACAGCATGCCGTTGGGGTGCAGTGGCAGCGTCCGGCGCCGGTGCAGCACTAGATGGTCGGCCTCCCGGAACGGCACCTCCGGGCCACCCGAGCCGAGCCGCAGCCGGCCGGTCTCGCGGATCGCCGCCGCCCGCTCCGCCGCCCGGTCGGTGTCCACCGTCTCCGGTCGCTCCCCGCCCAGCCCGAGCAACACCGCCATCGGCGAGCCGTGCCCGTGCCCGGTGGCGCCCAGCGAGCCGAACAGCTCACAGCGCACCTCGCCGACCTGGTCCAGCTGTCCGTCGGCGGCCAGCCGCTCGACGAACCGCAGCGCGGCCCGCATCGGCCCCACGGTGTGTGAGGAGGACGGCCCGATGCCGATGGAGAACAGGTCGAAGACGCTGATCACAGAAGGTGTTCCCGGGCTGCGTCGGTCAGCCAGGCGGCCAGGTAGTCGGCGAACGAACAGCGCACCAGCAGCCGGTAGGACGGTTGCGGCCCGGCTTGCCAGAGCACCACCTGCGTTCTGGCCAGTACGGTCTGCGCGCACCGGCCGGGGTAGAACACCCGAGGGTGCAGGTCCAGCGGGCAGCCGTTTTCCAGTACGTCTCGGGCCCGGGGACCACTGACTTCGACGGTGGTCCGGTTCGCGGACAGGTCGACCGCCGACCCGCGCTCCCCGTCCAGCGCCTCGCGCAGCGACGACACCAGGGACGCAGGCCCGCGCACCCCGGTATCGGGGCCGACCACCAGCCACTCGTCCGGCCCCAGCCACAGCACGGCGTACTCACCCGGTGAGACCACCGTGTTCGGCTCGGTGGGCAGCCCGGCGCCGAGCACCGAGGCGACCCGCGCGGCTGCCGGCCCGGCCGGGTCCACCCGCAGGTTGACCATGCTCAGGAACGGCACCTCGGCCAGTTGGACCCGCTCCGGCGAACCCGCTTGAAAGCCGGACAGCGGAGACCGCCGCTCCCCCAGCGTGAGCTGCTCAACCGTCACGGCGAGCTCCTTCCTGGTCGTAGAACACCGGCTCGGTGACGGTCGCCGCGATGGTCCGGTCACCGAGCGGCGCGAGCACCGTCTCGCCGATCCGGTTGCGGCCGTTCTTCACCAGTGCCAGCGCGAACGTGCGCTCCAGCGCGGCACTGTGGTAGCTGGACGTGACGTGCCCGAGCATCGGCACCGGCCCGGCCTCCGGGGTGATCGGCACCCCCTCGGCGACCAGCTGCGCACCCTCGGGCAGCAACTGCGCACGGTCGATCGGCAGCAGCCCGACCAGGTGCTTGCGGTCACCCCGCGCGGTGTCCGGCCGGGCCAGCGAGCGCCGGCCGATGAAGTCCTTGCGAGTGGACACGATCCAGCTCATGCCCAGGTCCTCCGGGGTGACCGTGCCGTCGGTGTCCTGCCCGACGATCGGGAACCCCTTCTCCGCGCGCAGCACGTGCATGGTCTCGGTGCCGTACGGGGTGATGCCGTGCGGCGCCCCGGCCGCATACACCGCCTCCCACACCGCCTGCCCGTGCCAGCTGGCCACGTTGACCTCGTAGGCCAGCTCGCCGGAGAAGGAGATCCGGGCGATCCGCGCCGGCACCCCGCCGGCCAGGTCGGCGTGGCGCACGGTCATGAACGGGAACGCCTCCGCCGAGCAGTCCACCTCGGGGACCAGCGACTGGACCACCGCGCGGGAGCGCGGGCCGACCACCGCGATGGTGGCCCACTGCTCGGTGACCGAGGTGAACGTGACGTCCAGCTCCGGCCACTCGGTCTGCGACCACTCCTCCAGCCAGTCCAGCACGGCGGCCGCGTTGCCGGTGGTGGTGGTCAGGTAGAAGTGGTCCTCGGCCAGCCGCAGGGTGACCCCGTCGTCGAACACCATGCCGTCGGCCTTGCACATGATCCCGTACCGGGCCGAGCCGACCTTGAGCTTGGCGAAGCCGTTGGTGTAGATCCGGTTGAGGAACTCCCCGGCGTCCCGGCCCACCACGTCGATCTTGCCCAGGGTGGACGCGTCCATCATGCCGACGCCGGTGCGGGTCGCCCGGCACTCCCGCAGCACCGCGGTGTGCAGGTCCTCCCCGTCGCGCGGGTAGTACCAGGGCCGCTTCCACTGGCCGACGTTCTCGAACTCGGCGCCGGCGGCCACATGCCACGGGTGGATCGACGTGGTGCGCACCGGGTCGTGCAGCTCGCCGCGGTTGCGCCCGGCCATCAGCGCGAACGACACCGGGGCGTACGGCGCGCGGAACGTGGTGGTGCCCAGCTCGCCCGGCGAGGCCAACCCGAGCGCCGCGGCGATCACGCCGTTGGCCAGCACCGCGGAGGTGCGCCCCTGGTCCTGCCCGGTGCCGATGGTGGTGTAGCGCTTCACGTGCTCGACCGAGCGCATGCCGGCGCCGGTGGCCCGCCACACGTCGGCCACCGTGGCGTCGCGCTGCAGGTCGACGAAGTGGTCACGCCACTCGCCGGGTTCGCCGTCCGCACCGGGGACCAGCCACACCGGCCCGTCCGCCGCCACCTGGCGAACGCGCACACCCGGCAGCTCCGGCGCGTTGCCCGGGAACCCGGAGTCGGCCGCCGCCGCGGCGCCCGCTGCCGCCCCCTCGGCCAGCGAGCCGGCCAGGTCGGGCACGCCGTTCGCGGCGCCGACCACGCTCATCCCCGGCGCCGGCGCGGCCGGCACGTACGTGGCGCGCTCCTCGTCCCAGCGCAGGGCACCGTTGGCCTGGCTGAACAGGTGCACCAGCGGATTCCAGCCACCGGACACGGCCAGCAGGTCGCAGTCGATCGACCGTCCGTCGGCCAGCCGAACCGCCGTGATGCGGTGCTGATGCTCTCTCCGAGGAGCTCCGGTCGGTTGCGCTCCAGAGGTGCCGGTGACCACGGCGCCGGGCAGCACCTGGATGCCGGCCTCGGCCGCCAGCGCGAGCAGATCGGCGGGCGGTTCGGGACGGGTGTCCAGCAGCGCGGCCACCTCGGCGCCCGCGTTGACCAGCTCGACCGCCGTGTCGTAGGCACTGTCGTTGGTGGTCAGCACCACGGCGCGGCGGCCGGGCAGCACGGCGTAGCGGTTCAGGTA
>DATHIT010000924.1:0-7155 GCA_035489915.1 Pseudonocardia sp. | reverse complement strand
CTTGCGCAGGATGTCGACCGCCTCGTACTTGGTCTTGTCGGCCAGCCACTTCTCGATCTCCTCGAAGATCTCGAAGATGTGCGACTGACGCGCCCGGGGGGTGGCGTACTCCGGGTCCTCGACCCACTCGGGCCGGCCGATGACCTCGGCGGTGCGCTTCCAGTTCTGCTCCTGGATGGTGAAGTAGATGTAGGCGTTGGGGTCGGTCTCCCAGCCCTTGCACTTCAGGATCCAGCCCGGCTGGCCGCCGCCGCCGGCGTTGCCGCCACGCGGCACCGTGTCGCCGAACTCGCCGTTCGGGTACTGCGGGTACTCCTCCAGGTAACCGATCTTCTCCAGGCGCTGCTGGTCGCGCAGCTTGACCCGGGTCAGGTTGAGCACGGCGTCCTGCATGGACACCGACACCTTCTGGCCCAATCCGGTCGCGTTGCGCTGGATGATCGCGGTGAGCAGGCCGATCAGCAGGTGCATGCCGGTGTTGCTGTCGCCGAGGGCCGAGCCGCTGATGGTGGGCGGTCCGTCCCAGAAGCCCGTGGTGGACGCGGCGCCACCGGCGGCCTGCGCGACGTTCTCGTAGACCTTGAGGTCGTTCCACGACGAGTCGTCGTTGAAGCCCTTGACCGAACCGAAGATCAGGCGCGGGTTGAGCTCGTGGATGTGGTCCCAGGAAAGGCCCATGCGGTCCATGGCGCCCGGCGCGAAGTTCTCCACGAGGATGTCCGCCTCGCGGATCAGCTTCTCCATGACCTCCTTGCCCTCGGGGCTCTTGGTGTTGATGGCCAGGGAGCGCTTGTTGCTGTTCAGCATGGTGAAGTACAGCGCGTCGAGATCGGGGATGTCGCGGAGTTGGTTGCGCGTCACGTCGCCGCCGTTGGGGCGCTCGACCTTGATCACATCGGCACCGAACCAGGCGAGCATCTGGGTGCAGGCCGGGCCCGCCTGGACCCCGGTGAAGTCGATCACTTTGATACCGCTCAGCGGCAGGTTCGTCATGGTTGGTTCCCCTTCTCAAGGATGGTGTGCTCGAACGGCGTTTCGGTCGTCCGGGATGCTCAGTGCTGCGTCGGCGAGATGTTGCCGACGGTGATGCCCTTCGGGTTGAGGTGCGCGATGTGGCCGCTCTCGGTGCCGGCCGACGGGTCGATCACGCAGTCGATGAGCGCCGGGCCGCCGGTGGCCAGCGCCTCGGTGAGGGCGGCGGTGACCTCAGCGGGCGTGGTCGCGTGGTAGCCCTTGCCGCCGAACGCCTCGATCATCTGGTCGTGGCGTGCGTTGAGCATCAGAGTGGTTGGCGACGGGGCGTTGCCGAGGGGGTTGACGTCGTCGCCACGGTAGACACCGCCGTTGTTCATGATGACGGTGACCACGGGCAGCTTGTACCGGCAGATCGTCTCCAGCTCCATGCCGCTGAACCCGAAGGCGCTGTCGCCCTCGACGGCCACGACCGGGGCGCCGGTCTCGACGGCGGCGGCGATCGCGTAGCCCATGCCGATGCCCATCACGCCCCACGTGCCGCTGTCTAGGCGGTGCCGGGGTACCTGCATGTCGATCACGTTGCGGGCGATGTCGAGCGCGTTGGCGCCCTCGTTGACGATGTAGATCTCGGGGCGCTCGTGCACCACGTCACGGACGGCCTTGAGGGCACCCATGAAGGCCATCGGGTGCGGGTTGTCCTGGAGGCGCTTCGCCATCTTGGCGACGTTCTGCGCCGAGCGCGCCGCCAGCTCGTCCCGCCAGCCGGCGGGGGCGGCGATCTGCCCGGGCTTGGCGCGCTCGAGCAGTGCGTCGAGCACCGACCCGACGTCTCCGACCAGCGGAGCGGCGATGGGCTGGTTGCTGTCCAGCTCCTTCGGCTCGATGTCTACCTGGATGAACTTCGCGTCGGGGTTCCACTGCGGGGCCTCGCCGTGGTTGAGCAGCCAGTTGAGCCGGGCGCCGATGAGCATCACCGCGTCGGCCCCGCGCAGCGCCAGTGAACGGGCGGTGGCCGCCGACTGCGGGTGGTCGTCGGGCAGCAGGCCCTTCGCCATCGACATCGGCACGTACGGGATGCCGGTGCTCTCGATGAACTCGCGGATCTGCTCGTCCGCCTGCGCGTACGCGGCTCCCTTGCCGAGCACCACCAGCGGCTTCTCGGCAGCCGCCAGGATCTCGATCGCGCGGTCCACTGCCTCGGGCGCGGGCAGCTGGCGCGGAGCGGGGTCGACGAGCCGGCTCAGCGTCTTGGCGCCCTCCTCCGCGTCCATGATGGAGCCGAGCACCGCGGCCGGGATGTCGAGGTAGACACCGCCGGGACGGCCGGATATTGCGGTACGCAGCGCGCGGGCGATACCCCGGCCGATGTCCTCCACCCGACTCACCCGGTACGCGGCCTTCACGAACGGCTTCGCGGCGGCGAGCTGGTCCATCTCCTCGTAGTCGCCCTGCTGGAGGTCGACGATGTGCCGCTCGCTGGACCCGGAGATCTGCACCATCGGGAAACAGTTGGTGGTGGCGTTCGCCAGCGCGACGAGCCCGTTGAGGAAGCCCGGGGCGGACACCGTCAGACACACGCCCGGCTTTTTCGTCAGGAAACCGGCCGCCGCCGCCGCGTGCCCAGCGTTGCTCTCGTGACGGAAGCCGATGTAGCGGATGCCTGAGGCCTGCGCCAGGCGGGCCAGGTCAGTAATCGGGATGCCGACCAGCCCGTAGATGGTCTCCACGTCGTTGAGCTTGAGCGCGTCGACTACCAGGTGGTATCCGTCGGTGAGCTCGCCCGGAGCATCGGCGACGCCCGCCGTGGTCTCCGGTGCGGAAGCGGTGGTCATGATTCGGCGTCCTCCCTGTGCGTGCTGGCTGTTCGCCTTCGCCTCCTACATTCGGAGGCGCGGATCGTCCCGTCCAAGACCTGTTGGCGACCGGCCGATAAGCGATGGCTATCAAGTTTCGTCGAACGTGCCCGGGCCGGACGCGTTGGGGCCTTGATAGCCGCGCGCTACCAGTCGTTCGGCAGTGCGTATTGGACGGCCTCGGCACGCCGGCGCAAGCTCGGCTGTAAAGAACTCAACTACTCTAGTGCGAGAAGGTGTTGGGCATGGCCATTCCGACCGCGGCGTCTGGAGCGGATGCCAACCAGGGCGTCACCACTGCGGAAGCCACGTCAAAGGGACGAACCCGATCATCACATCGGGCTGTCGAGCGGCTCAAGGACCGCGCTGCCGTGCACGCCACGCCACGGCTCATCGCGCTACGCGATGGGCTGCTCGTGGCGCTGGCGTTCTCCTCAGGCATCTACGAGGCGATCTGCTATCTCTCCTTCGGGAAGGTGTTCACGGCCTTTCAGACCGGGAACATCGTGCTTCTCGGGGTCATTGCCGACGGCACCCGCCCGCCCGCCGGCCCGGATCGGGTGTCCGTGGTCGTCTCGCTGGTCGCCTTCGCGGCGGGTGCCGCGCTGGCGGTGCGGATCCTCAAGGCTTTCGACGGCGATGAGGAGGTGGACGACGAGAACGTCTTCCAGGTCTGGCCACGCCGGGTGTCGATCGCGCTCGGCGTCACGCTGGTCATGCAACTCGCCTTCCTCACCGTGTGGCTGGTGGCCGCGCCGGCCGAGATGGTGTCGCACATCCTGCTCACGCTGGGCGCGTTCGGGGCGGGTGTCCAGATGAACGCCATCCGGTCGCTGCACGTGCCGGGCGTCTCCACGACAGCCGCGACGGCGACGTACATCAGCTGGGTGAGCGGCATCGCGACCTGGTCGCTCACCGCACCCGCGGCACGCCGCCTGACCGGGACCCTGGTGGGCATGGCCGTCGGCGCACTCGTCGGAACCTGGCTGATCGGCCACGCGCACGCCTACGCCCCGATCCTGCCAGCGGTGGTGATCGCGCTGGTGATCGCGGTCGCCTCCCTGGCACTGAACCAGGAAACCGGACAACCCAGCTCCCTCGCACAGCTGGGTTGATAGGCGGTCGCTACCGAGCGTTCGCCAGCGCGTATTGGACGCGCCCCACACCCCGGCGCAGGCTCGAAGATGACGACTTCACCAGGGACCTGGTGTGAGAAGAGGTGTTAGTCATGGTTGCTGTTCCGACCGCGCCATCGGTGCGCGAGGCGAACCGGTACGTGCCCCCGGTGATCACCGGCCTTGTTGATCTCCTCGACCAGCAGGTACGCGATCGTCCCGGAGATCCGGCCCTCGTCGTCACCGGCGGCCGGGTGCACCTGTCCTATCGCACGCTCGCGGCCTTGGCCGATGATGTGGCCGCCCGGCTCGGTAGCGCCGGCTTGCGCCGCGGCGACCCGGTTGGCCTGATCAGCGCCAACAATGCCGAGTTCGTCGTGGCGCTGCTGGGGGCGGCGCGGGCCGGGCTGGTGGTCGCTCCGATAGACCCGACACTGCCCGAGTCACAGATGTCAGCCCGGCTCGAGGCGTTGGGAGCGCAGGCGATCCTCCTCGGCCTACCCGCGGTCGGGGCGGCGACGGTCGCGCCGCCGGACATCCCGACCTGGACCTTGCGAGTAGAGCTCGCCGATGGCGGGATGGCGACGGCCACGCTGGACACCGGCGCGCCCGGAGCGCGACGCCGCCGGGGCGCGGCGGCCGAGCTCTCCGACCGGGACGCCCTCGTCCTGTTCACCGCGGGAACCACCGACCGGGCCAAGATGGTCCCCCTGACGCACGCCAACGTGGCCGCGTCGATCCGCGGCATCTGCGCCACGTACGAGCTGGGACCCGACGATGCGTCGGTCGCGGTGATGCCGTTCTTCCACGGTCACGGGCTGCTCGCGGGGCTGCTGGCCTCCCTGGCCAGCGGGGGATGTGTGCTGGTGCCCGAGCGGGGACGGTTCTCGGCGCACACGTTCTGGGACGACGTGCGGTCGGTCGGCGCCACCTGGTTCACCGCCGTTCCGACCATCCTGGAGATCCTGCTGGAGCGCTCAGCGCACGAGTACCCCGGCCCGGAGGTTGCGCCCCTCAGGTTCGTGCGCAGTTGCAGTGCTCCGCTCAACTCGGCCACCGCCCGGGCGCTGGAGCGGACGCTCGGTGTGCCGGTGCTGTCCGCATACGGGATGACCGAGTGCAGCCACCAGGCGGCCAGCGAGCCGCTACCGCAACACGGGAAGCTGAAGCACGGGTCGGTCGGCAGGGGAACCGGAGTGCGGCTTCGCGTCGTCGACCGGAACGGGCACCAGTGCCCCGCTGGCACGGTGGGCGAGGTATGGGTGCAAGGTCCCACCGTCACCCGCGGCTACCTCGCCGACCCGGCCGAGACGGCGCACAGCTTCGCCGACGGGTGGTTCCGCACCGGCGACCTGGGCTCACTGGACGAGGACGGGTACCTGTTCCTCACCGGGCGCATCAAGAGCCAGATCAACCGCGGTGGCGAGAAGATCTCGCCGGAGCACGTCGAGGACATTCTCGCCGGGTTTCCCGGTGTGGCGGAGGCGGCCGTGTTCGCCATCCCGGACGCGACCTACGGGCAACGAGTCGGCGCCGCCGTGGTCCTGCTACCCGAGGGCGAGAACCTCGGGCCCGACCAGATCCTGGAGTACTGCCGCAACCGGCTGTCCGCCTTCGAAGTACCCGACCGGCTCGAGGTCGTGGCCGCTCTACCGCATACCGCCAAGGGCGCGCTGGACCGGCGGGCGGTGGAAGCCCAGTTCGCGCACTGACGCACGTGTCACTGGAAAGGGTGCTCGGTCGGCAGCGACTGGTTGAAGAACTCGTCCAGTGACAGGCCCTTCGCCGCGGTCACGAACGCCCGGGCCGCGACCGAGCCAGGGGTGGCCGAGTGGGTCGCCACCGAGATCCGCGCCCTGGCGTCCGGCTCGACCAAGCGGACGACCCTGGTCCTGCCGACCACCGGCATCGCCCGCAACCAGGTGTGCGGCACGATGCTGGCCCACGCGCCGAGGCCGACCAGCGCGTAGAGGGAAGCGACCGAGTCGGTCTCCATCTGCGGGGTGACCACGACTCCGCTCTCCGCGAACGCCTTGTCGATGACCTGCCGAATCCGCATGTCGTGGGTCAGCAACGCCAGCGGCAACTGTGCCGCTTCCTTCCACGTCATGGTGTTGGTGTGCGGGAGCAGCTGGTCGGCGGAGGCCAGCACGATGTACCGCTCCTCGTACATCGGAACCACCTGCAAGAACTCCCGGTCGTCGGGCGCGAAGTGAGCGATCGCCGCGTCCAGCTCGAACTCGCGTAGCTGGCGGCGCAGGTCCGTCGTCGACGACCGGGATTGGACGTGCACCTTGGCCAGTGGGTGGGCCGCGCAGAACGCGGCCACGGGGAGCGCCAGGGTGGTGGACGCGGTGGGCTCGGTGCCCAGCCGCAGCGTCCCGGTGATGCCGGACTGAACGGCGGCCACCTCGGCCTTGAACGCCTCTTGCTCGGCGAGGATCCGCTTGGCCCAGACGACGAGCCGCTCGCCCTCCGGGGTCAGGCCCTCAAAGTTGTGCCCCCGGTTGATCAAGGTGACGTTCAGCTCCCGCTCGAGCTTGGCGATCGAGGCGGAGAGCGCGGGCTGCGAGACGTAGCAGGATTCCGCCGCGCGGGCGAAGTGTCTCTCTCGGGCCACCGCCACGAAGTACTCCAGCTGACGGAACAGCATGAGCGACTCCTCCCATCGGCTGTTTCGGTCAGGAGCTGGGCAGGACCTCGTTGCGGTATGCCTCATCGACGAGGTCGACATAGTCTGGATGACGGCGGATGTAGCCAGCAATGAACTCGCACACGGGCGCCGCTTTTTTGCCCTGTCGGCGCACGTCGTCGAGGGCCGCCTTGGCGAGTGCACCGCCGACGCCCTGACCTTCGTAGCCGTCTTGCACCTCGGTGTGGACGAAGACCACTTGTCCGGGGGCCAGGCGGTAGAAGGCGAAGCCGGCCAGCTCGCCGTCGACGCTCGCCTCGTATCGGTTGGCGTCGGGGTTGTTGCGGACGGCGATCTCATGCCGTTCGGCCATCAGGTGCTCTCCTCGGGGGTCAGGCTTCACTCGCAACGTTATAGGGCGCGGAGGTCAGCGCCGCCGCCGCACGAACACAGTCGGCTCCTCGGCCGCCACCTCGTCGGGCCCGATGGCGGTGAAGATGGCCAGCCCGGCGCCGGCCAGGGCGAGCACACCGAGGACGTGCGCCGCCGGGGCGTCGGCCAGCGTGAGCATCACCAGGCC
>DATHIT010000923.1:0-15506 GCA_035489915.1 Pseudonocardia sp. | reverse complement strand
ATCGGGTGGTCCCAGTTGCGGAAGGTGGCCCGCACCGCGGCCGGGTCGGCCCCGAACGAGCCGCCGCGCAGCACCCGGTAGTCGCCGCCGAAGAACACCTCGGAGTACTCCGGGTACGGGAACATCTGGAAGCCCGGATACGGGTACCAGCCCGAGGACGTCCACTCCCAGACGTCGCCGATCAGCTGGTGTACGCCCAGCGCGGAGGCGCCCTTCGGGTAGGCACCCACCGGCGCCGGGCCCAGGTGGCGCTGGCCCAGGTTGGCGTGCTCCGGCGTCGGGTCCTCGTCGCCCCACGGGTAGCGCCGCGAGCGCCCGCTGGCCGGATCCCATCGGGCGGCCTTCTCCCACTCCGCCTCGGTGGGCAGTCGCTTGCCGGCCCAGGCCGCGTAGGCGGCCGCCTCGTGGAAGCACACGTGCACCACCGGCTCGGCGGGGTGTACCGGCTCCAGCACCCCGAACCGGCGCCGCCACCACTGCCCTCCGGCGTCGGCCTCCCAGAACTGCGGCGCGGTCAGCCCGGCCTCCACCCGGTGCCGCCAACCCGCCTCGCTCCACCAGCGCGGCTCGTCATAACCACCGGCGTCGAGGAACTCGACGTACTGCCCGTTGGTCACCGGCGCCGCGTCGATCACGAACGCGGGCAGTTCCACCTGGTGCGCCGGGCGCTCGTTGTCCAGCGCCCACGGCTCGGTCGAGGTGCCCATGCTGAACGCGCCGGCCGGCACCAGCACCTCCGCCGGGACCGGCACAGCGGCCCCCCCGACCGGCACAGCCGGCGGCGGCTCGGCGTGCAGCACCGGTGAGCCGGCGCGCAGCTGGTGGGTGGCCAGCATCGTCTCGTCGTGCTGCTGCTCGTGCTGCACGATCATGCCGAAGGCGAACGCATGCTCCTCCAGGCGGCGGCCGCGCAGCGGGCTGTGCTCCAACGCCTCGAGGGCCTTCTCCCGCACCTCGGCGACGTAACGCCTGGTCTCCGCCGGGGTGAGCAGCGGCAGCTGGACCCGGCTGGCCCTGGTGTGCTGGAACGCGTCGTACAGCCCGTCGATCTCCGGGCGCAGCGGCTCGCGGCCGCCCACGTCACGGACCAGCCAGAGCTCCTCCTGGCTGCCGATGTGCGCCAGGTCCCAGACCAGCGGGGACATCAGCGGGGAGTGCTGCCGGATCAGGTCAGCCTCGTCCACCGCTTCGGTGAGCGCGGTGCTGCGCGCCCGGCTCCTGGTGAGTTCGGTTGCCACGTGGGCGCGCAGCGCCTCGGGTGTCAGCTCGGCGAGCGGATCCGCGATCTCGGTCATGCCGCCCCTCCACTTCGGTCAGGATCAATCACGTCATCGGCCGGACATCGGCCGCGCAGCACCCGCCGCGCGACGAACTGGTCAACCAGTTCCCGGATCCGGCCGGGGCCGACCAGCCCGGGCAGCGCCTCGGCGGCCAGGGTGAACACGGTCGCCGCCGCGCGGGCCAGCTCGGGGTCGGTCAGCCCGTCCCGCGCCGCGCCGTGCCAGCGATCGGCCACCGGCTGGCAGGCGTCCACCGCCGCCGACGTGGTGGCCGGATCGGACAGCAGCGCGGCCAGCACGGCGACCGGGACGATCCACTCGTCGCCGGCCTGCGCGTCCACATACCGGACCTCGACGTGACCGTGCGGGCGCACCGGCGGGAACAGTGTGGTCAGGTGCAGGTCGAGGTCCTCGGTGGTCGGCGGGGAGGGCAGCGCGCCGGCCAGCCAGTCGGCGAAGCTCACTCCCGGCGGGGCGTCCCAGGATTGGCCGGGCCGGCGCACGCAGATCACCGAGGCCTCCAAGGCACGCCGCGCGTACCCCGCCGCCGGATCGCCCACGGACAGATCGGGCGGAGCGGTCCTCGGCGGATCCAGCGCCAGCCACACCGCCATCCGGGACGAACGCCACCCGGTGCGCCGGCCGTGCAGCACCGGCGAGTTCGCGAACGCCGCCACCAGCGCCGGGCCGAGCACGTGCAGCGCGGCCCAGCGCGACCGCAGGTCGGCGCGTTCCCCCAGGTCGAAGCTGGGTTGCACGGCCGCGGTGGAGCACATCATGCTGCGCCCCTCGGTGCCCAACCGGTCGAACGCGGCCTCCATCGCCGCGTACCGAGGAGTGGTGAGGATGCGGTGCGGCGCACGCACCGGATCCGCCGCGTACGGATAGGGCCTCAAGGAGTACGCGGCGAGCCGGCGGTGCAGCACGGCCGCGTCCGACGAGACATTGCGGAAGAGTGCGCCGAGATCGGCGAAGGGCTGGCTGGCGAGCTCAACCTGGCCGCCGGGTTCGACGGTGACCGTCGAACCGAGGGGCAGCGGGAGCGCCGGAGAGAGCGGGTCGAGCGAGGTCGGGGTATGCGGACCAAGCGCGGCGGTGAGCACCGCCGAGTCGAGCCGGGCGGGGTCAACCGACGCCTCGGGCGAACGGGGGGGCACCACCCTTCGGGCCAGTAACCACTCCAGCTCGACGCCGATCAGCCGGGGCGGCCCATGCTTGAAGCACACTGAAGCTACGTACGCCTCGGACTCCTCCCGGCTGCGCAGCACCTGCACGGCCCGCTCATTCAGCGTCTCCCGGCCCTCGTCACAGACCCGAGCAGTTGCCCTCGGTGACACCACCAACCACCCCCGAACGAGTCGAACACCGGAAATCGACGCTACACAACGCCACCGACAAAAGCAGGGCGCGTCATCAGTCGGTAAGCCGTACAGACGGCCTATTAACGGCTACGCTGTGTAGATGCCTCGTGTCAGCGCCGGCCACCTGGCCGCCCGCCGGGAGCAGATCCTGGACGGGGCCAGGGCCTGTTTCAGCAGGTACGGATACGAGGGCGCGACGGTCCGACGGCTGGAAGAGGCCACCGGAATGTCCCGGGGCGCGATCTTCCACCACTTCAAGGACAAGGACTCGCTGTTCCTCGAGCTGGCCCACCAGGACGCCCGGCGGATGGCGCAGGTGGTGTCCGAGCAGGGGCTGGTGCAGGTGATGCGGGACATCCTGGCCGACGCGGCGATCGGTGGCAGCGGGATCAGCTGGCTGGGCACCCGGCTGGAGGTGTCGCGGCGGCTGCGCACCGACCAGAAGTTCCGCGCGGACTGGGAGCAGCACGCCCAGGAGCTCACCGACGCGATCCAGCGCCGTCTCACCCGCCAACGGGAGGCCGGCGTGGTACGCCGTGACCTGCCCGTTCCGGTACTGACCCGCTATCTGGAGCTGTCCTTCGAGGGGCTGGTTTCGCACCTGGCGATGGGGCTGCCGGCCGACGACCTGCGGGCCGTGCTGGACGTGGTGGAGAGCAGCGTCCGCCGCCCGGCCCCTCTTGGGGGCTAGGTTCAGCGGAGCCGGCCGACGATCCGCTCGGGAGTGACCCGGACAGTGGTGATTTCGATCTCGCCGTACCGGGCGGCCGCCTCAATATTGTGTTCGGCGTAACTCAGGCCGGTGTAGCGCAGCGCCAGTGCGTCGCGGAGCTCACGGCTGCCCTCGGCGCGCAGCGACGCGGTGCCCTGGATGGCCGCGTAGCTGTACGGCTCCTCGGGCGGGCTGACCAGCACGCTCACCCTCGGATCCCGCCGCAGGTTTCGTTCCTTCCGACTACCGACCGCAACCACAAACAGCACATCGTCGCCGTCCCTGGCCACCCAGACCACGGACTGGTGCGGGCTGCCGTCGGGTTGCACGGTGGCCACCGTGGCGAAGATCGGGGCGTCCAGCACCCGGTGCAACCTGGCCACCGACACACCGGGAGCGGCCGGAGCGACCCTGGACAGCAGCGTGGTGGTCTCGGCGTAGAGCCGCCGCGCCGCGGTCTCGTCGAACGCCGGGCCGCGCACGCTGATCGGCTGGCCGATGACCGTGGCGCTGAGCGGCTCGGCGGGCGGGTTGTCCAGTACGGCGAAGATCGGCGGCAGCGCCTGGTCGATCGGTTGGGCGGTGGCCCGGAGGGCCTCGATGTGGGCGGCGGTCTCCGGGTCGTACTCGCCGGAGAAGCTGGTGTTCACCACCCCGGGGTGCAGCAGCGCGTAGCGCACCTTCTCGGAAGGCCGGTTGAGCACGAATCCGATGCCGAGCAGGTCGTTGAGCTGGCCACCCTGGGCCAGGATGCGCGGCGCGTGGAAGTCACGCTCGCCGCCAAGGTCGTCCCAGCGGATCTCGCCGGTGCCACTGCCCGGGCCGCTCACGTTCAGGATGATCGGCTGGTCGGCGGCGTCGAGCAGGTCGACCAGCCCGTAGCTGAGCACGAACCGGCTCAGGTAGTACAGCGCGAACGTGTGCTCGAATCCCTCGGCGGTGACCAGCCGGGTGGACCGGTAGTGCCGGGCACACAGCACCAGCCCGTCGAGCCTGGCGAAGATCCCGCTGATCTCGGCGATCGCCGCCCTGGTTTCGCTGACCAGGCTCAGGTCGGCCAGCACGAAGTGCGCGCGCCCGGCCGCGCCGAGCGTTGCCGCGGCATCCAGGAACGCCTTCCCCTTCTCCGCGTTCCGCCCGATGACCGCGACCTCATCCCCCCGCTCCAGATAGGCCAGCGCCAGCGCCCCGCCGATCCCGTCCGTGCCCCCGCTAATGACGAACGACCGCCCATTTGAACTCACACGTTCAACCTACTGAACCAATGTGCCCAAAACAACTCGCGCGCCGGCGACACCGATCAGCGCGTGGAGCCGGAGGGCGGACACACCTCACCGGCACACTCATCGGGGCTCACACAGCTCCCGCGGCTCGACACAGCTTGCGGGGCTCGACACAGCGCGTCGACCAGCTGTGTGAGCACACCGTGTGCTGTGTGAGCGGATGGACGGGCTGTGCCGACGCCAGCCGGGCTGTGCCGACCCGGGGGCCCGGGGGTTAGGCGGCGGGTTCCACGACGTCTTCGGCCAGCCTCGGGGTGCCGAACTGGCGGCGGTAGAGGTCGGCGTAGCGGCCCTTGGCGGCC
This sequence comes from Pseudonocardia sp., assembly GCA_035489915.1. Taxonomy (GTDB): domain Bacteria; phylum Actinomycetota; class Actinomycetes; order Mycobacteriales; family Pseudonocardiaceae; genus Pseudonocardia. Next base: position 10,568 of record DATHIT010000923.1, on the reverse strand, counting down.
AGAAGCTCGTCGTGCGTGCCGCGCTCCACGATCCGGCCGTGCTCCACCACCGCGATCAGGTCGGCGTTGCGGATGGTGGACAGCCGGTGCGCGATCACCAGGGCAGTCCGCCCCTGGAGCGCCTCGGCCAGCGCCTCCTGCACCGCCGCCTCGGACTCCGAGTCCAGGTGCGCGGTGGCCTCGTCCAGCACCACCACCGACGGGCGGGCGAGCAGCAAACGGGCGATGGTCAGCCGCTGCCGCTCCCCGCCGGAGAGCCGGTAGCCGCGCTCCCCCACCACGGTGTCCAACCCGTCCGGCAGCGACTCGAGCAGCTCGCCGAGCCGCGCCCGCTCCATCGCCTCGACCAACTCGGCCTCGGTCGCCTCCGGCCGGGCGTAGCGCAGGTTCGCCGCGATCGAGTCGTGGAACAGGTGGCCGTCCTGGGTGACCACGCCCACCGCGCCGCGGATCGCCGGGAAGCTCAGGTCCCGCACGTCCACCCCGGACAGCTCGACCGAGCCGGAGGTCACGTCGTAGAGCCGGGGCACCAGGCTGGCCAGGCTGGACTTTCCGGCGCCGGAAGAACCCACCAACGCCACCAGCGACCCGGCCGGCACGTCCAGGTCGATGCCGTGCAGCACCTCCTCGCCGCCCCGGGCGTCCAGGGTGGCGACCTCCTCCAGCGACGCCAGTGACACTTCGGTGGCCGAGGGGTAGCCGAAGTGCACGTCCCGCAGCCGCACCGAGACCGGACCCTCCGGCAGCTCGCGCGCGTCGGGCTTCTCGGCCACCATCGGCCGCAGGTCGAGCACCTCGAACACCCGCTCGAAGGAGACCAGCGCGCTCATCACGTTGACCCTGGCGTTGGACAGCTGAGCCAGCGGCCCGTACAGCCGGGTCAGCAACAATGCCATGGTGACCACCGTGCCCGGGGCCAACTGCCCGGTCACCGCCAGGTAGCCACCCAGCCCGTACACCAGGGCCTGAGCCAGCGCGGAGAGCAGGCTCAACGAGGTCAGGAACACCCGGGACACCATCGCGGTGCGCACGCCGATGTCCCGCACCCTGGCCGCCCTGGCGCCGAACTCCGCGCGCTCCCGGGCCGGCCGGCCGAACAGCTTGACCAGGGTGGCCCCCGGCGCGGAGAACCGCTCGGTCATCCGCGTGGTCATGTCGGCGTTCAGGTTGGCCGCTTCGCGCTGCAGCCCGGCGATCGTGATGCCCATGCGCCGGGCGGGCAGCAGGAACACCGGCACCAGCACCAGCGCGAACAGGGTGACCTGCCAGGCCAGCCCGATCATCACGGCCAGCGCCAGCACCAGCTGGATCACGTTGGCCACCAGGCTGGCCAGCGTGTCGGTGATCGCCGACTGGGCGCCGATCACATCGTTGTTGAGCCGGCTGACCAGCGCGCCGGTCCGGGTGCGGGTGAAGAACGCCACCGGCATCCGCTGCACGTGCCCGTACACCGACCGGCGCAGGTCCAGGATCAGACCCTCGCCGATGCGCGCGGACAGCCATCGGGTGGCCAGCCCGACACCCGCGTCCAGCACCGCCAGCCCGGCGATGACGCCGGCCAGCAGCACCACCACGCGCACCGGGTCGGGCAGCCGCGCCGCGCTGATGATCGTGTCCACCACCCGGCCGGCGAGCAGCGGGGTGAGCACCCCGATCACCGCCGAGACGACCGTGAGCAGCAGGAACACCACGAGCTGCCGCCGGTACGGACTGGCGAAACCCCAGATCCTGGGCAGCGTGCCCTTCGCCACCGAGCGCCCACCCAGCTCCTCGCGGCGGGCCGCCGCCCACATCATCGATCTACCGCCCATGCCGCCCGCCATGGCGCACCCGCTTCCACATCACCGTTCCGGGATTCGAAACGCGGCGAACGCCACGCGACTTCCCGGGACCACCAGGCCAGTCTGCAACCTCAAGTAATGTAGAGGTCAATCCACCGACACTACACCCGGGTAGGCGTGCCGGAACTGGACACTGATCCGAGGCCCGGCGGCGCGCACCTTGGGCACCGAGTGCTGCCAGGTGCGCTGACAGGACCCGCCGAGCACCAGCAGGTCTCCCGGCCCGGGCAGCAGCCCCACCGAGCGGCCCCCGCCGGTCGGCCGCAGCCGGAAGGGACGCACCGCGCCCAGCGAGACCAGGGCCACGATCGCCGACGGCAGCTCCCTGGCCACCCGGTCGCCGTGCCAGGCCACGCTGTCCGCGCCATCCCGGTAGAGGTTCGCCCCGACCTGGGTGAAGCGCTCCCCGTACCGCTCCGACAGCACCTCCGCCATCCTGGCCAACAGTGGGTCGGCCAGCTCACCCGGCGACTGCTCGGGCAGCACCCAGCGGTGGGTCAACCTCGGCTCCGGCAGGACGCGCTCGTACATCCGCACCTCCCGGCCCCGCCACGGGGTGTGCTCGAGCAGCCGGTCGAACAGCACGTCCGCGCCGCGCAGCCACCCGGGCACCACGTCCACCCAGGCGCCCTCGGCGAGCAGCCGGCGCCGGCACCCGGAGAACCCGCCGTCGATGTCCGGCGGATCGTCCCCACCACCGAACAGCGACGGCTGCCACGCGAGCGCACCAACCACCCGGCCAATCGTAGTCGAGATCGAACGTATATTCGAGGCTCGTGCGTGGAGCGCGCCAACGTCATAGGCCGTGCGTGGTGCGGAAGAACTGATCGATCTCACGGCGTCCGGGCGCGGGCCGCGACAAGATTTCCGTGCTCGGTGAGCGTAGGCCGTCGAGGAGTACGCCGAGATGACGGTCGGCCAGGTCGGCGATGGGGGCCCCGTCCGTCGCGTCGGGCATGCGTCTGGGGATCGAGTTGAGCATCAGCACGAGGTCGAACGCGTTGACGTCTTCCCGCAGTGCCCCTGACTTCTGGGTCAGGTCCACCAGGTCTTCAAGGGCCGCGAGCAGCGCGGTGCGGATAGCGGCGAGCTCGGGTCCCGGCTCGGTGGCACGGCCGCGGGAGACGGGGAAGAGCTGGCTGCTGCGCAGGCGCATCATGTGGCGCATCACTCGGGTGAAGGCATCCCAGGTGCCCGGCTCGTCGGCAATGGCGCGTTGTACCTCGGCCAGGCTCTCCCGCATCACCTCGATCGCGATTCGTTCTACCAAAGCGCTCTTGTTCGGGAAGTGTCGGTAGATGGTGCCCATGCCCAGGCCTGAGCGGCGGGCAACCTCTTCAATCGAGACCTTGTAGCCGAGATCGGCGAAGACCGTCCTGGCGACCTGCAGGATCTGCTCGATGTTCTGGCGGGCGTCGGCTCGCAGCGGGCGCTCGCCGGGAGCTGTTGACGGGTTCATGTCGCCGCTGATGTTAACCTCGCCAATAAGCGGAAAACTAATCTCCGCTTAGGCTCGGCGGTCAATCCAGGAGGCATCCATGCGCGCCCCGTCTGCTCCCCACGTTCACGACGACTTCCCGGCGGAGTTCCGTGGAGCACTGCTGCGCCCCGGCGACGACCGGTACGACATTGCCCGGGCGGTGTACAACGGCCGCGCCGGTGACGAGGGACCGGCACTGATCGCCCAGTGCACCGATGAGCTGGACGTCGCGACCGTCCTGCGCTACGCCTCCGCGCGCGACATACCGATCGCGGTGCGCGGCGGCGGGCACAGCTCGGACGGCTACGCGATGCCCGGCGGCGCACTGGTCGTCGACCTGTCGGGGATGCGGGCGATCACGGTCGATCCGGGGACACGGGTGGTGCGCGCCCAGCCCGGCGTCCTACTCGGAGAACTGGATGCCGCCGCGCAGAAACACGGCCTGGCGGTGCCGGCCGGGACGGTCAGCACCACCGGTGTCGCTGGGCTGACCCTCGGTGGCGGGATCGGCCACCTCATGCGCCGCTACGGCGCCACCGTGGACAATCTGCTGGCCTGCGAGATGGTCACCCTTGACGGGGACAGGGTCCGGGCGGACGAAGCCGAGAACCCGGAGCTGTTCTGGGCGCTGCGCGGCGGAGGCGGCAACTTCGGGGTCGTCACCGCATTCGAGTATCGGGCGCACCCGGTAGGCCCGGACGTCGTAGCCGGGCAGTTGATCTTCCCGTTCGACCAGGCCGCCGGTGTCCTGGCCAGGCTCGACGAGCACATGGCGCACGCCCCTAGGGAACTCGGCCTACTGGCCGCGATCGCCCCCGCCTCCGCACCGGCCCCGGCCCCGGCCCCGGCCCCGGCCGAGAACGGCCGGCGGAAGCCGGCACTCGTCCTCATCCCGGTCTACACCGGCGAGCTGGTGTCCGCTGATCGGGTCATCGCTCCACTCGCCGCCCTCGGTCGCCCCCTGGCCAACCTGGTCGAGCAGACCTCCTGGCTGACGGCCAACAGCATGCTCGACGCCGGCGCCGGCTACGGCAAGCGTATGAACGCGCGCGGCGGATACCTGCCCGCGCTCTCCGAGAACGCCATCGGCGTCGCACTGGAGTACGCGGCGACCGCGCCGGCCAACCTCGGTGCCGCCACCACGATCAACCTCTGGTGCCTGGGTGGTGCGATCTCCGAGGACGTCGCTGAGGACGCCGTGGCCTTTTCCCGCAAGGGCGCCGCCTGGGTGTGGGAAGCCGTCAGCATGTGGGACGCGCCCGAGCACGACCCGCTCCACGAGCGGTGGGCGAACGACATCACGCACGCGATGCGCCCGCATGGCTTGTCCAATGGCTACACCAATCTCACCGACGATCAGGGCGAGCAGTGGCGCCGCGGCGTGCACGGCGGCCAGGCCAAGCACCGCCGCCTCACCGCGATCAAAAAGACCTGGGACCCCCACAACCTGCTGCGTCACAACAAGAACATCGCCCCGGACCCGGCCCTCTAGAGCCAGAACGCAGTTGGAAACCTGGCGTCCGCCTTTTCCACGGGCGCGTCCGTGAGCTGTTCCAGGGTGAATGTCAGTGGCGGTGGGCGCGGAGTCGTGGTTGCGTTCTCCGCTGGTCCAGGACTGATCAAGTGGTCGAGCTGGATTGTCCGAGGCCTGGCGGCGCAAGGGGTGATGCGGGACGTGAGCTCTGACAGCGAGTGGGACGCGGGCGGCACGCGAGGGGTAGCCGCGCCGGTGCCGTTGATCGGGTCCGGGGAGATGGTGACCCCGTCGTGGGCCCTGGGCTATGAGGATCAAACTCGGGCGGGGGTCTGGACGGTCGCCAGGGCGGCGCCGCGCACGGTTTCGCTGTTGATGGGGCTGGCCTGGCGGACCTCGGCGCGGCTGACGGCGGTGGCGCTGGTGGTGCAGCTGGCTGCCGCGATGAGCGCGGCCCTTGGGCTGCTGGCCACCGCGAGCGTGTTCACCCGGCTGCTCGCAGAGGGTCCCACTCCGGATCGGCTCGTTGCGGCTCTACCAGCTTTGTCCCTTGTGGCAGCCGCGGCGGTGGGGCGGGGGTTACTGCAGGCCGGTGTCGGCGCGGTGTGGGCGGAGTTGACGCCGCTGATCGAGCAGCGAGCCCAGGATGATCTGTATTCCGGGCTGTCCCAGGTCGAGCTCCTGGCCTTTGACGATCCGGACTTCACTCAGCTTGTCGAGCGGACCAGCACCAGGGCTGTGATGTCGATCAAGATCGGGATCTCCAGGGTTGCGGGTCTGCTCACCGCCGTGGTCTCGGTGCTCGCCGCGGTGGTGGCTGTCGGAGTGCTGAACCCGGTGCTCGCTCCGTTGGTGGCTTTGGCCGCTGTTCCGCAAGCGTGGGCGAGCCTGCGCGGGGCTCTGCTGGAGTTGGTGTCGTTCGTCCGGATGACCGCCCGTGAGCGGCGGCGGGACCTCACCGGCGACCTGATATCCGAGCGAGCCAACGCCGCGGAAGTTCGGGCGTTCACCGCTCAGCGCGTCCTCCTGTCTGAGCACCGGCGGATCAGCGCGGAGCTGACCGAAGAATCGGTCCGCGTCGGTCGCCGGAAAAACCAGCTCGTCACCGCTGGCCGCGCGCTGGGCGCCATGGGCGCGATGACCGGCTACGCCGTGCTGGGTCTTCTGCTGTACACGGGTGTTCTGGCCCTTGCGTTGGCGGGAACGGCGGTGGTGGCGATGCGCGCCGCCGCCCAAGCGGTCAGCAACGGTGTGTTCAGCGTCAACGAGCTCTTCGAGATCGGGATCTACGTCGAGCTCTACCGGGAATGTCTCGCCGACATCCAGCGGCGCCGCCGTCAGGCGCCGACCCACCGGCTCAACAGCGATCCCCGGGTAATCGAGCTGGCCGACGTGTCGTTCCGCTACCCCGGACAGGACCGGGATGCCGTGAAGGGGATCAGTTTGAGCTTGCGGGCCGGACAGGTCGTCGCTCTGGTCGGGGAGAACGGCTCGGGTAAGTCCACGCTCGCAAAGCTGATCACCGGTCTGTATCTGCCAGCCGAGGGAACCGTCCGCTGGGACGGCGTCAGCACCGACACGGTCGATCCGGCCGAACTGCACGAGCGGATCGCGATGGTCATGCAGGAGCCGCTGCGCTGGCCGATGAGCGCGGAGAACAACATCCGGATCGGCCGGATCTCTCGACCTGACCCGAACGGAGCCGTGTTCGACGACGCCGCCTTCCGCTCCGGCGCCGATGCCGTGCTGAACGATCTGCCTCATGGTGAGCAGACCCTGCTGTCACCGGCGTTTCGCAATGGTCGCGACCTGTCGGGCGGACAGTGGCAGCGAATGAGCGTCGCCCGCGGTCTCTACCGCGACGCCGCCGTGGTCGTGGCGGATGAGCCCACCTCCGCCATGGACGCCCGCGCCGAGCATGCCGTATTCACCGCGCTGCGCTCCCTGTCCACCGATCCGGCCGACGGACGGCCCCGCATCACCGTCCTGATCACCCACCGACTGGCCAATGTCAGACATGCTGACAAGATCGTCGTCCTCGAACACGGCCAGATCACCGAGCAGGGCGTCCACCAGGAGCTCATCGACCGACAGGGCATGTACCACCAGCTGTTCGGGCTCCAAGCGCAAGCCTATCGACCATGAGCGCCCGCCGACGCCACCAGGCACGGGCTCGGTCGGAAGATCAAACTCGGCCAGGTCCTTGACGCAAGACAGCCGGTGGCCGAGGCGGGCATGATGTGGGCGCGCCCGGGTCTGCCTGTGCGCCCTGCCCGGTCTGTCCGTACGCGGAGGAGCCCATCATGCGAACCGATGAAGCCGAGGGCCGCCGGGCGCGCAGCCGCCGTGCGGTACTCGCCGGCGCCGGCTCCGCCGCGCTCGGCATCGCGGCCGTCGCCGCGGCCAGCGGCTGCGGCACAGCCGAGCCAGCCGGAGCGCCACCGACCGGCGCCGGCACCCCGTCCAGCGGCGGCCATTCGAACGGCACTCATTCGAACGGCATCGCTCCCAACGGCAGTGGAGGAGGCGGCGCGGGCGCGACGGGCACGGTGTTGGGCCCAGCCTCGGAGGTCCCGGTCAGCGGCGGGAAAATCTTCGAATCGCTCGAGGTGGTGGTCACGCAGCCGAAACCGGACGACTTCCGGGGCTTCTCGACCATCTGCACGCACACCGCCTGCAACGTCGCCGAGGTTGCCGGCGGCACGATCAACTGTCCGTGCCACGGAAGCAAGTACCACCTGGACGGGACGGTCGCGCGCGGCCCGGCCCCGAGACCACTGCCGAGCAGGCCGGTCCGGGTGGTGAACGGCCAGATCATCCTGAGCTAGGAGCGCCCTGTCCAGCCGCTCAACCTCGGGTTATCCCCGAAAAGCCGATGATTATCTGAGGGTCACGTGTCATCCTCTGGCGGGTGTGGGCGCGCTCACACAGCGTTGGAGCGTCCTGACATCGGTGCGGCCTGCCCTACCGGTGGCTCGCCGTTGTTGCGCTCGGAGCGCCATGAAGCTGACACGGCCGAGGAGTGTGGGGACATATGAGCGAGCTTCGGCCGCATAGTGACGCAGGGCGGCCCGACGCGTCGGCGGCTACCCAGGCCCCGAGGGCGGATGAGAAGAACGGCACCCCGGACGAACCTCGGCACTGGCTTGAACCGCCGGCGAAGCCGACGACCGGTCGCCAAGGGCGCCGCCTCATCATCGTGCTCGCCTGCATCACCGCGTTCGCCGTCCTTGTCGCGATCGGCGCCGTGGTGTCCACCTTTACCACGCCGACGGGCGGATCAGCAGGAAGCAAGGGCGGCCCCCCGGTCGGCAGCCCGGTGGTCATCGGTGGCCCGGTGCAGCAGGGACCCGCCCCGATCGGGACCAGTGTGCCGAAGCCGTCCGTTGGCCAAACGATCCCCGTCGGGCCGACCCCGGGATACATGGAGATCGCCCCGAACGGCGAGTACGCCTACATCGCCAACCGGGCCGCCGGCGTGCTCACCGTGTTCGACACCACGCGCAACGCGGTGACCGGCACGATCCCGGTCCCGCAGGGCGGCCCTCAGTTCGTCGCGTTCTCCCCCGACGGCACCCGCGCGTACGTGAGCATCTTCAACAACAACCGCACGGTGAACGTGGTGGGCGTGCTGGACACCGCGTCCGGCCAGTTCCTGGCCATGGTCCCGGTGGGTGTGCGGCCGTTCGCGCTGGGCGTCACCCCGGACGGCAAGCGGGTGTACGTGCCCAACCACGACTCCGGGTCGATCACCGTCATCGACACCGGCACGAACACCGTCGCGCAGACCATCCAGGTGGCGCCCAACCCGCACTGGCTCGACATCTCCAGGGACGGCACCCGGGTCTACGCGGCCAACCACGAGTCCAACCTGGTCTCGGTGATCGACAGCGCAAGCAACACCGTGCTCGCCACCATCCCGGTCGGGATCAGCCCGCACAGCATCATCGCCCACCCGGACAAGCCGCTGGTGTTGAACGTCAACTACGACAGCAACACGGTCTCGGCGATCGACCCCAAGACCAACGCGGTGATCAAGACCATCCCCACCGGCAGCCACCCGCAGGACATCACCCTGTCCGCGGACGGACGGCACGTCTACATCGCCACGGTCGACGAGAACGCGATCCAGGTCCTCAGCGTGCAGTCGTTGGAGATCACCGCGACGGTGCCCACCGGGAAGAGCCCGACGAGCGTCGCGGTCGCGCCGGACGGCCGCCAGGCCTACGTCACCAACCTCGCCGACGGGACGGTCACCGTGCTCAACGTCGCCGGTACCGCCTGACAGGTCTGAGCTTGGCCGCTAGTGGCGAGGAGACGGCGCGCGCCTGAGCCGGCCGGGAGCGCATGCTTCGCGATAGGCCGGGCATTCCCGATAGGCATGGTGCCCAGCGCCGCCATCCCCGGCACGCCTCTGCGCTCGGGGCGGATCGGAGGTTGCTCGATCCAGCCCGGCGGAGAACACGTGCCCGGCGCCGTGCACCACTACTGCCCGGAATGGGCTAACGAGGGGGTGGCCCAGTCCGGTAAGGCGGGTCGGACAGCGCTGATGGGATCAGCGCGCGCCCTACTTCTTCTTGGTACGGGTGGCACCGCCGCGCCCCCGCAGCTGCACCCCCGTCTCGGTGAGGACCCGGTGCACGAACCCGTACGAGCGACCGGTTTGCTCCGCCAACGCACGGATGCTGGCGCCCTTCTCGTACTTCTTCTTCAGGTCGGTCGCTAATTTGTCCCGTTGGGTGCCAGTAATACGGGCGCCCTTCTTCAGGTCGGCCACTCGGTCGGCCCTCCTTCGCCGCTACGGGATCTCCGATCAGATCCCCTGGTGGCGACATGATGATCCACCAGACCCGATCAACGCCAGGAGATCGACACAGAGATCGGTGAACGGTTCGGCCGAATGGCTTTCGCGTCTGGGTGATCATGTTGCGCGTTCGGGTGATCAGGCCAGCGAGACAAGTTCCAGGTAGTCCGCCGACCAGTGATCTTCGGTGCCATCCGGCAACACGATCACTCGCTCCGGGTGCAGCGCGCGGGCCGCACCGGGGTCGTGGGTTACCAACACCACAGCGCCCTCGTAACGGCGCAGGGCGTCCAGCACCTGCTCACGGCTGATCGGGTCCAGGTTGTTGGTCGGCTCGTCCAGCAGCAGCACGTTGGCCGCCGAGCTGACCAGGCCGGCCAACGCGAGCCGGGTCTTCTCGCCACCGGAGAGCGTGCCGGCGATCTGCTGCAGTTGGTCACCGGAGAACAGGAAGGCGCCGAGCAGGGTGCGCAGCCGCTGTTCCGGGGCGTCCGGGGCGGCGTGCCGGATGCAGTCCCAGACCGTCGCGTCCAGGTCCAGCGTGTCGTGCTCCTGGGCGTAGTAACCCAGCTTCAGCCCGTGCCCGGGCACCACGTCGCCGCTGTCCGGCTGCTCCTGGCCGGCGAGCAGCTTGAGCAGGGTGGTCTTGCCCGCGCCGTTGAGCCCGAGCACCACCACCCGGCTGCCCCGGTCGATCGCCAGGTCCACCCCGGCGAAGATCTCCAGCGAGCCGTACGACTTGGCCAGGCCCTCGGCGGTCAGCGGGGTGCGCCCGCACGCCGCCGGCTCCGGGAACCGGATCTTGGCCACCTTGTCGTTCTGCCGCACGTCGTCCAGCCCGGCGAGCAGGTTGTCCGCCCGGCGGGCCATGTTCTTCGCGGCCACCGCCTTGGTCGCCTTGGCGCCCATCTTGGCCGCCTGCAGGTGCAGCGACGCGGCCTTCTTCTCCGCGTTGGCCCGCTCCCGGCG
>DATHIT010000922.1:0-16068 GCA_035489915.1 Pseudonocardia sp. | reverse complement strand
TGGCTGACGCTCCGGGATCCGCTCCCGGTTGAAGTTCGCCATCTGCTCAATCAGGTAATGATCCTGCAGCAGAATCGGACCATCCGGACCGACGGTCAGCGAAAGCTCATCACTGGCTACCGGAATACCAGCATCCGTGGTCGTCGGTTTGGACTGTGCACTGCTCATCATTGCGCCTTTCAATGTGGTGGATAAAACCGCAACTTTGTGCGTCGACGCCTTTGTCAGGCTTACTTGTCGTCGGGGTTGAGCACGCGGAACGCCAGCCCAGCCGCGACACCGGCCACAAACTCAGCAACCAGGTAGAGCAGCGCCGACCACGGGAACAGACCCATCACCGCGCCACCCAGCAGTACCGCCGGGTTGAACGCCCCACCGGAAATGCCGCCGACGGCTATCGCGCCGACCATGACGGTGAACCCGATGGCGAGTCCGTAGAACGAGTTGTCCGGGTGGTCCTTGCTGGTAGCCACATTCAGCACCACATAGGCCAGGGCGAAGGTGAACAACAGCTCCACCACCAACGCCGCACCCATCGCGCGACCGGACAAGTTCAGCGTCGTAGCCGAACCCGGAGCCACAACCCCGCGCACCACCAGGGCCGCGAGCACACCGGCAACAAACTGGGTGACCCAGTACCCGACGGCTTCACCAAACCCGAGCCGGCCCCGGACCAACGCTGCCATGGTCACCGCTGGGTTGAAGTGGCCACCCGAGATGTGACCGCCGGCGTAGATCATCACCATCAGCACCGAGCCGATGGCCAGCGGAGCAAGGGAACTACCGCTGCGCACGCTGGCGCCAACGGTAAAGACCAGGAAGAACGTCCCGATGAGCTCCGCACCGAGCGCCCGCGTTGCCTGGCTGACAGCGACGACCTTCGGAGTCACGTGGGGCGTTGCACCATACGCTGTGGACATCTGCTTAAACCCTTCTAAGAAACTGAACGTCTAGTTTCCTATTCAGGCTAGCTCTGGCTCCCGCGGTCCGGTCTCAGCGATTGACGTGGGTCTCAGTGAGCCAGTCCGTGCATCGCCACGTCGACGATCGCGTCCGCGGCCACATCATCGAGCGGGGCGTGCCCGGCAACCAGGCGATACATCACCGGCCCGAACACCAGATCGATGGCGGCCTCGGGGTCAACATCCGAGCGCAGCTCGCCACGCGCGACGCCACGGTCCCAGACCGCCCGGACCAGCTTTCGCCGGGAGCTGACGAACCGATCACGCAGCTCCACCGCGACCACCGGGTCGAACTGGGCCTCGCCGACCAGCTGGGCGAAGACGCGACCGCTCGGGCTGGCGTAGAAGCGGGTCACCCCTCGCAGCACGATGCGGAAGTCCTCGTGCGCGGAGCCGGTATCGGGATTGGCCCCCTCAGCAAACATCTCCGACAGAAACGCCTCGAGGGCCACCGCGTACTTGTTCGGCCACCACTTGTAGATCGTCGCCTTGCTCGCGCCGCTCCGGCTGGCGATCCCCTCGGTCGTCATCGCTCGCAGACCGACCTCTTGCATCAGCTCCGACGTCGCGCGCAACACAGCGGTGCGGGATTCCTCGCTGCGTGGGCGGCCCGGACGAGGCCGAGGCTGATCCTGCCTGGCGCGACTAACGGTCATCGACACCCTTTCCGAAATGCAATACTAGACGTTCAGTTTACCTCGGTAAGGCTCACCTTGCACGACGGGTACACCACCCACGATCCGGACGGCCCGTGATCATCTCGAGCCGGACGTCAGGCCAACGAACCCGGAGCCGTTGTTACGCTCGACGACGGCCCGCGGACCGACACGAGGATGGTGCCATGAGTGCAAGCGATGTCCAGCCGCCCACCGGGGAGCCAGTGCTGCAGGCCTATCGGATCCACCTGCGCAGCGACGAGTTCCAGTTCGAGAACGAAGTCCATGCCACCCAGGTCGACCGCGAGGACGGCTGGACCGTGTTCTGGAACGGCAACGACGTGTTCCTTCGGGTCCGGGACGAGCACATCGTGAGCCTGGAGCATCTCGACTGATCGCTCAGGGCGCTCCTAGGTCAGTTCTGCCCTATACCCCTGAGCAAGGTGTCCACGGCGATGTCCGCTGCCTGGGCGGGAGCGTGGTCAGGGAGCTGGAAGGTGACCAGGGCGATGATCTTGTGCAGCAGGGCCGGGGGCACCCCGTCGGGCAGGTCGGGCCGGATGAGTCCCTCATCCGTGGCCCGCCGCATGAAGGCGGCAACCTGTTCGCGCTGGTCGAGCATTCGGGTGTAGGACTCGGCGTCGCTGCGCATCTGGTCCGGGTTGATCGGATAGCGGCGAATCACCGCGATGACGCCCTCCACGAACCGGTGCAGCGCGACCTCGACCGGCGCGCAGTCCAAGCGGGCGTCGTGGAGTACGACGTCGATCGCGTCGAGTTTGGCGCGGAACACGGCGTCGCGCAGGGCTTCTCGATCCGGGAACCGGCGGTGGACCAGGTTCCGGCTGACCCCCGCCTCCGCGGCGAGGGTGGTGAAGCTTGTGCTGGGGTCCTCCTCCAAGAGCCGGGCTCCCGCCTCGAGGATCGCGTCAAGATTCCGGGCGGCGTCCGCTCTCATAGAACAAAGCTACTGGCGCGGCGGGTCCCGGCGCTTTCGTCACCGGTAAGAGCTCCCTAAGAATCTAATGACGATAGTTCGGAGATCATTTCTGGTCGGGAGTCAACCCATTTTTGCCCATGAGCCCTAAAATGGCGGAATGGCTGACGATGGGGGCATGGCGGCTCGCGTGGACGCGTTGGAGTCGATCCTGATCGAGAAGGGGTACGTCGAGCCCGCCGCCCTGGACGTAATTGTCGAGACCTACGAGCGCGATGTCGGACCACGAAACGGGGCGAAGGTCGTAGCTAGATCCTGGACCGACCCGGCTTACCGCGAGCGCCTGCGCCACGACGCCACTTCGGCGATCGCCGAGCTCGGCTTCAGCGGGCGCGGAGGCGAGCACATGGTGGCGCTGGAGAACAGCCCGGAGCTGCACCATCTGGTCGTCTGCACGCTGTGCTCGTGCTACCCCTGGCCGGTTCTCGGGCTGCCGCCCACCTGGTACAAGTCCCCCGCCTACCGTTCCCGCGCGGTGATCGACCCGCGCGGGGTGCTCGCGGACTTCGGCGTCACGCTGCCCGACTCGACTCGCATCGCCGTGCACGACTCGACCTCGGAAGTCCGCTACCTGGTCGTGCCGATGCGCCCGGTCGGCACCGAAGGCTGGGCGGAGGACCAACTCGCGGCGCTGGTCACCCGCGACTCCATGATCGGCACCGGGCTCCCGAGGATCCCGTGAACGGGGCGGCGGACCTCGGCGGAATGATGGGCTTCGGCCCAGTCATCGGTGAACCTGAGGACGAGTACTTCCACGCCGACTGGGAACGCCGGGCCCTGGCCATCACCCTCGCAGTCAGCGCGGTCGGGGCCTGGAGCATCGACGCCGGCCGGCACGCCAGGGAGAGCCTCCCGCCGGCGGAGTATCTGAGCTCGACCTACTACGAGATCTGGATCAAGGCGCTCGAACGGCTCCTGCTCGACACCGGTCTGGTCGAAGCCGACGAGCTGGCACAACGTCGCTCGCTACGCCCCGGCGTGCCGGTGAACCGCACACTCAGCGCAACCGCCGTCCCGGCCGTGCTGGCGGCGGGCACCCGGTACGACCGGCCCGTCGACGTCCCTGCCCGGTTCGCGGTCGGTGACCGGGTGCGCACCCGCAATATGCATCCGACCGGCCACACCCGGCTGCCGCGCTACGCCCGAGGAAAAGTAGGCGTCATCGAGCGGGTACACGGCGCACACGTGCTCCCCGACACCAACGCGCACGGCGCCGGCGAGCACCCGCAGTGGCTCTACGCCGTGCTCTTCGACGCCCGCGAGCTGTGGGGCGACGCCGCCGAGGCCGGCCTCACCATCACGATCGACGCGTGGGAGAGCTACCTGGAGCCGCGACCGGCCGGGTGAACTGTTGACAAGGTGATCCAGGGGACAGATCGGGTGTGGACCGCCTGACGCGGCAACCAGACTGTGGCCGTGGCGATCTTCACATGCCCGGGGGAGCGGATGCGGTTAACAACCTCGACCACGGAAACAGCACAGCGGGCCGAGGATGGCCTCGAGAGCAGCTCGCGGCCCATCACGGTGAGGCCGACCGGCGGCGTGGCGGCCGCCGTGCCGGCATGGGCGCGGTGGCCGGTGCTGGCCATCACCGCCGCGGTGGCGGCGGCGCTCGGGTTGACCAGTGGGCGCTACGGGTACTTCGGTGACGAGCTCTACTTCCTGGCCGCCGGACGCCATCTGAGCTGGAGCTACGCCGACCAGCCTCCACTGGTTCCGCTGCTGGCCCGCGCGATGGACACGCTGTTCCCGGACTCGGTGGCGGCCCTGCGGCTGCCGGCGACCCTGGCAACCGCCCTGGGCGTGATCGTGGCGTCGCTGATCGCCCGGGAGTTTGGCGGCGGGCGCCGGGCGCAGGTACTGGCGGCGGCCACCTGCGCCGTGTCGTTCGGCCTGCTGGGTAGCGGCCACGAGTTGTCCACCTACGTGATCGACTCGTTCGGCTGGACGGTGATCACTTGGCTGCTGGTCCGCTGGGTCCGCACCCGGCAGGACCGCCTGCTGCTGGCCTCCGGCCTGGTCACCACCGTGTGCCTGCAGATCAAGGATCTGGTCGCCGTCTTCTGGATCGTTGTCGCGTGCGCTGTGCTACTGGTCGGCCCGCGAGACCTGCTACGCAGGCCGCTGCTGTGGGTGGGCGCCGCCATCGCGGTCGTGTGCAGCCTGCCGAACCTGTGGTGGCAAGCCCACCACGGCTGGCCCGAGATGACCATGACCCAGCTCGTCGCCGCCGAGCAGGACTTGATCGGCGGACGGTTGACCTTCGTGCCGTTGGTCCTGCTCTACGCCGGTCTCCCGGCCGGCGCCGTGCTGTTCTGCTACGGAATTTGGCGGCTGCTGCGCTCGGCCGAGTTGGCGCCTTACCGCTTCCTCGGGTGGACAAACCTCGGCGTCCTCGCGCTCTTCCTGGTCAACAATGGTCGCCAGAGTTACGTCACGGGGATGTTCGCGCTGGCCACCGGCGCCGCGGTGGTGGAACTGTGCCGAGGGCAACCGGCCAGGTGGTGGCGGTGGACGACAACATGGCCGGTCTACGCGTTGACCGCCGTGGTCGCGGTGACCATGACGCTGCCGCTGCGGCCGCTCTCCTGGGACCGCGGCGGCCTGGGCAGCCCGGTCACCGCCTTGAGCACCGACTGGCCGGAGCTCACCTCAGCCGTCGCCGACGCCGTGCATACCCTCCCGGAGGGCCAACGAGCGGGCGCCGTCGTGCTGGCCGACACGTACTGGCAGGCATCCGCGCTCGACCAGTTCGGACCGAGGTACGGGCTGCCGAAGGTCTACAGCGCGAACCGGGGGTTCTG
Organism: Pseudonocardia sp.; assembly: GCA_035489915.1. Classification (GTDB taxonomy): domain Bacteria; phylum Actinomycetota; class Actinomycetes; order Mycobacteriales; family Pseudonocardiaceae; genus Pseudonocardia. Next base: position 10,649 of record DATHIT010000922.1, on the reverse strand, counting down.
GTACTTCGGCGCACCCCCCGACGGCTCGGGCCCCACCGTGTTCCTGGGCTCCGACGCCACGGCGCCGCGGCGCTACTTCGAGAGCGTCCGACAGATCGGCTCGTTCAACAACCCGCAAGGCATGCCCGGTATCAACACAGGGGTGTCCATCTGGGTCTGCACCGGGCAACGGCTCGGGTGGTCACAGATCTGGCCCGACCTGCGCGACTTCGACGTCAACGACCGAATTACCCCTCTCTACCGACGCACCGCGGATTAGGCCGCGGCCCGCTCGGCTACATTTCGACCGGGCCGCTGCTGCCTCCGGTCGGGCGCTTCTTGGGCAGGAAGTACGCGAGGGGAACCGCGGCGAGCACGCATATGCCCACGAGGAGGAAGGCATCGCTATAGCTCTGGGTGGTGACCTTGTTGGTCAGCTCTTGGAACAGCTGAAGGAGTCCGTCGGGTCCTTGGCCTTGCATCTGTGTGATGCGCGGATCGACGTCCGGTCCGGTCGTTTGCAGCAGCGAGCTGCGGTCGGCGAAGAGCTGGGCTTGCTGAATCGTGGTGAACGCGGTCACCGCGGCCAGTCCGATCGCGGCGGAAACGCGCTGGACCAGGGTGGTCATCGCGCTGCCCGCGCTGGTGATCTGCGGGGGCAGCGATGACATCCCTCCGGTCATGATCGGCATGAAGCAGAGCGCAAGCCCCGCCGCGGACACCATCAGCCGCAGCAGGATCGCCGTTCGACTCATGTCGGTGTTGATCTGGGCCATCATCAGGGTGCCGATGCCGTCGATCGTCATTCCGGCCATGACCAGATAGCGTGCGCCGAACTTGTCGAACAGCCGGCCAGCGAACGGGGTCAACACCGCCATCACCAGCGCTTGGGGCATGACCGTCAGGCCGGTGTTCCAGGGGGTGATGCCCTGCACGTTCTGCAGGAACAGCGGGACGTAATAGAGCGAAGAGAACAACCCGGTGTAGACGATGGCCATGAGCAGAAGCGAGTTCACATAGGGCCAATAGCGGAACGTCTGCAGGGTCAACAGGGGGTGTTTGACGTGCAGCTCGATTACCACAAACAGGGCGAGCAAATTGAACCCCCCAGCCACCAGCATGAGCACCGGATAACTGGTCCAGCCCCACTGCTGGCCTTCCGACACCGCCAGCAGCAGCGCGAAGCAGGCGGCCGCAATGCATACGAAACCGGGTACGTCGAACGGGCGGCCAGGAGTCGCGGGGAACTTGGGTAGCACGATCATCGCCGCGATCGCGCCGAGGATCCCGATCGGGACGTTGATGTAAAAGATCAGCCGCCAGTCCACGTACTCGACCAGGTAACCGCCCAGCGTCGGGCCGACGCCCGGGGCGAACACGATGCCCAGACCGTAGAGACCCATCGCCGCACCGAGCTTGGACGGGGGCACCATGCGGTAGAGGATGGTCAGGCAGGTGACCGGAATGACCCCGCCCGGGATGGCTTGCAGGACCCGGTACACGATCATCATGTTCAGATCGGTGGCCGTGCCGCACAGCGCGGAGAACGCGGAGAACAGCACCAGTGCGAGCAGGTAGGTGCGGCGCAGCCCCAACCGCTCGCCCAACCACGCGCTGGTCGGCACGACCACGCCCAGACACAATGTGTACGCGGTGGCAATCCACTGGATGTTGTCCGGCGAGGCGCTGAACTGGCCCTGCATGGTGGGAATCGCCACGTTCACGATGCTGGTGTCCAGGACCGACATGAACATCCCGACAATCACCACCAGCAGCGGCAGGCCCCACTTGGTGGGCGCCTGGACCGGCGGTGGCGGGGTGGGGGATGCTGTTCTGGTCGGCCGGCCCCGCGTTACGGCCGCCGCGCGGGAGGCCGAACTCGTCGCCGTCGACCCGCCCGATTCTCCCGGGTACACCCCGGACTCGGGTCGGTCGTAGCCACGTCTCACATCGCTCACCCAAATTCTCCCTGCCGCCTTCAATCGTAATGAGCACGTGATCTATTCCCTGAGAACCTTCGGCGCACCCAGCCCTCGGTCGAGCCGACGGCGTCCGGGCCCGGACCGCGCGGCCGACCTCTTGATCGCTCGTTAGGCTGAACGCCGATATCGCTGGGGAAGGGCCTATTGATGAGACGTTTCGGGCGCTGGCTCCGGTCGAACGCCGAGGGCTTTCTGGCCCTGAGCATCGCGATCGTGTTCGGCCTGCTCGTTGTGCTCGACGTCCTCGGGCCGAACAGCAGCGTGGTCAATGGGGCCATCCTGCTCACCCTGGCGCTGATCGCGGTGACGCTCCTGCGGGACCGGGCGTCGGTGGAAAAGGCGCTGCTCAACGTCTCGGCGGTGCTGGTGGCCAGCGGCCCCGAAGTCGGCCAGGCGCAGGCCGAGGCGCGCCGCAACACCGATCGCTGGATCTTCAAGGGTGGCACGGGTGGCTCCCTTCGAACCGTGACGCTGCCGAATTGCGTGGAGATCGCCAGGCAGGAGCGGCGGCCGCTGCGGGTGCAGCTGGAGATCATCGACCCGACCGATGAAGACCTGTGCGAGGAGTACGCCCGATTCCGCTCCTCGCTTTCCGCGGGGCGCGGGAGAGGCAAGGAGGAATGGACTCGGGAGCGGGTCCGACTGGAGTCCTATGCCACCATCTTCGCCGCGTGCTGGCACCGCCAGCGATTCACCTTCCTCACGGTTGAGATCGGCCTGTCCAGGGTCATGTCCACGTTTCGCTGGGATCTGTCCGCCAGCTGCGTGATCCTGTCCCAGGAGGACCCCTCCGGGGCCAGCCTGATCTTCGAGAACGATCGGTCGTACTACCGAGCGTGCAACCGGGAGCTGGTGGCCAGCTTCAACCAGGCACGGCGGGTTCACCTTGACCGGGCGGACGCCTACCAGCTCGGTGAGGAGCCGACCACCGAGGACGCCCGCAGGCTGTTCGCCCTGCTCCAGCTGGATCTTCCGAGCACATTCGGCGAACGCGACCTGACGGCCATGATCTTCAAGGCGACCAGGGAGAAGGACGCGCTGGGGTGACGGGGTCGCGGATCAGGCGGTGTAGAGCAGCGCCCCGACGCTCGCCACCAGCCCGACCACGGCCAGCCCGAGCCCGGTGAGCACGAACGTGCGCAGCGAGATGCGCAGCCCGTGCTGGCGGCAGGATTCCAGGCACAGCAGGGTCGCCAATGACGCCCACGGGGTGACGATCGGACCCACGTTCGTACCGATCAGCAAGGCCAGCAGCGTGTCCCTGTTGCCCACCGGGATGACCGCCTCACCGGCGGCGTAGGCAGGCAGGTTGTTGAGCAGATTGGACAGGCCGGCCCCGGCCGCCGCCGCCCGGTACGCGCCGGCCGGGCCGGGGTCGGTGCCGATCAGCGCGGTCATCACCTCGGCCAGGCCGTACCGGCTCAGTGTCGGCACCACCAGGAACAGCCCGGTCACCAGGATCAGCAGCTGCCAGGGCACCAGGCTGAGCTTCAGCCCGCGCGGTTGCAGGAAGGCGAAGGCGAGCACGGCCACCAACGCCGCGGCGCCGGCCGCCAGGCCGATCTGGTCGTGCACAAAGGGGATGGCCGCGACGAACAGCAGGCACGCCGCGCCGGTGATGCCGAACAGCGCCCGCTGCCCGGGTTCGGACAGCACCATCGGCGGCGGCGGTTCGTACCGGACGGCGCCTCGGCGTCCCCGGCGCCAGTAGAAGACCCAGAGGAAGAGCATCGTCGCGGCGATCGAAGCCACCTGGGGCACCCACATCCGCGAGGCGAACGCGGACGCCTGGAGTGCGATGCGGTTGGCGGCGAGCAGGTTGGTCAGGTTCGAGACCGGAAGCAGCAGGCTCGCGGTATTCGCCAGCCAGATCGTGGTCATGGCCAGTGGCACCGCGGCGATCCCGGCCCGCGCCGCGAGCGCCAGCAACACCGGCGTGAGCAGCACCGCGGTGGTGTCCAGGTTGAGCACGATCGTGGTGGCGGAGGCGAACACCACGCACAGCAGGAACAGCGCCAGGTAATGGCCTCGCCCGGCGATCGCGATCCGGGTGGCGATCACGTCGAACACCTGCGCCTGCCTGGCCAGGTTGGCCAGCACCATCACGCTGGCCAGGAACAACAGCAGCGGCCCGATGCGGAGGATGTTGTCCTCGGCCTCCTGGGCCGGAAGCAGCCCGGTCAGCACGCACAGCAGCCCCGCGACGAGCAACCCGATCCGGATCCAGTCGAGCCGGCTGGGCTTCGACAACAGATCGCGCAGACCCCATTTGGGCAGGGCAACCTCCCGATGGTGAGCGCTGTCGGCTGTGCCGGCATGATCCCAAAGGAGGCCTGTCCTCCGCGCATCGGCCGTCATAATGACACCCATGTCGCTGCGAAGGGATCACAGAGGCGCCGACTACTCTATCGACCTCTTTCTCAGCTACTCCCCCGCCGACGAGAAGTGGGCGGCCTGGATCGGCTGGCAGTTGGAGGCGGCCGGGTTCCGCACCCTGGTCCAGGCGTGGGATTTCGTGCCCGGCTCGACCTTGGTGGACTTCACCGAACACGGCGTGCGCAGCTCCGCGCTGACGGTGGCCATTCTGTCGCCCACGTACCTGACCTCGCGGCGCACGCTGGCCGCCCGACAGGTCGCCCTGCGCACCGGGGCCGACCGGTTGGTCACCATCCGGGTCGAGGAGTGCTCCCTGGACGGGTTGCCCACCGGCCTCGCCCATCTCGATCTCGCCGGCATCGGCGACCCCCGGGCGGCCACGACGGTACTGCTGAACCGGTTCCGGGAGGTGCTGTCCCGCCGGCCCGCCTCAGCCGGAGGGCCCGGTGTTCTCGACCGGCGGGCACTCGCGCCCGGGCTGGTCCCACAACCCGCTCCGGCAGCAGATGCCCGGTTGCCCACGGCACAGCCCGCGCGCAGGGTGCCGGTCGCCGAGCCGATCTATCCACCGGACGCCCCGGCCAAGCGTCGTGACGGGGTCTCGCTGCTGCACGTGGCCGGGCCGCGATTCGGCCGGGGGTTGGCCGACCCGGACGAGCCGGTCACCGCGGGCGACCTGCGGGACCGGGTCCAGGCCAACGTCCACCGCCTGATCGATGCGGGAGTGCCCGCCCCCGACCTGTTGGTGGTGAGCGGGGATCTCACCGAGTCCGCCCGCCCGCGCCAGCTGGAGGAGGCCTGGTCATTCCTGACCGGGCTGCGGGTGGTGCTCGGTCTGGAAGCCCACCGCATGATCATCGTGCCCGGCGGCCGGGACGTGTCGAGGGCCGCCTGCGAGTCCTACTTCAACGCCTGCGAGGCCCGCGACACCACGCCGCTGGAGCCCTTCTACCCGAAGCTGGAGCTCTACGCGGAGTTGTTCGCCGACCTCTACCAGGGCCTTGATCAGCCGCTGTTCGACAGCGCGCAGCCGTGGACACTGTTCGCGGTGCCCGAGCTGCAGGTGGCGCTGGCCGCGCTGAACTCGACGATGGCCATGACCCACCGGCCCAGGGACAACTACGGCCGGATCGGGCACGCGCAAGCGACCTGGTTCGCCGAACGGCTGCGCCCGTTCGAGGAGTCCGGTTGGCTGCGCATCGGGCTGGTCCGCCACGACCCGCTGCCGGGCAGCGGGGGGGCCGAGGACGCGGCGACCTTGCGCGACGCCGACACGCTTGAGGGGCTGCTCGGGAACCGGCTCAACCTGCTGCTGCACGGACCGGGACCGGGCGGGACGAGCATCGAGTTCCTCGGCTCCCGGCTGCCCGTGGTCCCGGCCGACCGCCCGGGGCGCGAGGAGATCATTCAGCTGACCGCCGACGGCCTGCGGCGGTTCTCCGCGTACCAGGGCCGCATCGGTGAGCCGACCGAACGGCTGGAGCGGGAGTGGCGCGGGGCGGCGAGCACGTTCACCCCGGCCGCCCCGGAGTCCTCGGCCGAGCCGGACGAGGACGGCGTGCTGCCGGCGATCGAGGCCGCCCAGGACCCGAGCAGCCTGCTCCTGGCGCGCATCGCCGACGTGTGTGAAGCGCGCTATCCGGGGGCTCGGGTCCGGCGGGTCGGCTCCGCTCCGCCGCAGCTGCTGGTCACCAGGCAGGAGGACGGGTTCACTCGGCAAAACCGGCTGGGCGCACACGTCGGCGAGCTGACCGCCGAGGTGGTCGACGAGTTCCTCCGCCACGACCGCACCGACGGCGCCGAGCTGGTGTACCAGGGTCCCCCGCCGGCGGAAGCACTGCGCCAGCGCGCGTCGCGGCGGCAGGTGCGGCTGCGCAGCTTCACCGAGTTCCAGGGCCTGCTCGACCTGGCGGGCTACGTCAGCGCGCAGACCCTGCGGCTGCGCGCCGACCAGTCCTACCCGCCGGAGCTGTATGTGCCGCAGCGTTACCGGGACCTGGGCCACGGCGACCAGAGCATCCGGGACGACCTGGCCCAGGAACTGATGAATCTGGTGCTCGCCGACCAGGGCCGGTTCGTCCTGGTGCTCGGCGACTTCGGCCGGGGCAAGTCCTTCGTGCTGCACGAGGTCGCCCGGCGGATCGCCGAGACCACCCATCAGCTCATCCCGATCCTGATCAACCTGGCCGCGCTCGACCGGTCCCACTCGGTCGACGGGCTGGTCGCCGCGCACCTCGCCCAGCACGGCGAGGACCTGATCGACCTCAGGGCCTTCCGCTACATGCTCGACGAGGGCCGGATCGTGCTGTTGTTCGACGGCTTCGACGAGCTGGTCACCCGGATCAGCTACGACCGCGCGGCCGACCACCTGGAGAAGCTGCTGCGGGCCGCCGAGGGCAAAGCGAAGATCATCGTGGCCAGCCGGACCCAGCACTTCAAATCGCACGCGCAGGTGTTCACCGCGCTCGGCGAGCGGGTCGGCCTGCTGCCGCAACGCCGGATCCTCAACGTCGAGGAGTTCACCGCGGCCCAGATCCGGGCCTACCTGGTCAACCGCTACGCCGGCGACGAGCACCGGGCGGACGCCCGATTCCAGCTGCTCACCGGCATCGGGGACCTGCTCGGGCTGGCGCAGAACCCACGCATGCTCAGCTTCATCGCCGACCTGGACGAGGAGCGGATCCGCGCGGCCGTGCAGAGCCGGCACACGATCAGCCCGGCGGGGCTGTACCAGGAAATCCTGCAGACCTGGATGTCCCACGAGAACCGGCGAGCCAGCGGCGGCGGTGCTTCGGCGGTGCCGGGCGTGGACACCGAGGCCATGTGGGAGGCGGTGACCGCCCTGGCGGTGCGGTTGTGGGAGACCGGCGAAACCCACGTGCAACCCGCCCAGCTGGCCGAGGTGGTCGACACGCTGGCCGGGCTGGCCTCCACGCGGCTGTCCGCCCAGGAGCGTCTGCACGCGGTGGGTAGCGGCAGCCTGCTGGTGCGCACCGAGGAGGGGCTGTTCGGTTTCATCCACGCCTCGGTGATGGAGTGGCTGATCGCCCGCGCGATCGCCGAAGAGTTCGCTGCCGGGGTGGCCGCGCCCGCCCAGCTGGCGGGGCGGCCGTTGACCCAGCTCACCGTGGACTTCCTGTGCGACCTGGCCGAGACCCGGGCCTGCCAGTCCTGGGCCGAAGCGGTGCTGGCCGACGCCGACGCCGACCAGGTCGCCCGGACCAACGCGCTGAAGGTGCGCACCCGGCTCGACACCCCGGCCACCGCCGACCTGCGGGGCGCCTCCCTGCGCGGCGAGGACCTGTCCTACCGGGAGCTCTCCGATGTCGACCTGACCGGTGCCGACCTCACCGAGGCGAGCCTGATCGGGGCGAACCTCAGCGGCGCGGACCTGCGGGATGCTCGGCTGGTGGGCGCCCGGCTCGACCACGCCCGGCTGGTCGGCGCCGATCTCAGCGGCGCGGACCTCACCCGTGCCCGGCTGTCCCGGGCCGACCTCACCGGCGCAACGGTGGCAGGTAGCAGGTGGACCAGGGCCGCGGTGATCGACGCGAGGGGCGTTCCGGACGTACCGGAGCTGCGCGCCGCGGCGGTGGCCCCGGGCAGCCCGGTCGAGGTCGAGCTCGCGCCGGCGGCGATCGGCGTCCGCCACGGCTACCACGCCGAGACCGGGCGGCTGCTCCAGGTGTTGGCCTACAGCCCGGACGGCGGCACCCTGGCGATCGGCAGCGAGCACGGCGGCGTCCTGGTCTGCGACACCGCGACCGGTCGCCCGGTGCGCAGCCTGCAGGGGCACCGCGGTCACGTGTTCGCGGTCAGCTACGGCGACGGCGTCCTGGTCACCGGCTCCAACGACGGCACCGCGCGGCTCTGGGACCCGGCGACCGGGCGGCCGCTGCACGTGCTCGACGGCCACCAGGACTGGCCGTGGCCGGTGGTGCTCGGCCCGTCCGGGGACGTGCTGGCCACCGGAGACAGCCGAGGGGTGCTGCGGCTGTGGGATCTGGCGAGCGGTTCGCTGCGTCACCAACTCCCCTCCCAGGGCGGGCACATCGTCAGCATGGCCTTCCACGGGCAGCTGCTCGCCACCGCCGACCAAGGCGGCGATGTCCGGCTGTGGGACACCGCCACCGGCGCGGCCGCCGCCGAGTTCCCGGTGGCCGCCGACGCGGTTTCCCAGGTGAGCTTCAGCCCGGACGGGGAGCTGCTGGTGACCTGCGGGTCCGACGGGGCGATCCGCGGCTGGGACCGATCCGGCCGGCAGGTGTACGAGCTGGCCGGACACGCCGGCGGGGTGCACGCGATGGATCTGCACCCCAGCGAACCGCTGCTCGCCTCCGGTGACGCGGAGGGTGGGGTGCGCCTGTGGGACACCAGTACCGGCCAGCTGCGCCAGTCGCTGCCCGGTCACGCGGCCGCGCTCTACTGCATCGCGTTCAGCCCGTCCGGGGACACGATCGCCAGCGGGGACAGCGCGGGCGCGGTCCAGGTGTGGGAGACCCGCACCGGCCGGCCGCTGCACACCCTGTCCGGCCACACCGGGTCGGTGTGGCCATTCGCCTTCCGGCCGGACGGGGCACAGCTGGCGATCAGCGACGACCAGTTCACCACCCGCCTGTGGGATCCGCTGACCGGGGATTGCCGGCACACCATCAGCGGGCACGGCCGACGGGTGGCCGAGGTCCGGTTCAGCGCGGACGGCGCGCTGCTGGCCACCAGCGGCAACGACGGCGCGGTCCGGCTGTGGAATCCCACCACCGGGCGTCAGCTGCGTCGACTGGTCGGCTCCGCGCCCGGACTGATCAACCTGGAGAGCGCCCTGTTCAGCCCTGCCGGCCCGCTCCTGGCGATGGCCAGCAACGACGGGCGGCTGAACCTGCTGAACATCGAGAACATCCACAGCGACCGGTACGAGCGACACCTCAACATCGAGTCCGCACCCATCTGGGCGGTGGCGTTCAGCCCCACCGGCGAGGAGTTGGCCACCGGTAACGACGACGACACGGTTCGGATCTGGCACCGCGCCACCGGGCGGCTGGTGCACACCCTGGCCGAGCACAGCGGCCGGGTCCGGTCCATCGCCTACAGCGCCGACGGTTCGGTGATCGCCACCGGCTGCGACGATTCGATGGTCCGGTTGTGGGACGCCGCCTCGGGCACCCTGCTGCGGACCCTGCGCGGCCACACCGACCGGGTCTACGCGGTGGCCTTCGGTCGGGGGCTGCTGGCAAGCGCCTCGTGGGACACCACGGCCAGGGTGTGGAACACCCAGACCGGGCGGGCGGTGCATGTGCTCACCCGGCACACCGGCCGGCTCTGGACAGTCGCGTTCGACCCATCCGGTGGGCTGCTGGCCACCGCCGGGGACGACCTGGTCATCCGGCTGTGGGAGCCGCGCTCCGGCGACCACCTGCAGACGCTCACCGGGCACTCGCACAGCGTGTTGTCGGTGACCTTCAACCCATCCGGCGACCTGCTGGCCAGCGCCGGCCACGACGGGACCGCCCGGCTGTGGTCGGTCAGCAACGGCCAGGCCGCGAAACACCTCACCCTCGTCGGGTTGCCGCGCGGCTGGGCGGCGCTGTGCCCGGACGGTCGCTACAAGATCGACGGTGAGGTGGAGGGGCAGTTCTGGCACGTGATCGGGATGTGTCGGTTCGAGACCGGCGAGCTGGACGACCTGCTGCCGGAGATTCGCCAGCTCGCCCCGGACGCGGTGTTCTGACCGCGCGACACCCGAGGAATCTTCGCGCCCGCCGGCCGGTTGGACCCGGCATGAGCGTTCATGATTTTTCGGTCAAGGCTGTCGACGGCAGCACCCAGGCGCTGGGCGACTACAGCGGGAACGTGCTGCTGCTCGTCAACGTCGCCAGCAAGTGCGGATTCACCCCGCAGTACGAGGGACTGGAGGCCCTGCACCGGGACGCGCAGGAGCGTGGCCTGCGGGTTCTCGGCTTCCCGTGCAACCAGTTCGGCGACCAGGAACCGGGCAGCGACGCCGACATCCAGCAGTTCTGCTCGACCACCTACAACGTCAGCTTCCCGGTATTCAGCAAGATCGACGTGAACGGCCCCGGCGCCGACCCGCTGTATGCCTACTTGCGCGCCGAGGCTCCCGGCGAGTTCGGCCCGGAGAACGGCATGCTCTACCAGCACATCCAGAAGCTCCGTCCGGAGGTGATCGGCACCGACGAGGTCAAGTGGAACTTCACCAAGTTCCTGGTAGACCGCGATGGAGCCGTGGTCCGGCGTTACGAGTCGACCGCGACCCCCGAGGAGATCCGCGCGGACCTGGACGCCCTGCTCGACTGA
>DATHIT010000921.1:0-3412 GCA_035489915.1 Pseudonocardia sp. | reverse complement strand
CCTGTACGGCGGCAGCGCTGGCCACCTCACCCGCGGCGGCTCCACCCATGCCGTCGGCGAGCAGCAGCAGGTGCGGACCGGCGTACGCGGAATCCTCGTTGTTGCGGCGCACCCGTCCGACGTCGGACAGTGCGGCGTAGTCGAGCGACAAGGTCATGGACTGGGCCTACTTCGCGATGTTCAGCGTCGTACGGCCGATCCGGATCGAACCGCCGATCTCGGCAGGCACCGGACGGGTCACCCGCTGGCCGTCCAGATAAGTGCCGTTGGTGGAGCCCAGGTCCTCGACCCACCACTCGCCCTCGGACTGGAAAACCCGGGCATGCCTGGTGGACGAGTAGTCGTCGTCCAGCCGGATCTGGCAGTCCGAACCACGGCCGATCACCACCGGCTCGTCGCCCAGGGTCGCGCCCACGCCGGCCTGCGGCCCGTCGGCGATCGTCACCGAACCGGGCTGGCCTTTGCGCTTCTTGGTGGGCTTGACCGGCTTCGGGGTGCGGCCGTTGTTCTGCGCTACGGGCGCGGCGACCGCGCGGCTGTCCACCTTGGCGCCGAACAGGTCCGACCTGATCACGGAGAGGACCGCCAGGACGAACATCCACAACAGGGCCAGGAACCCCAGTTTGATCAGGGTCAGTGTCAGTTCCGACATGGAAGGCCAGTCACCACCCGCTGCTCGGCGGCTGGGCGATCGGCTCGTCCGCTAGGCGCAGCGTCATGGTGGTGTTCCCGATCCTCACGGTCGATCCGTCGGTCAGTTCGGCCTCGGCCGCCCGGCGTCCGTTCACCAGGGTGCCGTTGGTGGAGCCTAGGTCGACCAGCACCACCCTGACACCACCGGGTCCCTCCGGCATCAACCGGATCTCCGCATGCCGCCGCGAGACGCCGGGATCGTTGATCTGGATATCCGCGTCGGTGCCGCGGCCGAGCACCACTCCGGGTGGGTTGATCGGGCGGCGGCGGCCGTTGACCTCGAGCATCACCTGCGGGTGGCCGCGGCGTACCGGCGCGGGTGCGGGCGGCGGTGGCACGGGCGCGCTCTGCAGCACGGTCTGGCCTTCGTCGGGGATGTAGGGCTGGGCGGGCTGGGGCTTGGGGCGCTGGGGCGTAGCGACCGTGGCGCTGACGACGCGGAACTTGCCGGTCGGCAGATCGTCCTGCTGGGTCAACTCGATCTCGATCGGTCCGGAGAAGGTGTAGCGCTGGATGTCGGCGTGGTCGCGCAGTTCATTGGCGAGCTCGTGGTTCAGCGTCCGCCCGTAGGCGTTCAGCCGCTCGAAGTCGTCCGGGCCGAGCTCGATGGTGAAGTGGTTCGGCACCAGCCGGCGGTCCCTGGACAGGATCCGCGCGGTGTTGTCGATCTCACGCTTGAGGGCGGCGGCCAGCTCGATCGGCTCCACGTCACCTTTGAACGCGCGCGCGAAGACCCCGCTCACGATGCCCTCGAGGCGTCGTTCGAAGCGCTGCAGCGGTCGCACGCGTCCTCCTCCACGGTCGGTCGTCGGCTGGACCCAACGATCGTGCTTGCCGTACGGCGCCGGCAGACGGCGCGCCGTACGCCACGCCCACCGGTGTGCGGTGGGCACACTGGTACGACGATCGATCGTATCGGGAGGTTCGGCCGAACCCGCAATGTGAGAGTCTCCCGATCGGCATGCTAATCTTCTTCCTCGGTTGCAGATGAGCCTCCCAGGAGCCTCAAACCCAGCCAGCGCGCGGGTGGCGGAATAGGCAGACGCGCACGGTTCAGGTCCGTGTGCCCGAAAGGGCGTGGGGGTTCAACTCCCCCCTCGCGCACAGCGTCTCAAGCAGTCCCGGTCCAAGCGACCGGGACTTTTGCTTTTGCTGGGGTCTGCCCGGGTGGGACTGCACAGATCAGCCGGGCTCGGTTGTGCACACAGGGTCTCCCCCTGCCGACACTCTGCGCTATCGTTGTCCCATCAACACCGGTCCCGCTGCTAGTCACCACGACTGCAAGGGCCGGTTTTCTTTTCCCCGAGGAGTGCTTGATGGCCGGCACCTACATCAAGCCTCACCGCACCTACGAGGAACAGTTGAAGCTCCTCCAGGGTCGCGGGCTTGAAGTCTCCGACGAGGAAGCAGCGCTGCGCCTCCTGAGGACGGTCGGCTACTACAGGCTGTCTGCCTATGTCTATCCCTTCCGTGAAATGCTTCCCCGAGACCAGCGGACTCTGGCCAGCCCGACTCACTATCGCTCAGAGACGATCACACCAGGCACCGAATTCAGCGGTGTAGAAAGTCTGTGGCGGTTCGATCGGAAACTTCGCCTGCTCGTGCTCGACGCCGTCGAGACGGTTGAAATCGGCTTGAGGACCAAGATCTCCTACGTGCTGGGAGCCCGGGACAAGTTCGGCCATCTCAACATCGCGTCGTTGAATGAAAGCGTCTGTGTTCAGCCCCGGCGGCGTGATCGTCGGACCAGTGACACTCGCCATCAGGTCTGGCTGAGTGGCTACGAGCGATCCATCCGAGAGTCGGGCCAGGAGGACTTCCTCCGCCACAACCTCCACAAGTACGAGGAACTGCCTGTCTGGATCGCGGTCGAAGTTCTCACGTTCGGCGCACTGGTCCGCCTTTTCAACCTGATGCGGCAAGAAGATCAGACTTTGATTGCCCGGGAGTTGGGCGTCAAGGGTGGTCCTCTCCTCGGCGGTTGGCTCGAGGCGGTGAACTACCTGCGGAACGTGGCAGCACACCACGCTCGACTCTGGAACCGGTCGATGACTTACAAGATACGAAAGTTCAACCAGCATCAGGTTGGATCCGATCTGCTGCATCTGGCCAACCAGGTGCCCATCGACAAGGTGTACTCCAGCCTCGCGGTTTCCGCCTACCTGCTGCGGCAGATCGACCCAGGCAACAGTTGGCCGCGCACACTGATGACGCATGTGCGCAAGTTTCCTGCCGAGACCGGAATGTCACCGACGAACAGCATGGGCTTCCCGGTTGGCTGGGATGGACAGGCACTTTGGAACGCCCAGTAGCCGACCTGTGCCGCTGACTTTGGGTGTGGTCGGTCGTTGTTCTGTCTGTGGAGCCTGAGACGGTGGGGCGATGACGGGGATTCGGATCGGTATTGCTCAGCCGGCTATCAGTGATGATGCGCGGGTGAACGGGCCCAAGGTCCGTTCGCTGATGAAGAAGGCGGCGGCCGGGAAGGCGCGGCTGATCCAGTTCCCCGAGGGCATGTTGTCGGGGTATGCCAAGGAGCAGATCGCCGACTGGTCCCAGGTCGACTGGGCCGCGGTACGCGATGAACTCGAGCAGATCATGGCGTTGGCCGCGGAGCTCGAGCTGTGGGTCGTGCTCGGGTCCGCGCATCCCCTGACCCCGCCGAACCGTCCGCACAACAGCTTGTATGTGATCTCCGACCAGGGCCAGATCGTCGACC
>DATHIT010000920.1:0-22659 GCA_035489915.1 Pseudonocardia sp. | reverse complement strand
GCCTTCACCGTCCCCGACCTCGGAATACAGAAAATCCTGCCCACCAGCGGTGAGAGCCGCATCGACGTCGGCACCCTGCAAGCAGGAACACTCGCCTACGCCTGCGGCATGGGCATGTACACCGGCACAATCACCGCCAACTAAGGCTGAAGGGACCACGAGTGCCACCGGAGACCAGCGCCACCCTCGAGCTCACCGTGCACGGCATGCACTGCGGCAGCTGCGCCCTGCTCATCGATGACGCCCTCGCCGACCTGCCTGGAGTCATCACCAGCCGCACCTCAAGCAAAAAAGGGCGCAGCGCCATCACCCACGACCAGCGCGCCACCCAAGCCCAGATCGTCGCCACGATCCAAGACCTCGGCTATCGCGCGGAACCCACCAGCTGACCACCTACGCCCCTGCGGGCCACTGGCGGCCTCGGGCGGCGCCGGCGCCTGTGCGCCAGCACCCTGTGGATTCACCGGGCCTGGCTGGGGCGGCGAGCAGGTGGTTGCGGACGCCGTGCGCGATGTGCTCAGCCTCGCTGGGGTCGCCCTGCTGAGGGGCGTTGAGGAAGTCGGTACCCCGCAGCGGGTGGCCGCCCTGTCGCCGACCGCGATAGGTCCCTCGCCGGGCGTGACCAACCTAGTCCATCAAGCTGGTTTGATGTAATGTCCTGCCCGTGGACGTGCGAGTGGGCGGCCCAGAGTTGTCGTCGGTGGAGTTCCTGCGCCTCGCCGGGCACCCGTTGCGGTGGCGGTTGCTGGGTGAGTTGGCTCGCGGCGATCGGCACGTCCAGGAACTCACCGGCCTGGTGGGGCAGCCGCAGAGCCTCGTGTCCTACCACCTCGGCAAGCTGCGCGGCGCACGGCTCGTGTCGGCGCGGCGCAGCTCAGCTGATGGTCGAGACACCTACTACAGCACCGATCTCGCCCGCTGCGGCGAGCTGCTCGCCGCGGCCGGCGCGGCGCTGCATCCAGGTCTGCAGCTCGAGACGACGCTGGCCGGCGGCGCCGCAGCGGCCAATACCGGTGTTCGGGTGCTGTTTCTGTGCACGGGCAACAGCGCCCGTTCCCAAATGGCCGAGGCCCTGCTACGGGCTCACGCGTCCACGCTCGAGGCTGTCAGCGCCGGTAGCCATCCGAAAGACCTGCACCCGAACGCGGTCCGGGTGATGGCTGAGCACGGCATCGATTTGCGGGCTCAACGCTCAAAACACCTCAGCGTCTACACCGGGCAACGCTTCGACTACGTGATCAGCCTCTGCGACAAAGTTCGCGAGGTCTGCCCCGAGTTCCCCGGGCACCCCGAACTCGTGCACTGGAGCATCCCCGACCCGGCCGCGACCGGAGCCACCGACGCCGCGACCTATCCCGCCTTCCAGGCCACCGCGGCCAAGTTGGAAACCCGCATCGGGTTCCTGCTCCGCGTATTGGCACACACCCCCATCCAGGAGGAATCGTGACCACACCCCCTGACATCGCGGACCTGGTCCATGTCCGATACATGGTCGAGGACGTGCAAACCTCGATCGACTTCTACACCACCCACCTCGGGTTCACGCTGCGCTCCAGTGCCGCGCCCGCGTTCGCCGACGTCACCCGAGGCCATCTGCGGCTGCTGTTGAGCGGGTCGACCAGCTCAGCGGGCCGGCCTATGCCTGACGGGCGCCAGCCGGCGCCAGGTGGCTGGAACCGTATCCATCTGATCGTCACCGATATTCACGCCGAGGTCGCCCGGCTGCGAAGCGCGGGACTGAGTTTCCGCAACGACATCGTGACTGGCCCTGGCGGAGCGCAGGTTCTGATCGAGGACCCCTCGGGCAACCCGATCGAGCTGTTCCAGCCGGCCGGGCACTGAGCAACCCCGCCAGGTGACCCCGCCCGCAACCCCCCACCACGAGTCCCACGAGGAGTCCGGCGATGAGTTTCACGACGATGTGTCGTGCCAGGCGCCACCGACGCTGCTGACCGTGTTGCGCGAGTGGGGCCGACTTGGTTGCATCGGCTTCGGCGGCCCGCCAACACACATCAAGCTGCTGCGCGAGCTGTGCGTCACGCGCCGGCGCTGGCTAGAACCCGCCGAGTTCGAAGATGCGATCGCCGCGTGCAACCTGCTGCCGGGGCCAGCGTCCACCCAGCTGGCGATCTTCTGCGCCTGGCGGGTCCGGGGCCGACCGGGGGCTGTGGTTGGCGGGGTGGCGTTCATTGTGCCCGGCCTGATCTTGATCCTCGGGCTTGCGGCGCTGTTCCTGAGTGGTTCGCCGCCTCGGTGGGTGGCAGGCGCCGGCGCGGGTGCTGGTGCCGCGGTCGCCGCGGTCGCCGTACAGGCCGGATGGACTCTGCTCACCGCAAGCTGGAAACGCCCCCGCAACGGCGGCCGGCTGCGTTGGTTGATCTATCTCGCGGCCGGAGCGGTGGCCGCCGCGATCATCGGTCCGTGGCTGGTGGTGGTCCTGCTCGGCTGCGGCGCGGCCGAACTTGCCACGCAGCACAATCGTCGGGACACCACACCGCATGGGTTTGTCGGAGTTCCAATTCTTGCCGCGGGTGCCGCGGGCGTGGGCTCGTTGCTTTCCCTGTCGTGGGTTGCTTTGAAGGTCGGTGCGTTGTCCTACGGCGGCGGGTTCGTGATCATCCCGCTGATGCAGGCCGATGCCGTGGACCACTACCACTGGATGAGCGCGGCGCAGTTCCTCAACGCCGTCGCACTGGGCCAGATCACCCCTGGTCCCGTCGTACAGACGATCGCGGTGGTCGGATACGCCGCGGCGGGAGTCGGCGGCGGGCTACTCGCCGCCGCGGTCGCGTTCGCCCCATCCTTCGCGTTCGTCCTGCTCGGCGCCCACCACTTCGACCAGCTCCGAGGCAACAGCCGCGTTCGCGCGTTCCTCGATGGCGCCGGACCCGCCGCCATCGGCGCGATCCTGGGCTCGGCCATCCCCCTCGCGGCGGCAATGACCCAGCCCTGGCAATACGCCATCCTCGCCGGCGCCGCCGTCCTCCTGCTCCCACTGCGTCGGGGCGTGGTGCTCACCCTGTTGAGCGCGGCCGCGGTGGGGATAGTCCTCGCGTTTGCAGGTGCGCCGCTCCCGCACTGACCCCACGAGCTTGGTTGACGGTTCAGCTTTCGAATGCCTGCGCCACGGGTGGAGATCACCGACCCGCAGTCACGCTCACCGCGCGGATCGAAACCTGCCCGCGCCCTGCGGGACCAGGTCGGGTATTGCGCCGGTGAGCAGGATGGGAGACATGGCGGCCAGACCGCAGACTGACGCGACGCACTGGGACCAGGCTTACGACCAGGGCGACTCGACCCGCAGCTGGCATCAAGACCAGTCCATGATGTCGCTGCGCATGCTCCAACGGGCCGGCGCCGCGCCCACCGAAAGCCTCATCGACGTCGGCGGCGGCTCGGCGCCGTTGGTGGATGCCCTGCTCGGGCAGGGGTTCGCCGACCTAACCGTGCTGGACATATCCCAAATCGGACTCAACTACGCCCAACAACGCCTCGGCTCAGCCGCCGGGCAGGTGACCTGGCTGCTGGCCGACGCGCTGAGCTGGCAACCCGAGCGCACCTACCGGCTCTGGCACGACCGGGCGGTGTTCCACTTCCTCACCAATCCGGCCGATCAGCAGCGCTACCTCGACGTGCTCGCCACCGCGGTCGAGCCCGGCGGACGTGTCGTGATCGGCGCGTTCGCCCCCGACGGCCCGCAACAATGCTCAGGGCTGCCTGCGGCCCGCTACAGCCCCGACTCACTCACCGAACGCCTCGGCCAAGGCTTCACCGCCCTGGCCACCGAACGCGAGGAACACCACACACCCTCCGGGGCGGTCCAGCCATTCACCTGGCTGCTCGCTCAACGGGCGGCAACCCCGCGGCCGGCTAATCTAGGCCCATGAGCAGGCCCGACCAGGCCCGACGAGCCCTGGAACGGGTCTGCTCCGGACGTGAGCTCGAGAGCATCGAGGAGGTCTACAGCCCCCAGTTCGTCGACCACGTCAACGACTTCGAATACCACGGCATTAAAGGGGCACGCCGATCCGTCGCGCTCTACCGCCAACTGTTCCCCGACCTGCGCTTCCACGTCGAGGAACAAGTCAGCGACGAACAACGCGTCGTGTCCCGCTGGACGCTTACCGGCACACATCGGGGGCGACCAGTGAAATTGTGGGGGATCGTCATCAGCAGATTCGGCGACGACGACAAGATCATCGAGGACTGGGCGGCAAGCGACACCCTCTCGCTCATCCGCCAACTCGGGCTCTGGCGCTCGACACTGCTGCTGCTCACCCACCGCAAGCTCCTACGCGCGAAGACCACAGCCGCCAGAGGCTGAGCAGAGCCAAGACCCGCGAAGGCCCTTGCGATCCGTCGCTCGCCAGCACGGGTCACTGTGGCGTGGGGATCTCGAGCGTCACGTTGGTCGACTTGATCACCGCCACAGCCAGCGAGCCGGGCGCCAGGCCCAGATCCTGCACCGCTTCGGTGCTCATCAACGACACCACGCGGCTCCGGCCACACTGCATCTCGACCTGGGCCATTACCTTGTCGGCGACGACTGAAGTAACCAGCCCGACAAGCTGGTTTCGCGCCGAGCGCTGTACCGCGGAAGAGTCGGGCGCCGCCGCGGAGTGCGCGCGGGCGAACTCGGCCAGCAGCACGCCGTCGATCACCAAACGCTTCGAGGCATCCCTGGTCGCCGGCAAAGCCCCGGTCTCGACATAACGGCGCACCGTGTCATCACTGACTCCCAAAAGCCCGGCCGCCTGGGAGATCCTGAACTGAGGCACGCGCATAGCATAAGGAGCCGGTAGTAGCCCAGCCGCCAACGTTTGTCGAGGAGAGCATGCCGACCGAGGCGCTCCCACTGTCGGTCGAGGCGACCATGGCCGGCCTCATCGTGTGGTTGGCTCATCAACACTCGCCTGTGACCCAAGCAATGATCGAGCTGGGATGGACAGCCACGCGAGTGTGACCACCCTGCCCGTCCTGCGCACGCTGCTCGACGAGGGTGCGGGCTCGTCGAGGTGCTCCCAGCCGAGGAGTACGACGAAATACACCAACCCGGCGCGCTCAACATCCCGCTCAAGACGCTCGACGCCACCACCACGGCCGGCCTGGACCGGCGACCGGTGTCGTCTACTGCTGGGACGGCCTTTGAGACATGAGCCCACGAGCCGCGTACCGGCTCGAAGCGCTCGGCTTCACCCAGGTCCACGACTACGTGCCCGGAAAGATTGACGAGCAGGATTGCACCAAGTGCACGCCACCGGCGGAGACGTCCGCCGCATCTGTGACCTGTTCGGACTCAGCATCGCCGGTGCCAACCGGTACGCCTCCGTGCTCAACCATCCCGACCTCGACCCAGACTGCGGCGACGCCGTGGATCGCTTGATGCAGCTCGCTGAGCTGCTCCTCGGTCATTGGCCACCGCAGTCGACTCGCCCCCCGTCCACCGAGCGGAGTTGCACCCAGCGACCCTGCGACCGATCGCCTCGCCGGAATCATCCACGACTACTTGCAGGTCGTGTGAGGTGACAGGTTTCTCGGCACGCTGAGGCTGCCCGGCGCCCCAAGGCCACTGATACCCCTACCCCGTATTGGGCCGTTCGACTGATCCTTGTTGAACTCCGCGCAGCTAGTGCTAGCGTGTGAACTAGATACCCCCTACGGGTACCGGGTAGAACCGAATTGAGAAGGGACCGAGATGGTACGTCTTCGCCCACTCGACCCCGAGCAGGCGCCCTCGGCCGCCGGCGCGCTGCTCACGGAGATCATTGACAGGCATGGCGACGCCGGGGGGATGGCGCGCACCATGGCGCACTCCCCGGCCGTACTGCGTGGCTACCTGGAGCTGTCGCGGGCGATGAAGCGGGTGGCGGTGCCGCGCCCGCTGAGCGAGAAGATCTCGCTGGCGGTGCAGGAGTGGATCGGCTGCGCCTACTGCTTGGCCGCGCACGCCGCCGCCGGGCGATCGGTGGGGCTGAGCGAGACCGACATTGAGCTGGCCCGCCAAGTGACCGCCACCGACGCGCGCGAGGCCGCGCTGATCGCGTACGCGGTGCGTGTGCTCGCCGAGCCGAGCGCCATCACCGATGCCGACATCGCGCAGCTGCGCGCATATGGCTGGAGCGACCGCCTGCTCGCCGACGTGGTCGGCCTGGTCGCGCTCAACCAGCTCACCGGTTCGTTCAACCTGGTCGCCGGCCTGGAGCCGGCGCCCGCGGCCCCAGCCGCCTGATCACCACTGACTTTGGGAGAGATGTCATGAACCACGACCACCCGATCACTCCGCACCGGGCGGGCACCGCCGAGGCGGCGCATGCCGAGCCGCACGGTGGCGATCACAGCGGTGGACACGGGGGCCACGGGCCGCACGGGCACGCCGGCCATGGTGATCACGCCGCGATGTTCCGCGATCGGTTCTGGCTGAGTCTGGCGCTCGCGGTGCCGGTGGTGTTCACCAGTCACATGGTCGCCGAGCTGCTCGGCTATCACGTGCCTGGCTGGCTCGCCTGGATACCGCCCGTGCTCGGCGCCATCCTCTACTTCTACGGCGGCTGGCCCTTCCTCACCGGCGCGATCAGCGAACTGGGCAGCCGCCGCCCCGGGATGATGACGCTGGTCGCGTTGGCGATCACGGTCGCCGCGGTGGCGAGTGCGTTGACCACGCTCGGTGTCGGCGGGCTGATGCTTGACTTCTGGTGGGAGCTCGCGCTGCTGGTCGTGATCATGCTGCTCGGCCACTGGCTGGAGATGCGGGCGCTCGGCCAAGCCTCCGGGGCGTTGGCCGCGCTCGCCGAGCTTCTCCCTGACACGGCCGAGCGGGTGGATCACGACGGCGCGATCACCCCCGTGCCACTGTCTGAGCTGGTTGTCGGCGACGTGGTGCTGGTCCGCTCCGGCGGGCGGGTGCCGGCGGACGGCACGGTCCGCGACGGATCCGCCGAGGTGGACGAATCCATGGTTACCGGCGAGTCGCGGCCAGTGCTCCGGGCCGAGGGCGATCGGGTGGTGGCCGGCACGGTGGCCACCGACTCCGCGATCCGGGTACAGGTAGAGGCCCTCGGCGAGGACACCGCGCTGGCCGGCATCCAGCGCCTGGTCGCCGAGGCGCAGGGCTCACGATCCCGCACCCAGGCGCTGGCCGATCGGGCCGCCGCGGTGTTGTTCTACTTCGCCGCCCTCGCCGGAGTGATCACCTTTGTGGTCTGGGCCGCGCTGGGTGATCTGTCGGCGGCTGTCGAGCGGACCGTGACCGTGTTGGTGATCGCGTGCCCGCACGCGCTTGGCCTGGCCATCCCGCTGGTCATCGCGATCTCTACCTCGATGTCGGCCAAGGCGGGCATCCTGGTCAAAGACCGGCTGGCGTTGGAGCGGATGCGCACCGTGGACGCCGTGCTGTTCGACAAGACCGGCACGCTGACCCGGGGTGAGCCGGCCGTGGTCGGTACCGCCGCCGTCGCCGGAGTCACCCCGACCGAGGTGCTCGCCCTGGCCGCCGCCACCGAGTCCGACTCCGAACACCCGCTGGCCAGAGCCATCGTCGCGGCCGGACGGGCCGCGACGGCCGTACCCACCGCGACCGGGTTCCGGTCGCTGACCGGTCGCGGGGTCCGCGCCACGGTGGCCGGGCGCGAGGTCGCGGTCGGCGGCCCAGCGCTGCTCCGCGAGCTCGGACTAGCGGCCCCGGCCACGCTCGACGAGCAGCTGGGCCAGTTGGCCGAGCAGGGCGCATCGGTGCTGTATGTGGTCCGCGACGGGCAACCGGTCGGAGCGTTGGCGCTGGCCGATGAGATACGGCCGCAGTCACGTGAGGCGGTTCGCGAGCTGCAGGCGGCCGGCGTCCGGGTCGTCATGATCACCGGAGATGCCCGCAATGTGGCCGCCGCGGTCGGCGCCGAGCTCGGGGTGGACGAGGTGTTCGCCGAGGTGCTGCCCGCCGACAAGGACGGCAAGGTCGCCGAGCTGCAACAGCGGGGCCTGCGGGTGGCCATGGTGGGCGATGGGGTCAACGACGCACCGGCCCTGGCCCGGGCGGACGTGGGCATCGCGATCGGCGCCGGCACTGATGTGGCTATCGAGTCCGCCGGCGTGGTGCTCGCCTCCGACGACCCCCGCGGCGTGCTCGCCACGCGACGGCTGTCCCAGGCCAGCTACCGCAAGATGTGGCAGAACCTGGCCTGGGCCACCGGCTACAACGTGCTATCGGTGCCACTGGCCGCGGGCGTGCTCGCCGGCGTCGGGTTCGTACTACCCCCCGCCGCCGGGGCGGTGGCCATGAGCCTTTCCACCATCGTCGTGGCGCTCAACGCGCAACTGCTGCGTCGAGTCCAGCTACGGCCCGGCACGCCCCGCTCGGCGGAACCCGCGCCGGCGCACTGATCACGGAAGACAGGAAGGCAGTTCGATAAAGATTCAGTGACGGAGAGCGCCGGGCTTCACCAGATACGGGCGAGCCGCAGTGTAGACACAGCCTCAATTCAGGAGTCGGATCATGTTCATCAGGCGACACCTACCCGCGACACGTCCGACCCGCGATCACCGACGGATTGCTCTTGCCGCAGTCGTGGCCTGTACGTGGCTGCTGGTGACGGCGTGCGCCAGCGATGCGCCTCCCGGTCCGGCCGCGGCGCCTCCAACCACCACGAGCACCACCTCGGCCACTGGCTCAACCTCGTCCAACGATGCAGCGAGCCCGGAGACCGGCGCCGCGAGCCCCGAGGCACCAACCCAGGTGCGAGTGGCGATGACTCTGCGGATGATCGTCCCCATCACGGCCGTCGCCGTGGCCGTCGGGGTACACGTGGCGCTGGGTGCGGGCGTGCTGGCCTCGCCATGGGCAGGCTGGGCCGCCGACACCCTCCTGGCGGTCCTCGTCGTGGCGGTCGCGGCGAAGGTCATCGCGGTGACGGTCATCCTCAGGCGCCGGAGGCGATCCCAGGCCCGCGAACGAGGCGGTCGGCTGACCTGAACCTCCACGCGGAGACTTACCAGGCCCTTCTCGCATACTCAGCATCGTCGAGGGACCCAACGGCGACCGCGCGCTCGATCATCCACGAGCGGATGCACGTTCGCCTCCTATCTCGATCGGCGCTCCTGGGCGAGGCATCGAGCGGCGGCGCCCGCGGTGTGCTCGTTTCCGCTGGCCCGGCCGGGGTCGCTCAAGAATGCGCTGCTTAGCCGCCGTGTCCTTGATGGTCGGTGCGTTGCGCAGCGAACCAGTTGTGCAAGGCGGTGACCAGCGCCGGGTCGTTGGTCGTGTAGCGGATTTCGCCGCCGTCGGGCCGGGATTGGTAAGTGATGTCGATTCGGTTCGCGTTGGCTTGAAGGGTGGTAAGGCCGGGCATATCGGTCCCATGGATGCGGGCGGGGTCGTCGAACTCGCCGCGGGTGAACGCGGTGGCTTCCTCGCGGAGGTGTTGTTGGATCAGGTCGATCTGCTCGCGGTCGGTGGGGGTGTCGGCGGTGACGGTCTGCAGGCCACCGTTGAGTATTGGTTCGAACCGGTGCGTGGTGGCGTCGAGGTCAAAGGGCATGACTTCGGCGCCGCGTTCGCCGATGACCTGCTCGCGGCCGGAGTCGGCGGTGGCCGAGTTCGCCTCGACGGTGATGGCGACCGCGGCGGCGACGATGATGCCGCCCGCCGCGAGTGCGATGCGGATCCGGTGTCTGCGTGCCGTGCTTGTGGCCATGTCATCCTCCGTCGGCGTGCGCTGCCTTGGTGAGCAGTCGTATGGCGTCGAGAATCTCGCTGTGCCGCTCCGCGGGGATCGCATCCAGTAGGGCGTTGAACCGTCGGCCCCGTGACTGGGCGATGCTGGCCGCGACGCGCTGACCTGCCGGAGTGGCTACCAGGCGCACGGTGCGTCGGTCGGCGCTTTCCTCGGCCCGCTGCACCCAGGCCCGGGAGACGAGCCGGTCGACCAGACGACTTACCGAGCTGCGGTCGAGATGGAGCCGGTCGACGAGTTCGCGCTGACTCAGTCCACCGTCGGCGATCTCGGTGAGAGCGTGCGCATCAGAGGGCGCCATCACCTGCCCGCACGGTGTCCGGTCGGTGGAGAGCAGTCCAAACGCGCGGATGAAGCCCATCAGCTCGTGCTGCAGCTGAGCCGCTGACGGGTTGGCGTCCTCACCACCCATTTGATGCGCCATACATCAGTTGTACCGCACATCAAGTGCGGCGCGCATCAGTGCGCTGTCACATCGAACGGTAGGGAAGGCGCTGTAGGAGGAGACTGCCCGGCGGGGTCAGGACGCGCGGACCTCTCATTCGCACGCGATCAGGCGGCTCCGCACGGAGGGACGCCGCTCCATGCAGCGGCACCACCTGATCCCCGTGAAACCCATCAACGCTCGTGGCGGAGCGGCCGCGATGAGGCGTCTGCTGTTTTCCTGGGGAAACGCGGCTCCAGTTCCCGCCTGCCGCTGGGGTTAGTCCGTCGCATCTGGCCGCGCCTCGATCTCTGTGCGCCGCGCTGCGCGGCGTTCCAGTGCCTGATTCAGATCGCCGCGCGCTCGGGCGACGCGGGTGCCTATGGTTCCCGGCGGGCACCGACAGAGTCCCCGGCTCCCCCGACTTGCTCGGTCTCCGGTGCACACCGCAAAGCCGGCCAGCGTGAAGATCCCCAAACATGCGTCTCATCTCGTCTCCGGCGGGGTTCGGTCGGTTACCGAGTGGGCACGGTGATGGCGGCGGTGTGCAGGGCGCCGTCGGTTTGGAACTGGATGAACATTCGGTAGTTGCCGCGCTCGGGTAGCTGGGCGTGCACGGTGAGGGTGGGTCCGCCGTGATCACCGGAGACTGCGCCGTCGGGATGCAGGTGAGCGAACGCCAGGTCGCCCTGGTGGATCGCGGTGACGTGGGCGTAGGTGTCGAGGTAGGGCTGCAGGTCGGTGACGGGCTGCCCGTTCTTGGTGATGGTGATCCTCAGCGGTACCTCGCGGCCGGCGGCGAGGGCGCCATCTAGCGCGACGCTGTAGCCGTCGACCTCCGTACTGGGGCTGGGCGGAGGTAGCGGCGCCAGCGCGGTCTCGTTCATCCCGGGGACTGTCACGCGTGTGGACAGGGTCAGCGCCCC
This sequence comes from Pseudonocardia sp., assembly GCA_035489915.1. GTDB lineage: Bacteria > Actinomycetota > Actinomycetes > Mycobacteriales > Pseudonocardiaceae > Pseudonocardia. The sequence continues at coordinate 11,587 of DATHIT010000920.1, read as the reverse complement.
ACCAGCGGCGTCAGCGTGGGGCACGAACTGCACATAGATGCGGTAGGCGCCGGGGGTCACTGCGGTGGTGGGCGCCGACCAGGTCCCGTCGGGACTCATGCTCGGGTGCACGTGCTGGAACCCGGACAGGTCGGAGCGGATGAGGTAGAAGTGCATGAGCTTGGTCTGCTCGGGATCGAACGCCGTGACCGTCTTGCCATGGCTGGTGATGACGTAGGTGGTTGCGGTTGCCGGAGTGGCGGCGGGGGGGCGTGCGCAGGGCCAGGGTGTAGCCATTCACGGTGTCAGCGAGGCCGTTCCCGGACTCCATCGGCATGCCCGCCATCCCGTTCATTCCGTCGTTCGGGGCCGGTGAGGGTGCGGGTGGCGACGAACCCGGTGACTGAGGGGCGGGGGTCGAGCAGCCAGCGGCCAGCGCGGCGGCGCTCAGTGCAACGAGCACGGCCGCGATCACTGTGGTGGACCTGGACTTGAACCAGCGGCGCATGATCATCCTTGCGTGTCTGGGGGCGTGCGCGGTCCCGCGGCGACACCGTGGGCGCGGGCCGAGCCGGCCGCCAAAGGTGGAATCTCCTGCTGGACGGCAGGGGAAGTAGGTGTGGATGTGGCTGCCGGGCCGGACGACCGGCCGCAATGGCCGTGGGCGGAACGGGACAAGCCCCGGCCGACCCGGCAGCATTTACCGCAGGCTCACCCCTGGGCGAGCAGGGTCTGCATCTCGGTGATCTCGCGCTGCTGGGCGTCAATGATGTTCTGGGCCAAGGTCTTGGCGTCGGGGTTTTCCCCTTCGGCCAGTTCGGTCTTGGACATGGTGACCGCGCCCTGGTGGTGACCGATCATCATCTGCAGGAACATCGTGTCGAACGCGGCGCCGTGGGCCTGGCTGAGCTGTTGCATCTGCTGCTGGGACATCATCCCGGGCATGCCGCCGTCGGAACCCTGGCTCATCCCGGGCATGCTGTTTTGGCTCATGTCGCCGTGATTCATGCCGCTCATCGCGCCCATGCTCGAGTCGTTGGTGTCGGGCACCGGGGCGTTCCAGGCTCGCAGGAAGCCACTCATCTGGTCGATCTCGGGCTGCTGAGCAGCCTCGATCCGGGCGGCCAGGTCCTTGACCTGGGGTGAGCTGGCCTGCTGCGCGGCGAGCTTGGACATCGACACGGCCTGGGCGTGGTGCGGGATCATGGACTGGGCGAAGGTGATGTCGGCCTGGTTATGGGCCTGCGCCACCGCGGCCGTGCCGCTGCTGGTGGCCGGCGGTGCACTGCCGGTTGGGCTGGTGTTGGTACCGCATCCGGCCAGGACCGCGCTCACGGTCAGAGCGGCGGTGATGGCGGCGATGCGGGTCGCGACGGTGCGCGTGGTCATGGTGCTTTCCTCTGCGTCTACGGAGCTGCTGATGTGGTCACTGAGACATCAGTGACTGATCAGCGCCGCCAGACGCCGAGCTGGGAGAACCGAACACCACTGCTCGGTGGGCTACGTGCCGGGAGCGGGCTAGCCAACCCAACGGCCATGGCCTGGGGCGCATCGTGTGACGCCGTTGTCGCCGCGAGGAGTATCGCCGCGGCCTCTAGCTGCGCGTCTGTGCTGAGCACCGCCTGACAGGGATGTCCCATCATGGCGCCCATGCACGAGCAGCAACCCGACGTGCTCACCGACACCGGGTCGGCCGCCTCGCTGGTCGCCGCGCGCGCGTCCACAACCCGATCCACCGACCCAAGGAGGCTTGCCCCGGTGCCCACCGGTACGGCGCCGGGTGTTGTCGTACCCACTAGCGCCCCGGCCATGTCCACGTGAGTCGGCGCTGTCCCCGCGGTGTGCGGCCGCGGATCGTGGGCCGACGTCGCGGGAACAACGAGGTTGTGCATGCCGATCAGACCGGCCGCGACCGCGATGATCAGCAGCCACTGATGCAGCGGCTTGCGCGTCCGGCCCGGCACGTTCGCGACTGTACCCGCGCCGGTGAGCCTCCCGATCCGATGTCTCTGGTGGCAGTGGAGGCTGGGCGCGGCTACCCACCGACGCGAGGTCGGGACAAGGAACGGCCGCCCCCCGGCACACGCTGGCGGTTGCATTTCCTCGGGATCAGCGGTGCCGGCAGTAGGCAGCGGTAGCTCAGTGGAGGTAGCGGTGGACCACAGCATGTCCTTTGCCTCGACTGATCATCCATCGGTTCAGCGGTGTGGTGAGCACGAACGCGACCAGCAGGGAGAATGCCAGTGCGCCCCAGAACAGCACGCTGGTGATACCGGCGTCCATGGCTCCGGGGACACCGACCATGACGGCGTTGTCCAGGATTTCCATGACGACGATGGAGACAGTGTCCGCGGCCAGGGCGACTTTGAGCGCCGAGGCGAAGCTGAGCCCCGCGCGCAGCACGCCGCGCATGGTCAGGGCGTAGCCGAACACGAACGCCAGGGCCACCGAGAGGATCACCGTGGCCGCGTTGTGCAGGCCGAGGCTGGTGCCGATGACCATGCCCAGCACCTCGCCGATCGCGCAGCCGGTCAGGCAGTGCAGCGTCGCCGAGGCCGCGGTGGACCAGGGCACCGAGCAGAAGCCGCCCCTCTTCGACAGTGTGGGGTCAGCCTCCGAGTGGTCTCGGTGGTGAGGGGCGTGTGGATCGCTCATCGGAGAGTCCTCGACGTCGCTGGATGTCGGCTTGTCATTGATCGGTGGTGTCGGCGGTAAGTGGTGAAGCCGCGTCGCCGCGGGCTGTCGCCGACCAGGACTACCGGGCGGAGAGCCATCGCGCACCGGCCCGGGGCGGCCAACGGTAGGGCGGCGATGGAGCCCGATCCGCCATCTGTCCGGCATCATTGCCCGTCCCGTCACATACCCCCCGGCCGTAGTTGTAGCGCATACCAACACGGGGTATATGTATAGCGAGCCCGTAAATAACACCTGGGCGCCGGGACCGGGAGGAGCGAACATCGCTGTGACCAGCGCAGATCCGTCTTCCGGCGACTGCGGCCGAGCGCCCGGGATACCCGAATGGCGCGACCACTGGCAGTAGGGTACCCCCCTAGGGTATTGTTGCTGGGGCCACTCCGGGAGGACGAATGAACGGCTACACCGCCGATAAGGACGCCTACCTCAAGCGGATGCACCGCATCGAGGGACAGGTTCGCGGCATCGCAAAGATGATCGAGAACGATCAGTACTGCATCGACGTGCTCACCCAGGTCTCCGCTGCCACCAAGGCCCTGGAGGCGGTGGCGCTGGGGCTGCTGGATGAGCACCTCAAGCATTGCGTCACCCAGGCCGCCGCTGAGGGCGGAGCCGTGGCCGAGCAGAAGGTCGCCGAGGCCAGCGCCGCGATTGCGCGCCTGGTCAGGTCCTGACACCGCCGAGCAGAACACCAGGAAGGAACCGCACTCCGACATGAGCGAGACCACCTACACCGTCACCGGGATGACCTGCGCGCACTGCGTCGCCTCGGTCACCGAGGAGATCAGCGAGATCGACGGCGTCACGGACGTCGCGGCGGACCTGGCCACCGGCGCGGTCACCGTCACCAGCACGACCCCGGTCGCCGAGGCGGACGTCCGCGCCGCCGTCGAGGAAGCCGGCTACCGACTCGCGGCCGCTTAGGGCCGCATCGCCGAACACCGACACCAGGACAGCAACGTTGTCCTACCGAGGACTCGAACATGAACACTGCAGCGAAGCTCTCCGCATACGGTGCGGCGCTCGCCCTGCTCGTCGCGGGCGGCTGGGCGACCGGATCCGCTGTCGGTCCCCTCGCCCCCGTGGCCGCGTCCAGCGGGCACGGCGGGGTGCCCGGCGCTGAGGGCGCCGGGCACGGGGACGCCCACATCGGCACCGTCGCGGGGGCCGCGAGTGACCAGCCCGGCGGGCTGGCGTCGAGCAGGGGCGGCTACACCCTCACGCCCACCGACCCGACGCTCACCCCGGGAACTCCCGAAACCTTCGCCTTCACCATCACCGGACCAAACGGCGCCCCGGTCACCGCGTTCGACGTCGAGCACGACAAGCGGATGCACCTGATCGTCGTGCGCCGCGACACCACCGGCTTCCAGCACGTGCACCCCGAGATGGCGCTTGATGGCACCTGGTCGGTGCCGCTGACCCTGCCGGCGGGGGGCTCCTACCGGGCGTTCGCCGACTTCACCCCGACCGGGGGCCAGCGCACCACACTCGGCGTGGATCTGTCCGCACCCGGCGCGTTCGAGCCGGTCGCGCACGCGCCGAGCCGCACGGCTCGGGTCGACGGATACACCGTCGAGCTCGGCGGCGACCTCGTGCCAGGACGGGCCTCCCCGATCACGCTGACGGTCAGCAAGGACGGGCAGCCGGTCACCGACCTGCAGCCCTACCTCGCCGCCTACGGCCACCTCGTCGCGCTGCGTGAGGGCGACCTGGGCTATCTGCATGTACACCCCGAGGGGTCTCCTGGCGACGGCGTGACGCCGCCCGGGCCCCGGATCGAGTTCGTCGCCCAGGTGCCCACCGCGGGTGGCTACCGGCTGTTCCTGGACTTCCAGCACAGCGGCGTCGTGCGCACCGCGGAGTTCACCGTGCCGACGGCAGGCACCGCCGCCACCAGCGCGCCCGCCACCGGGCCGGCGGCGGTGGCCACGCCTCCCGCTGCACAACCCGACGACGGCCACGGCCACTGATCGCAGAAGGAGGTCCGACGATGAGTACCACTACCGCGCCCTCGGGCGCCCCCGTCACCGACATCGAACTCGCGATCGGCGGCATGACCTGCGCATCCTGCGCGAACCGGATCGAGCGCAAGCTCAACAAGCTCGACGGGGTCACCGCGACGGTCAACTACGCCACCGAGAAGGCCCGGGTCAGCGCTCCGGGCGGCGTCGACCCCGCCACTCTCCTGGCCCAGGTCGAGGCCGCCGGCTACACCGCGCGGCTGCCCCGACCGGCCAACACCGACAGCGGGGCCGACAACACAGCCGAGGAGGAGGCCGACCCGACGCGGGCGCTGCGCCAGCGACTGATCATCAGCGTCGTGCTGGCGGTGCCGGTCATCGCCATGGCGATGATCCCCGCGCTGCAGTTCACCTACTGGCAATGGATCTCCCTCGCCCTCGCCGGCCCGGTGGTCGTCTGGGCGGCATGGCCCTTCCACCGCGCCGCCTGGGCCAACCTGCGCCACGGCACCGCCACGATGGACACCCTGATCTCGATGGGCGTGCTCGCGGCGTTCACCTGGTCGCTGTACGCGCTGCTGTTCGGCACCGCCGGCGTGCCCGGCATGACCCACCCCTTCGAGCTGAGCATCTCCCCCAGCGACGGCGCGGCCAACATCTACTTGGAGGTCGCCGCCGGGGTCACCACGTTCATCCTGGCCGGCCGGTACTTCGAGGCCCGCTCCAAGCGCCGTGCCGGCGCCGCCCTGCGCGCGCTGCTCGAACTCGGCGCCAAGGACGTCGCGGTGCTCCGTGACGGGGCCGAAGCCCGGATCCCGACCGACGAGCTCGCCGTCGGCGACCGGTTCGTCGTCCGGCCCGGGGAGAAGATCGCCACCGACGGCGTCGTCGAGGACGGTTCCTCCGCTGTCGACGCGAGCATGTTGACCGGCGAGTCGGTGCCAGTCGAGGTTCGGCCCGGCGACGCCGTTGTCGGCGCCACCGTCAACGCGGGCGGCCGCCTAGTCGTGCGGGCCACCCGGGTCGGCACCGACACCCAGCTCGCCCAGATGGCGCGCCTGGTCGCGGACGCGCAGAACGGCAAGGCGGCGGTCCAGCGGTTGGCCGACCGGATCTCCGGGGTGTTCGTCCCGATCGTCATCGCCCTCGCCGGCGCGACCCTCGGGTTCTGGCTCGGCGCCGGCGCCGGTGCCGCGGCGGCATTCACCGCAGCGGTGGCCGTGCTGATCATCGCCTGCCCCTGCGCGCTCGGCCTGGCCACCCCAACCGCGCTGCTGGTCGGCACCGGCCGCGGCGCCCAGCTGGGCATCCTGATCAAGGGGCCAGAGGTGCTGGAGTCCACCCGCCGGGTCGACACCGTGGTGCTGGACAAGACCGGCACCGTCACCACCGGACAGATGTCCCTGCTCCACGTGCACCTGGCCGAGGGCGTCGATGAGGCCGAGGTCCTGCGGCTGGCCGGCGGGCTGGAGAACGCCTCGGAACACCCCATCGCGGCCGCCGTCGCCCGCGGCGCGACCGAGCGCCTCGGCGCACTCCCCGGCGTGGAGGAGTTCACCAACATCGACGGGCTCGGGGTTCAGGGCGTCGTCGACGGCCACGCCGTGCTCGTGGGCCGGTCGGCCTTGCTGGAGCAGTGGAGCCAGCCGCTCACCCCCGAACTGTCCGCGGTCAAGGCCGCCGCCGAACAGCAGGGTCGCACCGCGATCGCGGTTGCCTGGGACGGCGCCGCCCGCGCCGTGCTGGTCGTCGCCGACACCGTCAAGCCCACCTCGGCGCAGGCCATCGCTCAGTTGCGGGGGCTGGGGCTGACGCCGGTCCTGCTCACCGGTGACAACGCCGCGGCCGCCGCGGCCGTCGCGGCCCAGGTCGGTATCGATCCCGGGCCGGACACCGTGATCGCCGAGGTCCTACCCGCCGACAAGGTCAACATCGTGAAGCAGCTGCAGGCGCGGGGCAAGGTCGTGGCCATGGTCGGCGACGGGGTCAACGACGCCGCGGCGCTGGCTCAGGCCGACCTCGGCCTGGCCATGGGCACCGGCACCGACGTCGCCATCGAAGCCAGCGACATCACGCTGGTCCGCGGTGACCTGCGCGCGGCCGCTGATGCGATCCGGCTGTCACGGCGCACCCTGGCCATCATCAAAGGCAACCTGTTCTGGGCGTTCGCCTACAACGTGGCCGCTCTGCCGCTGGCCGCCGCCGGCCTGCTCAACCCGATGCTCGCCGGCGCCGCGATGGCGTTCAGCTCGGCATTCGTCGTGGCCAACAGCCTGCGGCTGCGCAGCTTCGCGTCACGCGCCAACGAGCAGGCACCGGCAAAACCCGCGCCGGACACGACGTGGGCAGCAACGGCGAACACCACGACCCTCTCACCGTCGAGATGACCCAGCTGGCGATCTGCCAGTGAGATCATCCGGCAACACAACCAAGACGGGCAGCTCGGATTCGGCAGCGGCCGGGTCTATCCGTCGACGCCACGCCTTCAGCCGCTCGGACAATTCGAACATGTCGACCCGGGCGGGATCGGTGTACCGGGCGGTTGTGGACGATCCCCAATAGAGATCGTTGCCGCGCGGCAGGAAGAACGCGACGGGCCGATAGGTGCCATCGAGACTGAACGCAATGCGCAGCGCGTGGAAGCGGCATCGCTCGTTGCGCTTTCCCGGGCTAGCGTCGGACGGCGCGGGCGAGTTGGAGCGAGCGCCCACCCGTTTCCGGTTCACCGGGTGAGCGTCACCCCGAGGACCACGAGTGCGAGGAGGGTGTCCAGCACCGCGCAGAACTCGGCCATCGAGCGTGCGACGACCCGCTCGACGCGGTGGTGGTAGATGTCCCAGGCTGCGTGCGCGAGCAGGCCAGCACTGACCACCAGCCCTGCCCACCTCGCGTCCGCGTTGACGGCGGTGATCGCGGCGGCGGCGCACACAACCATCGCCCCGGCCTGCAGCGGGACACCCCACGGCGGACGCAGCGCACCTCGGGCCAGACCGTACGCCGCCAGGACCGCGGCAATGCCGAGCATCCACCACGACGACCACGACGGGGCCAAGCCGGGAACGGTGACACCGATCGTGATCACCACGAAGCTGACCAAGAACATCGGCCACGCGGCCGCACGCCGCTGGAGTGCCGCGGCTCCGAGGTAGACGAAAGCGGATGCGGTGACAACAGGCGCTACGTCGGTATAGCCGGCGGCGGTCCCGGACCCGAATGCGACGAACGCAGCGAAGACGATGCCGGCCGCGCTCGGCCAGCCGCGGGCGAACCACGTCGGGGTCCGCGGGCGCCGGCGGCCGGTCGAGCCCGTGGTGGCTTCGTTGGTGGTGTTCATCGCACCTCCACTACTTCTCGAAATCTTGGATGCCCCGGGGTACGCGAGTGAGGGCGGCGACGGCGTCAGTGCGCGGCGAGGTACTCCTCGCGGCGGCGCAGCATTGCGATCAGCATGGCCGGGAGCATGAGGACGTGGCCGACGACCATCAGCCCGTCCGCCGAGAGCTGCTCGAGCCAGTGCAGGGGGAACAGCACCGCGAAGGCGAGGTACATCGCCAGGCCCATCTCGACGATCCCCGGCCAGGGATGGCGGCGCCACGCCATCCAGGCCGCCATCCCGGCGGTCATCCAGGTGGCCATCAGCAGCGTCCGCACCTCGGCCCCGGCGCTGTCGCCGAGCAGCATCGACAGCGGCCCGAGCACGACCATGCCGACGATCATCGCGGCGAGCATCTGCAGGTAGTGGACGACGAACGTCCGGTTCGTCACGGCGGCGCGCCAGGTCGGGCGGTGGTCGCGGACGGTGCTCATGATGTCCTCCTGATTCGAGTCGCGTCGGTGGGTCAAGCGTCGGTGAGGAAGTGGCGCCGGTAGTGGTCGGGCGGCACGCCGAGGCGGCGCAGGAACGCGCGGCGCATCGTCTCCGCCGAGCCGAAGCCGCAGCGGGTGGCGGCCACAGTGACCAGGACGGGTTCGGCCTCCAGCAGGCGGCGGGCCGCGTCGACCCGAATCTGCTCGACGTACTCCGCGGGCGACCGGCCCAGTTCGCGGGTGAACTCGCGGGTGAAGTGACGCACGCTCATCCCGACCCGCTGGGCGAGCTCGGGGACGCGGAGATCGGCGCCCGGGTCGGCGTGGATGAGATCCTGGGCCGCCCGAACCGACGGACGCCGTGCCGGGGGCGCCCACGTCGGCGCGGCGAACTGGCTCTGCCCTCCGGGTCGGCGAACGAACACCAGCAGCTCACGCGCAACCTGTTGGGCGAGCTCGGGGCCGTGGTCGGCTTCGACGAGGGCGAGCGCGACATCGATCCCGGCGGTCACCCCACCGGAGGTCCAGACACGGCCCTGGCGCAGGTAGATCGCGTCGGCGTGCACGTCGACCGTCGGGTGCTCGCGGGCCAGGGATCCGGCCCACCGCCAGTGTGTGGTCGCGGCGAGTCCGTCGAGCAGCCCGGCGGCCGCCAGCGGGAACGCCCCGGTGCACACCGAGACGACCCGCTCGGCGCGCGGAGCCGCGCGGCGCAGCCAGTCGACGAACTCAGGCGCGTTGCGGCCTGCGTGGCGCACGCCAATCCCCCCGGGAACGAGAAGGGTCCCGATCGGGCCGCGCTGTGGCAACGCCTCGGTCGCCACGAGGCCCAGTCCGCTGTCCGAGACGACGGGGCCAGGCTCGGTGGCGGCTATCCGCACGGCATAGCCGGACCCACCGTCGCGGACGAGCAGCGCCGTCGCGACGGCGAACACCTCGTGCGGGCCAGCGACGTCGAGCGGCTGGTAGCCGGCGAGGAGCGGGACGAGAACGTCATGCACACCTCATACAGTCCCGACCGCTGACGATGGCGTCAATGACGGGTATCCCACCAATTCGGCCATGGCTTGGTGACCGGGAGCGGCCCGGCGGTGAGATCAGCGCCACAGCCGGTACCTGCCGGAAGTCGGACGCCGGACGGTCACAACCCTCTGACATGGAAAAACGGCCCGTCGGGGGCTGGATCCCGACGGGCCGTTGTAGTAGCGGGGGTAGGATTCGAACCTACGACCTCTGGGTTATGAGTTGATCCAAACCCGTCCCTCGCGTCCCGGAGGGTCTCGATCGGCGCTGCATAGTCCGGCCACCCGCCCCCCACCGATCCCACCTGGTCCTACCTGGTCCTACCTGTCCCGACGCGGACGAGACTGTCCCAGCTACACCTCTTGCTACACGCCGAGCGCCCACCGGACCGGAAGTTCGCGGAGCGTGGCGAGCATCGCGAGGAAGAGACCGCCGACGACCTCCTGACCGCCGCCTGCCGGCAGCTCGACCTCAGGGGCCACCTGACTGGGTTATAGAACAAATGTTCGAGTCCGTCTACGGTGGCGGTCATGCCAGGAGGGTCTCCGGATATTTCGCGGAGTATCCAACGGAATAGCTGCTGACCAGCGCCGACGCAGCGCTCAGCGCCCTGCTCGGTCGCGTCGGCGACGGGCGGCGCGGATCTCGGTGTCGGCGACGTCGTCGGCGAGCAGGGCGTAGAGCTGAGTGGTCTCGGCGCTGGCGTGGCCGAGTCGTCGGCGGACGACTTCGATGGATACGCCGGAGTTGATGAGCTCGGTAGCGTGGGCGTGGCGCAGCTGGTGGATGTCGATGTTGCACCCGGCCGCTGTGCAGTAGCCGTTCCAGCGGTGGTGGGCGGCGTCGTAAGACAGGGGGCCGCCGGAGCCGTTGATGCTGGCGCGGAACATCGGCCCGGCCGTGTATCCGGAGCGGGCGAGGTAGAGCTTGAGCAGGGGGACGTAGCCGCGGTCGTCGAGTAGGACGGTCCGCACGGTGCCGCCCTTGCCGTGGATCTAAACGTGTTCGTCGTCCAGGCGTAGGGCGAAGTCCTCGACGTAGAGCCCGCACACCTCGGCAGCGCGGGCGCCGCAGACACAGACGGTCTCGAACAGCACCCGGTCGCGCAGCCGGTCGAGCGCCACGTCCTTGCGCGGTCGGCGGGTGCAGATCGTCCCGAACACCGTCTGCACGTCCTTGGCTGTCGCCGGACGGGGCAGGCTCTTCGGCACCTTGATCGTGTCGATCCTGTCCATCGGGTTCACGGCGAGCCGCTCGTGGCGCACCGCCCACTTGCAGAAAGACGCGACGGCCGCGCGCTTGCGCTTGCGGGTCGACGGCGCGAGCCCGGCGACCTCGCTCAGGTACGCGCGGACCGGCTTCGCGGTCAGCTCGCCGATCTCGTCGTCGTGGTGGGTGGCGAACTGTGCGAGGTCGCCGCGGTAGGCGCAGATCGTGTGGTGGGAGGCGTTCGCGTTGGACAGGTCGGTGAGAAAGTCGCCGACGTGGCGGGCGAGCGGGTGCGTCCGATCGAGCTGCTCGGTGACCGACTGCATGCCCTCATCCTCCGAGTTGCCAGATAACCGGGAAACGAACGACGTGGATAGAAAGGCCTCCGCCCAGCTCGTCCACCGCCTTCGCGGGCAAACTTGCCAGATAACGAAGGTTATCTCGCAATGACCTCGGAGCTGCCCATTTGCGCCACCGTTCCGTCACTTCACGGCGGCGATGTTGGGCGTGGCGATCGGCCGGTCTGCCCAGGTTTCCACTTGTGCGCTTGGGTCGGGCCCTCGTGGGGCGGTGGTCCGGCGCAGTGCTCCTCCGAGTCGATGTCCGAATTCCGCCCATGCCCGCGTGCTAGTCCTCGCCGATCTCGGAACGGAGCACACCAGGTCGGGCCATGTCATGGCGTCCGGCCGGTCGCCGCGTCTGCACCGACCGCGCCACTCCTCAATCCGGTATCTCCTGCATGGAGATCAGGTGGATGTCCAGCGACCGGATTAGCGCGAGCACCCCGTGAAGGTGGGACTCGTCCACCACGACGCCAACGAGGACCGTCTCCGGAGGTACCTCGACGACGGCGAGACCGCACAACGCGTTTCGGGCGTCCTCGGAGAGCGGGCCATGCACCCGGAACTCGA
>DATHIT010000919.1:0-4611 GCA_035489915.1 Pseudonocardia sp. | reverse complement strand
GTGCTGCCGAGAACTTCGGTGATGTAGTCCATTCGGCGTTGCAGGCCCGTTGAGTCGAAGTAGAACACCTGCTCGGGATTGTGGGTGGCGATCGAGGACGGAAAGCGCACGTGTAGCCGTCGCCAGGTTTGGCCGGCCTCGTGCCAGGGTTCGATTTCATTGGCGACTACCCCGGGATAGGTGAACAGAAAGGGGGTGGTGAAGTAATTCCAGTTGGCGTAGCCCAGGAAGTACCCAAGATGTAGGGCGTCCCATGGCGTTGATCGCAGGTGGCCCTTGAACGAGGCCCGCGCCGGAGCGAGGCTGCCGACGGCATGTCCGTCCAGTGTCTGTAGCGCCACCGTGTCGGTGTCTGCCTGAAACGTCATCCGCCAGTCTGGCCTGGTGAACGGTGTGAATTCAACGTGTTCATCGACGGTGTCCAGGGTGACGGTCTGGTCGAATGTCGCGCCTGCCGGCCACCCCTTCATCGCCCATATCGGTCCGCCGACTGAGAGGTCGACGGTCAAGCCGCGAAGCGCATTCCAAAGCTTTTGACCACCCGCCGCCTCGATTGCGGTGGCGACGAGGTCATCAGTCACGGAGACGACTCCCTTCTCGACTGCCATCCAGGCGGTGCAAACACATCCGGACGGCTGGCCCACGTTCGGTGACCACTGCCAGTCTTGTTCCCTCAGCCCGCCTTCGTATCCGCCTGTGGACAGTCCGTGTGGTCAGTGGGGAAACGGTGTGGATTCCGTCGCTCTGGAAGCGTCTGGTCACCACGGGCGTTGCGAGGTAGGTGGGCTCAAACGTGGGTGCTGAGTAGATGACCATAGATTTCCCCGTCCTGGGAGGCGCCCAGTTAACGGGCCGGCGAAGCGAATGCGAGGTGCTCGACCGGCTGATCGAGGCTGTCCGCGCAGGTGAGAGCCGGGCACTGGTGATTCGTGGCGAACCGGGCATCGGTAAGACGGCGTTGTTGGATTACGCGGCCGATCACGCGTCGGGCTGCCTGGTGGCGCGTGCCGCTGGTGTCCAGTCGGAGATGGAGCTCGCGTTCGCGGGGGTGCATCAGTTGTGCGCGCCGATGCTCGATCACGTTGACCGGCTCCCGGGTCCCCAACGCGATGCGCTGCGGACCGCGTTGGGCATCAGTCCCGGTACCGCGCCGGATCGCTTCCTGGTGGCCCTGGCGGTTTTGGGCCTACTCTCCGATGTGGCCGAGCAGCGGCCGCTGATCTGCTTGGTCGATGACGAGCAGTGGCTGGATCGGGCCTCGACACAGGTCCTGGCCTTCGTGGCGCGCCGGCTGCAGGCGGAATCGGTCGGTGTGGTGTTGGCTGCGCGCAGGCCGAGCGAGGCTGTGGCGGGGTTGCCGGAACTGGTGCTGGAGGGTCTGGGCGAGGAGGATGCGCGGTCACTGTTGGACTCGGTGCTTCCCGGGCCGCTGGATGTGCGGGTCCGCGACCGCATCCTCGCTGAGACGCGCGGCAACCCGTTGGCGATGTTGGAGCTGCCGCGCGGGTTGACGCCGGCGGAGCTGGCAGGCGGGTTCTTCGCCGGCACAGTTCGGCTCTCGGGGAGTGCCGAGGAGGGCTTCCGGCGGCGGCTGGAGAATCTTCCCGCCGAGACCCGGCTGCTGGTGCTGGTGGCGGCGGCCGAACCGGTCGGCGAACCACTGCTGGTGTGGCGCGCCGCCGAGCGGCTCGGGATCGGGGCCCAGGCGGCGACGCCGGCGGCGGAGGCCGGCCTGCTGGAGTTCGGGGCTCGGGTGCTGTTTCGTCACCCGCTGGTGCGTTCCGTGGCCTATCGCTCGGCGCCTGTCCAGGACAGGCAGGACGTGCATCGCGCCTTGGCGGAGGTCACCGATCCGGAGCTCGATCCCGACCGCCGTGCCTGGCACCGGGCGCAGGCCGCTCCCGGGCCAGACGAGGATGTCGCCCTGGAGCTTGAGCGCTCGGCCTGTAGGGCTCGGGCCCGCGGTGGTTTGGCGGCGGCGGCGGCGTTCCTGGAACGCGCGGCGACGCTGACGCGCGAACCTGCTCGCGGCGCCCAGCGTCTGCTGGCTGCGGCCAGGACGAAACGTGACGCGGGCGCGTTTGACGCTGCCCTGGGACTGCTGGTGGCGGTCGAGGCTGCCCCGCTTGACCCGCTGCAGACCGTCGAGCTGCAGCGCCTGCGCGGACAGATCGCGCTGATGCAGCGCCGCGGCAGCGATGCCGCTCCGCTGCTGCTCGACGCGGCCAGACAACTCGAGTCGCGGGACGTCGACTTGGCGCGTGAGACGCACCTGGAGGCGCTGGGGGCCGTGATCTGGACAGCCGGTCTGAGCAGTGCAGGTGACCTGGCGGAGGCCGCCGAGGCCGCCCGCGCCGCGCCGCCGCGTACCGGAGCACCGCGTGCGGTCGACGTTTTGTTCGACGGGTTGGTGCTGCGGTGGACCCAGGGCTATGCAGCGGCCGCGCCCACGCTCGCCCGAACGGTCGAGCTGTGTCTGACTCTCGACGTCCCTACCGACGACGTCGGTCGTTTTCGCTGGCTTCACTGTGCAACCACCAGCGCCGAGGTCGCCTTCGAGCTGTGGGACGCCGACTCCGCGCCTGCCCTGGCCGCTAGCGTAGTGCGGTTCGCCCGGGACACCGGCGCGCTCGGGTCCTTGCAGTACGCGCTCAATGTTCTTGCCAAGTGCCATCTTCTCGCCGGCGAGCTGAGCACTGCGACGCTGATGATCGAAGAAGGTCGCCTGATCGGTGAGGTCACCGGGAACCCGCAGGTCGGGGATGTCGAGATGGTGCTGGCCGCCTGGCGTGGCCAGCAGACCAAGGCCGGTGAGCTGATCGAGGCCGCCTTACGGGAGCCGAGCGCCGATGGCCGGGGCGCGCTAGTCCACTTCGCGCTCTACGCGAGCGCGGTGCTCGACAACGGCCGCGGCCGCCACGACGCGGCCCGCGACGCGGCGTGGCGGGTATTCGATCTCGATCGGTTGGGGTTCGGGCCGCTTATCGTGCCCGAGCTGGCCGAAGCGGCGGCTCGGACCGGTGACACCGCACTTGTCAGGGCCGCCCTCGAATGGCTGTCCGAGCGCACGCGCGTCACGCCGACCGACTGGGTGCTGGGGATCCAAGCCCGGGTACGGGCCCTCATCGGCGAGGGCGACGCCGCCGAACACTGCTACCGCGAGTCGATTGCCCACCTCGAGCGCACCCGCGCCCGCGCTGACCTCGCCCGTGGTCATCTGCTCTACGGCGAATGGCTACGACGCGAGCGCCGCCGCATTGATGCGCGTGTGCAGCTCCGGATCGCCCACGACATGCTCGACGCCATGGGCATCGAGGCGTTCGCCGAGCGGGCCCGCCGCGAACTGTTGGCCACTGGCGTGACCGCCCGCAAACGCTGCGTTGAGACCACCCTGCAGCTGACCGCCCAAGAGGCTCTCATCGCGCGGCTGGCTCGCGACGGGCTCTCCAACCCCGAGATCGGCGCGAGGCTGTTCATCAGCCCGCGCACCGTCAAGTACCACCTGCGCAAGGTCTTCCTCAAGCTCGACGTCACCTCCCGCAACCAGCTTGACCGCGTCTTGCCCAGCGACCACGACTGACCACTCGGACTGTCACAAGCGGAATACGAGCGCGGGTCAAGCGAATGACACTGTTGTCAAAGCTGACGCTGCACGCCAATGCTGCACTCCCGCAGCCGATTCAGCTGACCGAGCAGTGCGCTGTCACCTGGAGGATGCGAATTCGATCAGGTGCTTGACCAGGTCCCGGTCAAGTATGCCGGGCACCTTCGACTCCTTCATTTCAGGGAACTGGCTGAAGAACGCGGTCGGCTCGTCCAGATCGATGCGGACATCCTCCCCCTCTTGCTGGGACACGCACACGCGCACCGGCGCGCCAAGTCCGGCCGTCGCCCCGTATTGAAAGAGCCCGTTGACGATCACGGCGTTGCCGATCAGGTAGAACCTGCAGTCGAGCGGAAACCCCGCCAGACGCTGGGTCGAGCCCTGGTCGAGCTTGAAGAAGATCGAAAACTCGTGGTCACCGGATATCTCCTGGAAATACCCCTTGATGCCAGCCTGGTCACCAGCCTCGGTCATGCTGGCCAGCTTTGGCAGATCGACCATTCTGAACAGGCCTTCCAGGGCGGACGTAACTTCAGCGAAAGACTTCTTGGACCGGATCGTGATGAGCTTGCACGTAAATTCGGTTTCCGTCACTTGCGGTTCCATTGTGGCTACTCCATCGGGTCGTTGGATCACAGGCGTGTCAGATGCGTTGGCCGCTAATGTGTTTCGGCCCGGGTAGGTCGGCCGTCGCCGGCCGTCACCTTCATGCGTCGAGGAAACCCCGGACGTCATCAGAGAACTCCAAGTGGTGCTGAAACAGAAAGCCATGCGCCGACTCCGGGTAAATCTTCACGCGAGCTCGTGGAATCAAGCCTGCAAGTAGGTACGTGTAATGGGGAAGAATCATGGGGTCGCTGTCACCGTTCGCCACGAACACCGGCAGGTCGATCGCGCTAACTCGCTGCAGCACGCTGTGATTCGGAACTCCCCATGCACAGACGGCGTCGTACTGAGCTTGTCGGGTTTCCCACGTCGTGGGCAGGTCGCGGCCCTGTGTACGGGAG
>DATHIT010000918.1:0-6195 GCA_035489915.1 Pseudonocardia sp. | reverse complement strand
CGCCCCGGCCACCGTGCTGCGCGCCCTGGCCGCCAAGGGTGGCGCCGATGGCCCGGCCGGCGCGGCGGGGCGCGCGGCGCTGGAGCTGCTCGCCGCGTACGGCGTGGACCCGGCCGAGGCGACGGCGACGCAGCTGTTCGGAGAGTGGTCCCCGGCGGGGGCGGCCGAGACGGTCACCGCCGACCGGGACGCCGTCGCGCTGGTCGCCGCGCCGGCCCGCCGGATGAGCATCGACGACGAGGCCGCCAACCCGCCCACCGAGCTGCTGCTGGAGCTGCGCCGCGCGGCGCCGCGGCCCGAGGTGGCCCGCGAGCTGCCCCCGCCGCTGGCCGAGCCGGTGCTGGACCTGCGCATCGACGCCGCCACCGCGACCAGCTACCAGGTCAAAGCCGGCCAGTACATCCAGATCATCGACGTCGAGGGCCGGCAGTGTTCGGACTTCCTGGCGTTCGGCGCGCACCGGCTGGACGACGGCGTGGAGCGCGGCCTGGACTCCACCACCACCCGCTACTTCATGGGCAACGCCTACCCCCAACCCGGGCTGTACGGGAAGTTCTACGACGCGGACGCCCAGCCGCTGGTGGAGATCGTCCGGGACACCGTCGGGCGGCACGACACCTTCGGGCTGGCCTGCAACCCGAAGTACTACGAGGACATGGGCTACCCCGGGCACATCAGCTGCACGGAGAACTTCAACAACCAGCTGCGCGGGTACAACATCGCGGAGCGCGCCGGCTGGCCCGCGCTGAACCTCTTCTACAACACCGCGTTCGACGCGAACAACGTGCTGGTGTTCGACGAGCCGTGGTCCCGGCCGGGGGACTACGTGCTGATGCGCGCCGCCACCGACCTGGTCTGCGCCTCCTCGGCCTGCCCGGACGACATCGACCCGTCGAACGCCTGGGTGCCCACCGACGTGCACGTACGGGTCTACGACGCGGAAAGGACGTTCTCCATGGCCATCGCCCATCGGGTGACCCCGGAGGCGGATGCCACGCTGACCAGGGACACCGGCTTCGCGCCCAGGATCCGCGCGCTCACCCGCCAGCTCACCGAGTACCGCGGCTACTGGCTGCCCAGCAGCTTCGACGGCCACGGCGCGCAGGAGGAGTACTGGGCCTGCCGGGAGCGGGCCGCGGTGATGGACCTGTCCCCGCTGCGCAAGTTCGAGGTGCTCGGCCCGGACGCCGAGGCGCTGCTGCAGGCCACGGTGACCCGCAACATCCGCAAGCTCTCGCACGGGCAGGTCGTCTACTCGGCGATGTGCAACGAGACCGGCGGCATGATCGACGACTGCACGGTGTTCCGGCTGGGCGACACCAACTTCCGGTTCGTCGGCGGCGACGAGTACGACGGGGTGTGGCTGCGCGAGCAGGCCCAGCGGCTCGGGCTGGACCGGGTGTGGGTGAAGAACTCCACCGACCAGCTGCACAACATCGCCGTGCAGGGCCCGGCCAGCCGTGAGCTGCTCTCCTCGATCATCTGGACACCGGGAACCCAGGCGGCGTTCACCGACCTGACCTGGTTCCGGTTCGCCATCGGCCGGATCGGCGACCACAACGGCATCCCGCTGCTGATCTCCCGGACCGGATACTCCGGCGAGCTGGGCTACGAGCTGTGGGTGCACCCGTCCGACGCGCCCGCGCTGTGGGACGCGGTGCTGGCGGCCGGCCAGCCGCACGGGCTGACCCCGCTCGGGCTGGAGGCGCTGGACATGCTGCGGATCGAGGCCGGGCTGGTGTTCGCCGGGTACGACTTCGACGACCAGACCGACCCGTTCGAGGCCGGCATCGGGTTCACCGTGCCGCTGAAGACGAAGGAGGACGACTTCGTCGGCCGCTCCGCGTTGTTGGAGCGCAAGGCCCATCCGCAGCGCACCCTGGTCGGCCTGGAGCTGGCCGGCAACGAACCGGCCGGGCACGGCGACTGCGTGCACGTGGGCCGCTCCCAGGTCGGGGTGATCACCAGCGCCACCCGGTCACCGGTGCTGCGCAAGAACATCGCGCTCTGCCGGATCGCGGTGCAGTACGCCGAGCTGGGCACCCAGGTCGAGGTGGGCAAGCTGGACGGCCACCAGAAGCGCATCCCGGCCACCGTGGTCCGGTTCCCGTTCTACGACCCGGACAAGACCAAACCCCGTTCCTAGGTCGTGACCAGCCCTTCTACCGGAGGTTTTGCAATGACACGCGTTGCCATCATCGGGTCCGGGCCCAGCGGGCTGGCCCAGCTGCAGGCGTTCGCCGCCGCCCGCGCCGCCGGGACCGAGGTCCCCGAGGTGGTCTGCTTCGAGAAGCAGAGCGACTGGGGCGGGTTGTGGAACTACACCTGGCGCACCGGGCTGGACGAGCACGGCGACCCGGTGCACGGCAGCATGTACCGCTACCTGTGGTCCAACGGGCCGAAGGAGTGCCTGGAGTTCGCCGACTACCCGTTCGACCAGCACTTCGGCAAGCCGATCCCGTCCTTCCCGCCCCGCGAGGTGCTCTACGACTACATCACCGGGCGGGCGGTGGCCAGCGGTGTGCGGGACCAGATCAAGTTCAACACCGCGGTGCGCTCCGTGTCCTGGGACGGCTCGGCGTTCTCGGTCACCGTGGAAGACAGAGTGGATCGCACCTTCCGTACCGAGGCGTTCGACTACGTGGTGGTGGCCACCGGGCACTTCTCCACGCCGAACGTGCCGGACTACCCGGGGTTCAAGACGTTCCCCGGGCGGATCCTGCACTCGCACGACTTCCGGGACGCCAGCGAGTTCGCCGGCAAGGACCTGCTGGTGATGGGCAGCAGCTATTCGGCGGAGGACATCGCGCTGCAGTCGGCCAAGTACGGGGCGCGCTCGGTGACCATCAGCTACCGGTCGGCGCCGATGGGCTTCGGCTGGCCGGACGGGATCTCCGAGGTACCGGGGCTGTCCCGGCTGGAGGGGCGGACGGCGCATTTCGTGGACGGCTCCTCGCGGGATGTGGACGCCATCGTGCTGTGTACCGGCTACCAGCACAGATTCCCGTTCCTGGCCGAGGACCTGCGGCTGCGCACCGCCAACCTGCTGTGCACGCCGAACCTCTACAACGGCGTGCTCTGGCTGGACAACCCCCGGCTGATGTACCTCGGCATGCAGGATCAGTACTACACGTTCTCCATGTTCGACCTGCAGGCCTGGTACGCCCGCGACGTGATCCTGGGCCGGCTGCCGGTGCCTGGGCGCTCGGAGATGGCCGCGCACATCGACGGCTGGACGGCGCGGCTGCAGACGCTGGCCAACCCGGAGGAGGAGATCGACTACCAGGCCGACTACCTGCGCGACCTGATCAAGGACACCGATTACCCGGCCTTCAACCTGGACCTGACCAGGGAGCACTTCAAGACCTGGGAGCACCACAAGGTGGAGAGCATCCTGGGCTACCGGGACCGCTCGTTCTCCTCACCGTGCACCGGCTCCACCGGCCCGGTGCACCACACCCCGTGGTGGTCCGAGCCCGACGACACCCTGGCCACCTTCCTCCGCACCGACTAGCCGCCGCCCGTGGCCGCCGCCCGGGGGTGGCCGCCGTTCTCCCGCCGCACACCCTCTCTGGGCGCCGCACACCTGCTGCAGCGGGTGTGCGGCGCCGGAAGAGGGTGTGCGGCGGCGACAGGGACGGTGATCTGTGCCGGGTTTAGAGGGTTTCGGTGATGAGGGCGGCGCGTTGCGTGAGTGGGTCTACGGCGGCGCGCATGGCACGGGGGCGGAAGCGCAGGGCGGGGCCTTGGACACCGAGTACCGCGCGCAGGCGGCCGGTGGTGTCCAGCACCGGGGCGGCGATCGCGTTGAGGTCCTCCTCGCGTTCACCGACGGCCTGCGCCCAGCCGCGCTCGGCGACCTTGCTGATCTCGGCGGCCAGCGCGGAACGGTCCACGATGGTCTGCTCGGTGTAGACGACAAGGTTGCCGTCCGGCAGGGTGCCGCCCCAGGCCAGGAAGACCTTCCCGGCGGCGGTGGCGTGCGCGACGCTGTTGCGGCCGATCTCGGCGACACTGCGCACCGAGCGGCGGCTCTGCACGAAGTCGACGGTGAGCAGGTCGTGCTCGCCGGGCAGGGACAGCGTGGCGGTCTCCCCGGTGAGGTCGGTCAGCTCCTCCAGGTACGGGCGGGCCACCGCGCGGACGTCCAAGCTCTCCCTGGCCGCGCCGGCAAGCTGCAGGATCCGCACGCCGAGCCGGTACCGACCGCTGGACGGCACGTGCTGCACCAGCCCGGTGGAGGTGAGCGTGGACAGCAGCCGGGAGATGCTGCTGACGTTGATCCCGGTGCGCCGGGCGATCTCGTTGGTGCCCAGCTCGGTGCGTGCCTCGGCCAACGCGTCGAGTACGTCCACGGCCCGCTGAACGGCACCGACCTGGCGAGTGGCTGGCCGACCGGTGCGCGCCATAGTAAAGTCCCCTGCAGTACGTGGACATAGTGTTGCCGCAATGGATATTAGCGCGGTGAGCGATCGAACTCCACTCTCCGGTCTACTCGCGGCGACCACCCGGTGCTAGGGAGGCGATCGTCCGATGAGTTCAGCGGAGTCCGAGCGGGTCCGTTTCCTGGTGGTCGGGGCCGGGATCCACGGTCTCTCCACGGCCTGGCAGCTGGCCAGCCGGCTGCGCGCCAGCGGTCAGGGCGACGGTCAGGACGTGCTGGTCATCGACAAGGCCGGCATCGGCGCGGGCGCCTCCGGGGTGGCCTGCGGGGTGATCCGCAACAACTACTTCCAGCCGGCCATGCGGGAGCTGATGGCGCACTCGGTCGGGGTCTGGGAGTCCGACCCGACGGCGTTCTCCTACCACCCGGTGGGCTACCTGCAGGCCGCGCCGGAGGCGATGCGCGCGGACGTGGAGCAGATCTACAAAGAGCAGCGGGGTATCGGTTACGAGTCCGAGCTGGTGCTCGGCGAGCGGTCCTGCCGGGAATACCTGGTCGGGCTGTTCCCGGACTGGCGGGCCCCCGGTATCACCTCCGTGCTGCACGAGAAGCGCGGCGGGTACGCCAACAACGTCGCCTCGCTCAAGGGGCTCGCGGCCAAGGCGGAGGCGGCCGGCGTGCGGATCCGTTCCGGGGTGCGGGTGACCGGGCTGCGGATGAGCGGTGGCGCGGTGGAGGCGGTGCAGACCGACGCCGGGGAGATCCGCTGCGAGCAGCTGGTACTGGCCGCCGGCCCGTGGATCCGGGACCTGTGGGCCATGCTGGAGCTGCCCGACCGGATCCCGGTCACCGGCCCGGACGGCACCGTGCACCCCGACCAGCCGATGTGGACCTACTGGGCGCTGCAGGAGGGCACCCTGGGGGTGGACCCGAACGAGTTCACCGACTCCGCCGGCGGGCTGCCCCCGGTAGTGCACATCGACTCCGACCAACCGCTCTACGACGACACCGACGGCAGCCTGGTCACCGACCAGATGTGGGGCATCTACTACAAGCCGGACTTCAACTTCGGAGGCGTGCAGGGTGGCGCGGCGCCGGTGGCGGTGCCCCACCCGGCGGGCGAGGTCCAGGTCGACCCGTACGGCACGCAGAGCCCGGAGTTCGTGGTCGGTGACGACTTCGTGCGGATGTGGACCTCCGCGCTGGCGCACTGCCACGAGCGGTTCGCCGGCTGCGTGGCCCGGTACAAGCGGGAGCCGTCCGGCGGGATCGGCGCGTTCACCCCGGACAGCTTCCCGGTGTTCGACCGGTTCCGGCAGAACGCCTATGTGATCGCCGATTCCAACCACGGCTACAAAATGATTGGTGTGGGCGAGTTGGTGGCGCGTGAACTGCTCGGAGAGCCCCAGGCGCTGCTGGAGCCGTTCCGGTTCGACCGGTACGCCACCGGGCGGCTGCACCCGGTCAGCAACTCGCCGTTCCCCTGGAGTTAGGAGGTAGTCCCGTGCGGGTGCTGTTCGTGCAACACCAGGCGGACTGTCCGCCGGGTCTGGTCGGCGACCGGCTGACTGAGCTGGGCGCCCAGATCGACGTGGTGGACCCGAGGTCCCCGCTGCCCGACCCGACCGACTACCAGCTGCTGGTGCCGCTCGGCTCGGAGGACTCGGCGTTCGACGAGTCGGTGCCCTACCTGCGCGCGGAGTGGGAACTGCTGGCCGGCGCGGTCCGCGCGGACGTCCCGGTGTTCGGCATCTGCTTCGGCGCCCAACTGCTCTGCCGGGTGCTCGGCGGCACGGTGACCAAGGTGCCGA
>DATHIT010000917.1:0-2306 GCA_035489915.1 Pseudonocardia sp. | reverse complement strand
CCAGGCCCTCGACCAGCGCCAGGTTGTTGTTGTTGGACTGCTTCACGTAATCGATGTGCTCGATCTGGGCCAGTTCGGCGAGCAGCTCGTTGGGCAGGTCGATCACCACTCGGGACGGGATGTTGTAGAGGATCACCGGCTTGTCGGTGGCCGCCGCGATCTCCCGGTAGTGCGCCACCAGGCCGCGCCGGTTCGGCTTGTTGTAGTACGGCGTCACCGAGAGGATCGCGTCGGCGCCCAGTTCGGTCGCCCGCTCGGTCATGTGCGCCGAGTGCCGGGTGTTGTTCGACCCGGTGCCGGCCACGATGACGGCGCCGGCCGGCCGGTTCCGGCACGCCACCTCGAGCACCCGCAGGTGCTCCTCGCTGCTCAGGGTGGGCGCCTCGCCGGTGGTGCCGCAGACCACGAAGCCGTCCGAGCCGTGCGCGGCAAGGTGGTGCATCAGGTCAACGAACGCCTGCTCGTCGACGTCGAGGTTCTCGTCGAACGGGGTGACGATCGCGGTGAGGATGGCGCCTAACGACATGCCCTCAGCTTCCCGCGTCCCCACCGGCCCTGTCGAATCCCCTTAACGACATTCGTCCCCCTCGTGAGTGGCGAGTGGTCCTATAGGACCACTCGCCACTCACGACTCACGGGAGGTGGACGTACTCGTACTCGAAGGGCTGGCCGTTGATGCCGGCGTTCGGCGGGGCGATCCAGCCGGCAATCTTGCCGGGTTCATACACCGGGCGCATCAGCGAGCGGACGTGCGCCTTGTCCGCCTCGGTGGGCAGCCAGGAGTCCTGCTTGGCCGACCACGAGTCCGGGCCGACCAGGTCCCCGGCCGGGGTGATGTGGTGGTCGGAGAAGATCCCGACCTGGCGGTTGAAGCCGACGTGCGGCAGGTACAGCTGCCGGCCGATCCCGGCCTGGTCGAGCACCCGGTTCCAGCGCTTCAGCCCGCTCTGGCAATCCTTGACGTACTCCGAGCGAAGATCGTGGTTCAACGCCAGCAACGCGGGCACCTCGTCGGTGGTGATCGCCCCGTCCTTGACCAGGTCCACCCGCGCGGCGTCCTCGGTGAGCACGTGGTCGTCCCGGCGCCGCTCCTCCTGCCAACGGCCCTTGAGCCCGGCGGTGAAGTAGTTGGCCGCGTTGGTGGACTGCTCGGAGCCGAACAGATCCAGCGACACCGAGTAGTGGAAGTTGATGTACTTCTGGATCACGTCCAGCGGGATGCCGCCGTGCGCGGCGACCTCGTCGGTGTCGTGCTCGCGCATCAGCTCCGCGGTCCGCCCGACCACCCGGTCCACCCCGGTGGTGCCGACGAACATGTGGTGCGCCTCTTCCTTGAGCATGAACTCGCAGGTCCTGCTCAACGGGTCGAACGCGGACTCCTTCAGCGTGCCGAGCTGGTACTTGCCGTCCCGGTCGGTGAAGTAGGTGAACATGAAGAACGACAGCCAGTCCGGCGTCTCCTCGTTGAACGCCCCGAGGATGCGCGGCGAGTCGAGGTCACCGGAGTTGCGCTGCAGCAGCGCCTCGGCCTCCTCCCGGCCGTTGCGGCCGAAGTAGGCGTGCAGCAGGTAGACCATCGCCCACAGGTGCCGCCCCTCCTCCACGTTGACCTGGAACAGGTTGCGCAGGTCGTACAGCGACGGTGCGGTCTCCCCCAACCGGCGCTGCTGCTCCACCGAGGCCGGCTCGGTGTCGCCCTGGATCACGATCAACCGCTGCAGGTCGGCCCGGTACTCGCCGGGTACCTGCTGCCAGACCTCCTCGCCCTTCTGCTCGCCGAAGGCGATCTTCCGGTCGCGGTTGCGCTCGGCCAGGAAGACGCCCCAGCGGTACTCCTCCATGGCCACGTGCCCGAAGTGCGCCCAGCCCTCCCGGCCGACGTCGACCGCGGTGCGCAGGTAGACGTCCTCGGTGGGCAGCGCCGGGCCCATGGTCTTCCACCAGTTCAGGAAGTTGGGCTGCCAGGACTCCAGCGCGCGCTGCAGCTTCCGGTCGCCCGCCAGGTCGACGTTGTTCGGAATCTTCTCGGAGTAGTCAATGCTCACGGTCACACCCGCTTCCGGTCGAATTCGGCGCGGCGGCCGGTGCCGTAGCGGCGCAGCGCGCCCTCCGGGCCGGACGCGTTGGGCCGTACGAAGATCCAGTTCTGCCACGCGGTGAGCCGGGAGAAGATCCGCGACTCCATGGTCTCCGGGCCGACGAACCGGTGGTTCGCCTCCATGCCGGTCAGCGCATCGGGCGACAGCGACCGACGCTCCTCCAGCATGATCCGGATCTCGTCCTCCCAGTCGATGTCGTCCGGGGCG
>DATHIT010000916.1:0-3272 GCA_035489915.1 Pseudonocardia sp. | reverse complement strand
CCGAACAGCTGCGTCGCCGTCGCCTCGGCCGGGTCCACGCCGTACGCGGCGAGCAGCTCCAGCGCCGCGCGCCCCGCCGCGCCGGCCGGGCCATCGGCGCCACCCTTGGCGGCCAGGGCGCGCAGCACGGTGGCCGGGGCGGGCTGACCGGGGCCGGCGTCCGGCGGCAGCACGGTCAGCTCGGCGGCCTGGCGGCCCTGCGGGTCGAGCACGGTGAGCCGGTCGCCGGGGGCCAGCGGCACGGCGGTCAGCCCACCGGGGCGGACCCGGTAACGCTCCAGCCCCGGGTCACGGGGCAGCAGCCCGGGCAACAGCAGCCGGGGCCGCTGGGCGGCCAGGGTCATGAGCTCGCCTCCTTCTCCTCCAGGTCGGCCTGGGCGAGCAGCCGCTGGGCCAGAGCTCGCTTGCCGGCGGCGTCCAGCTTCTTGGTCTCGTTGGCCAGCGCGCGGGTGTCGACCGTCTGGTTCCAGTAGTCCACGGCCTCGAACCCGAGCAGCACCGACTTGCCCACGAACTGACGCAGCACCTCGTTGGACGGCCCCATCACCCAGCCCGCCTTGCCGTCCCGCAGGTAGCGCTCCAGCTGCAGGTCGCGCCGGTAGCCGGAGCCGCCGCAGGCGTGCAACATCTTGTCCACCACGGCGGTGACGTTCTTCGCGGCGGTGAACTTGAGCTGCCAGCACCAGTGCAGGTACGCGGCCCGCGCGGTCTCCCCCGGTTGCAGCACCCTGGTGTTGCCGTCGGTGGCCCGGTCCAGCGCGTCGGCCACCGAGTAGGCGGCCAGCCGCGCCGCGTTGGTGTCGATCACCGCCTCACCCACGTAGTCCTGGATGGTCGGGTAGTCGCACACCCGCAGGCCGGTGTCGTCGTGCACCTTGCCGGTGGTGTGCCGCTTGGCGATGTCCACCGCACCCAGCGCGATGCCGTTCCACACCGACGACGAGCCGAGCAGGAACCACGGATCCACCACCTCGTCGTTGGACTCCGCGCCGTCGCCCACCGGGCCGATCAGCTGCTCGGGCGGCACCAGCGCGGCCTGCACCTCGACCCCGCCGGACTGGTTGCCGCGCAGCCCCATGGCATCCCACATGGACGGTTTGGCCAGCACCACGTCGGCGTCCACCACGAACACCGACAGGTCGTGGTAGCCGGTGAAGTCGGGACTGGTGGTCTGGATGACGTAGAAGTCGGCGAACCCGCCGGAGGTGGTCCACGACGAGCTCTTGCGCACCCGGAACGAGCCGTTCTCCCGCTCCGCGCCGGACGACATCGGGTACCAGAAGTGCCCACCGGTGCGCGGGTCGGAGTAGGACAGGGTGCCGATCCGCCCGGTGTTCAGCGGCCGGATGTAGCGCTCCACCAGCTCTCGCGTGGGCCGCAGCATGATCGCTTGCACGGCAGCGATGTGCATCACGTAGCACATCGCGGTGGACGCGCAGCCGTACCGCGCGATCGCCTCCGCCACCAGCGCGAACGCCAGGTGGTCGGCGCCCAGCCCGCCGTACTCCTCCGGCACGGTCAGGGCGAGGAAGCCGTGCTCGCCGAGCAGTTCCAGGTTGCGCCGGGGGAACCGCAGCTCGTCGTCGGAGCGCTCGGCATTGGCCCGCATCTCGCTCGCGCACAGCTCGATCACGGTGGCCCGCAGCTCGCGGTGCCGGTCGGTGATCAGCCAGTCCGGGTTCCAGTCCGATGCCACTCCCCAGAAGGGCTCCCCCCGCCATGTGGTGGGCTCGGCCGCGCGGGGCGCCGTCACAGCTTCTTGACGAAGGTCCGCGCGTGGTAGAGCGCCAGCGCGGGGAGCCCGACGAACAGGATCACCATCAACACCGGCCCGAACGAATAGGCGAAGAAAGAACTCACGCCGTCACCTCCAGCAGGCCGGACTGGCGCATCCGCTCCCGGCCGAAGTCATTGAGTCGGAACTTGAACAGCACACGCTCCACGCCGCCGGTGCGCTCCGGGTCGACCGTGGTGCCCACCTCGTCGAGCAGCCCGCCGGAGAACAGGTCGGTGAGGGTCAGCCGGATGGTGCCGCGCCAGTAGTCCCCGGTGAGCCCGTACTCGGCGCATACCGCGTCGCACACCTCGTCGTCCCAGAGCGCGTCCCGCTCGGCGAGCAGCCGCAGGATGTATCCCTTGATATGCAACTCGGACATCAGGAGTCACCTCCGGGAACGGCGCGGGTGGCGCCGGAACGCGCTGCCGGTACCGCGCGGATCACCTCGAGCACGTCGCGTTTCTCGGTGAACAGCACGAAGCTGCCGACCACCGCGATCACCGCGCCGATCACAAAATTCAGTCCCGGCGGTTTGAGGGTGAAGATGTAGAGCCAGATCAGCGCCAGCGGCCCGTACAGCGCGGCGATCGCCTGGCCCCGGCCCACCCCGATCAGCGGGAACGACTTGTACCAGGCCACGTAGCAGAACCCGAAGGTGAGCCCGAGCAGCGCGAGCAGCAGCAGGTTGTTCGGGTTGGTCAACGCGGCGCCCACGGTGCTCCAGAACCGCGCGCCGGCCAGCCCGGCCGCGATGGGTACCGCCACCACGATCCACAGCGCCACCTCGGCGGTGAACCGTAGGGTGATCCCGATGTCCGGATCGCTGACGTCCAGCGCCCGGCCGGCGATGGCCCCCTCGATGCCCCAGCCGATGATCGCCAGCGCGCCACCGAGGTAACCCAGCCAACCGCCGGTGCCCGCCCCGGTGAGCTCGCCCACGATGCCCGGAGCGAAGATCACCACGCCGCCCAGGACGATGACCAGGATGCCGAGGGCGGCCCGCTGGGTGATGTTCTCGTGGTACCAGACCCGGGCCGCCAGGGCGCCGACGATCGGGTACAGCAGGGCGGACACCGCGGAGAACTGCGGGCCCACGTAGGCGATCGCCAGGATCGAGCCGAAGATCGCCAACATGCCGGCCAGCCCGGCTGGGCCGTACCAGCGGGAGATCTTGAACTGCCGCAGGGTACGCACGTAATCCCGCGACTTGCCGAGCACCGCCACCCAGATGAACAGCGCGATGAGCACCGCGATCGCGTTCAGCATGGTGATCACCATGGCGGCCAACAGATAGTTGTCGCTGAGGTCGACGAACGGCGCCTCCGAGTAGATCACTGTGCCGGGCACGTACCACGCCCCCCACAGCACGGCGCACCACAGCGCCCAGATGAAGCCCCACCGCACCTGCCGGTTGCGGTAGTCGAGCCGAAGTTGCTCGACCCTTGCTGAATCCACCATGACAACTCCTCGCGGAGCTCGACGCACTCGGCGGCGG
>DATHIT010000915.1:0-8213 GCA_035489915.1 Pseudonocardia sp. | reverse complement strand
GGCCCCGGCCATGGCCATCAGCGCATCCACCAGGTACTCCGGGTCGATGCCGAGGTCGGCTTCGCGTAGCAGTCGCTGTAGGTGCGCCCGGTGGGTGCGGTACGCGGGGACGTTGTAGCGCGCGGTGGGTGCGCGTGTTTCCGAGAGCGCCGCCAGGTCGGCGTGCCGCTCGAGCTGGTCAAGGAGGCCATGGAGGAACGCTCGGGCCCGCCGCATCGGTGGTGCGCCCGGCCCCAGCGGCGGTGGGCCGAAGATGAACGCCTCCTGGAACAACTGCTCGTCGTCATCCAGCAGGGCCACGGCCAAGCCGCCGCGGTCCCCGAACCGGCGGTACACGGTGCCCACCCCGACGCCGGCCTTGGCCGCGAGCCCGTCCATGGACAGGCAGCCGACACCCTGCTCGGCCATCATCGCCCGGGCCGCCGCGAGCAGCCGTCGCCGGCTGCGGGCCGCGTCCGAGCGCTCGACCGGCGGCTGTCCGAGGACGGGCAGGTCGACTCGGCCCGATGAGACGCCGCGCCTTGCTGCCATCACCCATCCACCCTAGCCCGGGTTGCATCCGGAAATTTCTCCGCTTAGGCTATCAAAGCGGAGAAAATTCCGCCTAGCTTCTGACCCGAGAGGTGCCTTGATGACCGTCAGCACACAGCCCCTGGTCGGCACGTTCGTCGCCGACCCCATCCACTCGACGTTCCAGTTCACCGTCCGGCACATGGGCGTCGGCAAGTTCAGCGCCTCGTTCGACGATTTCGACGCCACGGTGGTGGCCGACGAGCAGGGTGTCCGCCTGGAGGGCAGCGTGCGTGTCGAGTCCGTATCGATCAAGCAGCCGGACTTCCGGGCCCACGTGGTGTCCGGTGCCGACTTCTTCGACGCGTCCAACTACCCCGAGCTGTCGTTCCGCTCCACCAAGGTCGTGCTGAACGACGACGGCACCGCCCAGGTCGACGGTGAGCTGACGCTCAAGGGCATCACCAAGCCGTTCAGCGCCACTGGCACCTACCACCCGGTGACCGAGGACCCGTACGGCGGCCTCCGCACCGGTGTCGACTTCGTGGCCACCGTGGACCGGCGCGACTGGGGCCTCAGCTGGCAGGCGCCGCTGCCCAAGGGTGGCGACGCGGTCGGCTGGGAGGTCACCCTCACCGCGCACGTCGAGCTGGTCAAGCAGGCCTGAAAGACCGGAGCTGTGATGAAGATCCTGGGTATCAGCGGCAGCCTGCGCGAGGGATCGCACAACCGGCGCCTGCTCGAGGTGGCCGCCACCGAGCTGCCTGACGGGGTCGGTTTCGAGCTCTACACAGGGCTGGGCGACATACCGGCATACCGCGAGGAGGGTGAAGACGGCTCGACGCCCGAGTCCGTCGCCGCGCTGCGGGGTGCACTGCACGCCGCCGACGCGGTGTTGCTCGCCACGCCGGAGTACAACGGCTCCATACCGGGGCAGTTGAAGAACGCACTCGACTGGGCATCCCGGCCGTTTCCGGACAACGCGCTGCGCAACAAGCCGGTCGCGGTGATCGGCGCATCGACCGGGTTGTTCGGCGCGGTGTGGGCGCAGGCCGAGCTTCGCAAGGTACTCGCCACCATCGGTGCCAAGGTGGTCGATGCCGAGCTGCCGGTCGGCCAGGCGGACGACGCTTTCACCGACGAAGGCCGGCTGGCGGATCCCGACCTGCATGCGGCGCTTGCCGATGTGGTCAGGCAACTGGTCCAGGCCTCGGGCGTGTCCGCCGCGGCCTGACGCCGGGTCCCGAGTGTCCGCTGCCGCCCGCGAGTGGCTACCGGTCCCGGGCGAGCAGGTTTGCTCGCCCGGGCCGGCGGCTCAGGCGGTCAATACCGCATCGTCCGGGCCGGCGGCCGCCCCCTCGCCGAGGAGCAGTGCCCGCACGGCCGCAAGGTCGGTGCTGATCTGGGCGGCGCGGGTCAGCGATTGGTCGATCATGTCGGCGAACCGCTCGGCCCCACCGACAGACTCCACCGTCTCCTCGGCGATGAACTTGATCAGTAGGGCCGAGGTACCCGGGGGAAGCCCGGCGAAGTGGACTGTGAGCAGGCCGTGCTCCTTGAGCAGGACGGCCGCGAGGGTGGCGGTCGCCTCGATCGGCGCGAGCTGAATCGAAGCTCCGCCGGAACGCCGATTCAGCTCGCTCGCGATCGCCTCACCGGCCAGGGTGAAGATGAACGGGGTGTTCTCCACGATGTCGCCGAGTCGGGACCGCAGGACCTCGCCTGCCTTTTTCGTGGACGCCACGAGATCGCGGACGCGCTGATCGCTGTAGCGACGCAGCGACTCCACCACGGCGGGGAACAGCACCGGGCGACATTCGCTGCCCAACTCGAACGAGCGCGCGCGTGCAGCGGCGACCAGGTCCGTACGGCCGCCGAGCAACCCGACCCTCGGGCCGAACACCCCGTACTTGTCCAGGCCGGTCGCGGCCAGATCCACCCCCAGCTGCAGACCGCGGGGCTGGCCGAGCAGCGCGGGTCCCACGCGTGCACCGCCGGCGTCGTCCAGGACGACCAGGGCTCCGCGGGCATGCGCCAGGCGGATTATTTCCCGGATGTCCGGCTCATCCAGGGCCTCGTAGGTGACGGCAAGCCGGGTGAGGGCCACCACGGATACGTCAGGCTCCCGATCGAGCGCGGCACGGAACTGTGCCAGCCCGACGACATCGACCAGCTGGCCCCCGGCGTCGCGGACGGCGCGGCGAACACAGGGATGGCTGTAGCTGGCCGATACCCCGATGACGGTCGAGCCGGGCCGCACGGTGACCTGCATGGCGGCATAGATTGCGGCGGTCAAGCGGTTGGTGACCGTGACGTCGTGTACGCCGCCCGCACCGCCGAGGTGTTCCAGCCCCAACTTCCGCACCGGTTCCGCGTACAGCGCGCCTGCCCATTCGTCGTCGAGCACCCACGACGAGATGCCCTCGGGCATAGGCAACCCGCGTTCCAGACCGCTGACGTTGTGCAACGGCAGGCCGCGCGTGTGGCGGTCCCGGATCACCCGCCATGCCTCGTCCAGCTTCGCCACATGGTCGGCGGTTCCGCGGAGGATTCGTCCGGCGGCGTACGGAGCTTCGCCGGTCCTGCCCTCGGCTGCTGTCGTTGTTGTCACGATCGCCTTTCGGTTTGCCGTGTGTGACCGAGCGAAGCACGCCTGCTGACCTGCAACAAGTGCATTGTTTCGACCAGAACAGTTGAGTAACTTGCAACTATGGTCGACGTGCGAGGCTTGGAGTTGCTGCACCAACTCAATCTGCGCGGGACCCTGTCCGCGGCGGCCGAGGCCCTGTATCTGAGCCACTCCGCGGCCAGTCATCGCCTGTCCGTGTTGGAGCGTGAGGTGGGCGTGCCGGTCACCGAGCGGATCGGACGTCGGCTACACCTGACCGAAACCGGCGTCGCGCTCGCGGCTTGTGCGCAACGACTTCAGCGGGAAATCGAGACGACCGACGCGGTCATCGAACAAGCCCGAGGCACCGTGGCCGGTCGGGTGCGAATCGGGCTCTTCCAGACCGCCGCGCTGCGGATTCTGCCCCAGCTGTTGAGCGATCTACGTGAGGAATATCCCGGTGTGGTCCTGGAAAGCACCCAGACGCTGGCCGCCACGGCGCTCGCGGCCGTGCAGACCGGTGAACTCGATCTGGCTGTTGTGCCCTCCTATCAACACCACGCCCCGGCACAGGCGTCCGGGGCCCTCCACCACGAACACCTCTACACCGACCACTGGTTCCTGGTGCTACCCCCGGACCACCGCCTGTGCCAGGCAACCGGGCCAATCGACATCACCGAGCTGCGTTCGGAGAAATGGATAGCCGGCGAAACGGTCACCCATTTCCTCTCCCGACTGTGCAAGGACGCCGGGTTCGAGCCGCACGTCGTTCACCGCAGCAGCGAATACACAGTCATGACGACACTGGTCAGCCTGGGGCACGGAATTTCATTCATGCCCATCATCGATGAGTTGAACTCACTGCTTCCGCCTGTGACGTTGAGGCAGCTGAACATTTCCGGTGCGCGGCCAACCGTGCTCGGAGTGCTCCGCGACGGCAGCCGAAACCGTCCCGCGGTGGACGCGGTGTGGCGATTGATGCTCCGCCGCGGACGCGCGATCTGATCAGACACTAGGTCACCGGCGTGATCGCCTGCCGGCTGGTGAACCAGGAGCGAATGTTGTCGATCATGCATTGGTCCATGTCGTGCCGGGTCTCCAGCGTGTTGCTGCCGACGTGCGGGACCAGCACGACGTTGTCCGCGGTGAGCAGCGCGGCCGGCACCTGGGGCTCGTTGTCGAACACGTCCAGCCCGGCGCCGCCGATCCGGCCGCTGGTGATCGCGTCGACCAACGCGGCCTCGTCCACCAGCCAGCCGCGGGCGACGTTGATGAACACCCCGTCCGGGCCGAGCGCATCCAGCATCTCGGCGTCGACGACGTAGCCCTGCCCGGCGCCCCCGGCGGCGCAGAGGAACAGGAAGTCCGACTCGCCGGCCAGCTCAACGCCGCTGGCGAACTGCCGGTAGCTGACGTCCGGCGCCGGCTTCGGGTCGTAGTAGCCGATCTCCATGCCGAACCCGGCCAGCCGGACGCCGAGCATCCGCCCGATGCGGCCCATGCCCAGGATGCCCGCGCGCTTGCCGGAGATCCGCCGGCCGGGCGCGAAGTGACCCGACGGCCAGCTGCCCGCCCGGACCCACCGGTCGCCCTCGGCAACCCGCCGCGAGACGTCCATCGCCAGCAGTACCGCCAGGTCGGCCACGTCCTCGTAGAGCACCGGCGTGGTGGTGACCACGATTCCTCGCTCCCGGGCGTAGCCGAGGTCGGCGCGCTCCAACCCGACGCCGTACAGCGCCGCGATCTCCAGCTTCGGCAGCGCGTCCATCATCTCGGCGGACAGCCCCACCATCGGGGCGGTCAACACTCCGCGCACCCGCTCCGCCGCCGGCCCCAGGGTGCCCGCCAGGTCCCCGGCCGACTCGACCCGGTGCAGGGTGAAGTCGCCGCCGAGGTTGTCGAGCACGTATTCGCGCCGCCAGCCGATAACGGCCAGCTCCACCTTGTCGGTCAAATTGACTCCCTTGTTGCGCGGCTGACGTGGGATTGGCCGCTGCTGTGCTGAATGGTGAGCTCGCAAGCTCGCTCACGCGTACTGGCCGGACTTCGGCAGCACTACCTGCCGGCTGCCCTCGAACGCCTGCGCGACGACGGCGGTCGCGGCTTGGCGCATCAGCGCGGCGTCCGAGCCGACGGTGAACATGCCGTAGCCGAGGGCATGCCAGCGGTGCACGGTCTGCACGCTGTCGCAGTGGATGCCGGCCACGATCCCGCGGCGCCGGCAGCCTTCGATGACAATCTCGATCAGCCGCTCGTGCTCCGGGTTCTGCACGTTGAGCGTCGGGGTCATGCCGTGGCCGAGTGCCAGGTCCGAGGGGCCCACGTACACCGCGTCCACACCGGGCACCGACAGGATCGAGTCCAGGTTCTCCACCCCGCCCGGCGTCTCGATCATCACCGCCACGATGGTGGAGCGGTTGGCCAGCTCCGGGCTGTAGTCGGGCACGTCCAGCGCGGCGCGGATCGGACCCCAGCTGCGGGTCCCCATCGGCGGGTACTTCGCGGCGGCCACCGCGGCGCGGGCGTCCTCCTCGGTGCTCACCATCGGCACGATCACGCCCTGCGCGCCCGCGTCCAGGGCCTTCATGATGTGGTCGGGCTGGTTCCACGGCACCCGGACGAAGGCCGGGGTCCGGGTGATCGACAGCGCCTGCAGCATCGGCATCATCTGGTCGTAGCCGATCACCCCGTGCTGGGTGTCGATGCAGACCCAGTCGAATCCGGACCGGCCCATCAGCTCCGCGGCGAACGGGCTGGGGATCGAACACCACCCGCCGATCGTCGCGTCGGTGCCGTCCCACAGCTCACGCAGTGTCTTGGCCATCTCTCTCCCTGCTGGTGTGTTGGGGTTTGCCGACCGGTCGTCCTCGCCGATCGGCCGTCACGGAAAGGTCAGCTCGCGGCGCCGTTCGATCTTGTCCGGGTCCAGGTCCGTGCCGAGCCCCGGCTCGGTGGGTGGAAGCAGCTGCCCATTCACCGGATGCACCGGGTGCTTGAGGAACCACTGGTTGACCACGTTCCACTTGACCAGGTACTCCACCAGCGGGGTCAGCGTGGCCGGCTGGGCGAAGCTGAAGTGGGTGTTCGCCGGCACCGAGTGGCCGTGCGGGATGAGCTGCACGTCGTAGGTACTGGCCAGCGCGGCGATCTTGCACATTTCGCTGATGCCGCCGGCCCAGTAGGTGTCCGGTTGGTAGATGTGCATCGCCTCGGCGGCCATCAGCTGGTGAATGCCCCACCGGGTGTACTCGTGCTCCGCGCCGGACACCTGGATATCGCCCCGGATCCGCCGGGTGATCTCGGCGTAGGAGTGTGGTTTGTCCGGCAGCACGGGTTCTTCGATCCAGCGCGGCGCGTATTCGGCGAGCCGGTCCGCCATGCGCAGCGTGTAGGGCACGTCCCAGGACATCCAGGCGTCCACCATGATGTCGACGTCCGGACCCACCGCCTCCCGCAGGGCCGCGATCAGTGCGACGTTCGCCGCCATGCCGGCCTTGCCGTCGAGCGGCCCGTGCCGGGGGAACCACTTGGTCGCGGTAAAGCCCTGGGCGACCAGTTCGGTTGCCCGCTCGCGGACCCGGTCCAGGTCGAGCGAGTAGCCCAGCGTGGACGCGTAGGCGGGGATGGCGTCCCGCACCGGGCCGCCCAGCAGCACGAATACCGGGACACCGAGGTGGCGGCCCTTGAGGTCCCACAGCGCGCAGTCGAGCGCGCTGATTGCGTGCATCTCGACGCCCTTGCGACCGTGCACGCAGTACCGGTAGAGCACGTCCCACAGATACTCGGTGGCCAGCGGGTCCTGGCTGACCAGCAGCGGGGCGAGCTTCGTGGTGATGAGGTAGGCCTGCTCGGCGGTGATCGGGCCGGCCGACCCGGCGACCCCGTTATCCGTCTCGATGTGCACAAAACGCGACGTCATCCGGTACGAGCCGGATCCGCTCGGCGGCAGAAATTCCGGGCCGTCGCCGGAGAACTGCGGGTAGATGTCGACCGGGCGGATCAGCCGTTCCTCCCAGAACGCCCCCGGATGATCCATCGTGCCGGTGTACTCCACGCAGCGAACGGCTGCGATCTTCAACCGTCGACCCCTTCCTTGGAGTAGTCACTTCTTGAACTGGTCGAACTGTTGCTTGATGAGGTTGAGCGCGAAGTCGGCGCCCTGTGCCGGGGACTGTCCCTGCAGCACGACGCGACCAATGGCGTTGCCCCAGACCTGCATGCCGTTCTCCGCCTGGTTGAACGCCGGGCTGAGATCGGCCCACTGCGGCACGGTTCTGCCGATCAGCTGCTTGGTGACCGCCTGGATGTTCGGATCCTCGGACTTCGCGAAGTACGGGTCCGCCAGCAGTTGTTTGTGCACCGGGAACCACCGCGCCTGGCCGCCCTTGAGGATCGCCAGGGTGTTCTCCGGCTGCATCATGTACTTGAGGAAATCAATGGCCATGTCCTTCTTGGCGCTCTTCTCGAAGACAACCGCGTTGTGGGTGAGGGTGAGCGACTGCTGCTCGCCGCCTCCGGGGCGGTTCGGGAAGCCGGTGGTGACGATGTCCTGCCACTGGTCCCTGTTCTTGTCCTTGATGGCGCCCGGCATGGACAGCGAGCCGTTCGGGGTGAGCAGCACCGAGCGATTGAGGAAGTAGGTGTTGTTGCTGCTGTCCTGCCAGTTGAGGCTGTCCTGCGGCGTGTAGCCCTGTGTGTAGAGGTCGGCGATCCAGCTCAGCCCGTCGGCCATTGCCTGGCGCACATCGGGGGTGTCGCGCAGGGCGTTCTGGTCGTCGAGCAATTCCACGCCGAAGGCACGCAGCACCTGTTGGGTGTCGTAGTTGGTGTCGCCGGCCGCCGTGCCCATCGGCCAGCCCACCGCGTGAATGCCGTTGTTGCCGCGCGTCCGGTGCTCCCGCTGGGCCTGCTTCCAGAAATCCCAGTAACCGGTCCAGTCGTTCGGTATGGCGGCGGGATCCAGGCCGACGCTCTGCAGCAAACTGCGCCAGTAGAAGAGCGACACGGTGAATTGGAAGATCGGCACTGAGTAGTCCGACGTCTTGTTTGCCTTGTTGTTGTGCAGTTGTGCCGCGCGCAGCGCGCCGTCGGTGAG
>DATHIT010000914.1:0-7983 GCA_035489915.1 Pseudonocardia sp. | reverse complement strand
CATGGCCAGCTTGGTACCGGAGCCGATGGAGAAGTGCGCGGTGTGCGCCGCGTCCCCCAGCAGCACCACGTTGCCCCGCCGCCAGGTCTGGTTGCGCACGGTGGTGAACCGGACCCACTTGGAGTTGTTGGCGATCAGCTGCGCGCCGCCCAGGTCGGCCCGGAAGAGCTCGGCGAGCCGGTCGATGCTGGCCTGGTCGCTGACCCCGGGTGGCAGGTTCGCACCGGCCTCGGTGTCGAATCCGGCGGCCCGCCAGGTCCGCTCGTTGACCTCGACGATGAAGGTGCTGCGGTCGGTGCTGAACGGGTAGGCGTGCACCTGCAGCGGCCCGTGTGGGGTGTCCGCGATGAGGAAGGTGAACGCGTCGAACACCTTGTCGGTGCCCAGCCACATGTACCGGGCCGAGCGGGCGTCCAGGGAGGGCCGGAACACCTCGGCGTGCTGGGCGCGGATCACCGAGTTCGCCCCGTCGGCGGCGACGACCAGGTCGGACTCGGCGGCCAGCTGCTCGACGGGCGGCGCGACCGTGCTGAACCGGATCCGCACCCCGACCTCGTCGCAGCGCCGCCGCAGCACCTCCAGCAGCACCTTCCGGTTGATCGCCGCGAACCCGTGCCCGCCGGAGGTGACCGTCCGCCCTCGGTGCACCACGTCGATGTCCGACCAGCGGGCGAAGTGCCGGGCCACCTCGGCGAACAGCACCGGGTCGGCCTGCTCGATGCCGCCCAGCGTCTCGTCGGAGAACACCACGCCGAAGCCGAAGGTGTCGTCGGCGGCGTTGCGCTCCCAGACGGTGACCTCCCGGCACGGATCCAGCTGCTGGGCCAGGGCGGCGAAGTACAGACCCCCGGGACCACCGCCCACCACGGCTATCCGCATGAATACTCCTTCACCGGCTGTCGTCAGGCGAGCACTACTGTAGTACAGTTTACGAACGTCAGAAAGACGCTATATGAGGCGGACGGGGAGCAGGGTCATGGCCTACAGCGACGACGTACTCGGCCGGGCGCGAGTCAAGGACACCGCCGAGCTCGAGGCGTACTACGGGAAGCTGGCCCAGCTGGAGGCCGGCGCGCTGTGGACGATCGCTAACAAGATCGAACCTTGGTATCCGCAGCCCCAGTCGGTGCCGGTCAAGTGGAGTTACGCGCAGCTGCGCCCGCTGGTGCTGGAGGCGCTGAACCTGGTCAGCGGGGACGACGCGGGACGCCGCGTGGTGGCGCTGTACAACCCGGAGCGCCGCGACATCGCCGCCACGGTCGGGCTGCTCTACAGCGGCCTGCAGGTGATGGGGCCCGGCGAGTCGATGACCGCGCACCGGCACCAGGCGGCCGCGCTGCGCTTCGTCATCGAGGGCACCGGCGCATGGACCATCGTGGACGGGCAGAAGCTCAAGGTCGGCCCCCGGGACTTCGCGATCACCCCGAACTGGACCTGGCACGAGCACGGCAACGAGGGGCTCGAAGGTGTCGACGGGCCGGTCATCTGGCAGGACGGGTTGGACATTCCGCTGGTCAACGCCTTGGACGCGCCGTTCTACCAGGTACACCCGGACGTCTACCAGAAGCAGGTCGGCGTCACGAACTCCTCGCTGTACACCTACGGCGCCGGGCAGCTGCGCCCGTATGGCGACACCTGGCACAAGAACCACTCGCCGCTGCTGGCCTACCCGTGGGAGCCGACGTACCAGGCACTGTGCAACGCCGCCACGGCCACCGACGGCTCGCCGTACGACGGCATCATCATGGAGTACAGCAACCCGCTCACCGGTGGCTCGGTGATGCCCACGATGAGCGCGCACATGCAGCTGCTGCGCGCCGGGGAGTCCACCCTGGCCCACCGGCAGGTCGGCTCCAAGATCTACACCGCCGCCAAGGGCAGCGGCACCTCGATCGTCGCCGGGATGCGCATCGACTGGACCGAGGGCGACATCTTCTGCGTCCCGTCCTGGGCGTGGCACGAGCACGCCAACAACAGCCAGTCCGAGGACGCCTGCCTGTTCTCGTTCAACGACTTCCCGGTCATGCGCGCGCTGGGGTTCTTCCGGGAAGAGGCCTACCCCGACAACGACGGCCACCAGCCGGTCACCGCCTGAGCCGAAGGAGTTCCCACCCGATGCTGCTCGTGACCTTCTCCGTTGACGACAACCCGGCGCGCCCCGGTGCCCTGCGCGAGGGCGGCGTGGTCGACCTGGGGCCCGACTTCGGCGGCCTGCTCGACGTGATCGCCGCCGGGCCCGAGGTGCTCCCGTCGCTGGCCGCCCGGGTCGCCGCCGCGCCGGTCCGGCCGCTGGACTCGGTCCGGCTGCACGCTCCGTTGCGCCCCGGCAAGATCGTCGGCGTCGGGCTGAACTACGTGGAGCACGTGGAGGAGTCCAGCCGCACCCTGGACACCGCGAAGGACCTGCCCGCCCGCCCGGTGCTGTTCAGCAAGCCGGCCACCGCCGTGGTCGGCCCCGGCGAGCCGATCCAGCACAACGCCGACCTCACCGCGCAGCTGGACTGGGAATGCGAGCTGGCCGTGGTGATCGGCCGCACCGCGCGCCGGGTCAGCCGGGCCGAGGCGCTGGACCACGTGTTCGGCTACAGCATCCTCAACGACATCAGCGCCCGGGATCAGCGGCGCTCCGGCCAGTGGTTCTTCTCCAAGGGGCAGGACTCCTACGCCCCGTTCGGCCCGGCCATCCGCACCGCCGACGAGGTACCCGACCCGCAGACGCTGGACCTCGGGCTGAAGGTCAACGGCGAGGTCAAGCAGAAGGGCAACACCGCGCACATGCTGTTCAGCGTGGCCGAGCTGATCGCCGACATCAGCTCCGGGATGACCTTGGAGCCCGGCGACGTGATCGCCACCGGCTCGCCCCAAGGTGTCGGCGCCGCGCAGAACCCACCGCAATTTCTCCGGCCGGGCGACGTCGTAGAGGCGACCATCGAGGGCATCGGCACGCTGCGCAACCCGGTGGTGGACGCCCGGTGAGCATGTCGGACAACGGGCTGGCCGTGCTGCCCAGTGTGGTGGTGCACCGCAGGGTCGAGTGGCACGACACCGACGCCGCCGGGCACCACCACCACGGCGCGGTGCTGCGCTGGGTGGAGTCGGCGGAGTCCGTGCTGCTGCGCCGCCGCGGCGTGGCTGACCTGTTCGGCCGCATTCCCCGGGTGCACTACGAGGTCGACTACCGCGCCCGGCTCTGGTTCGGCCAGCCCATCCAGGTCGAGCTCGCGGTGGCGGCGGTAGGCGAGAAGTCGGTGCGCTACGAGTTCGTGGTGCGCGGCGACGACGTGGTGGCTGCCACCGGCAACATGGTGATCACCATGGCCGCCCCGGACTCCCCACGCGCCGTCCCGTGGTCAGCGGAGGTCCGTGCGGCACTGAGCACCGGCGGGCGCCAGGCCTCGGATCCGGCGGACTGAACGGGCTGGGCCGGTTGTTACGCTGATCGGCTGCCTGGGAGGGAGCACAGCCGGATGTCATCGAGCCCCGACGACCTGATCAGCGACGACGAGCTGCGGAAGTTCATTGTCGGCGAGATCACCCCGCACAATGCGCCGATCTTTCTGGCCGAATACGACCCCGACTGGCCACGGCTGTTCGCCCGCGAGGCCGCCCGGGTTCGCGGCGTGCTGGGCAACATGGCGGTGCGCATCGAGCACGTCGGGTCAACGTCGGTGCCCGGCCTGATCGCCAAGCCGATCATCGACATGCTGCTGGTGGTGCCGGACTCCGCCGATGAGCCGGTATATGTCCCGGCCCTGGAGTCCGCCGGGTACCTGCTTCGGATCCGCGAACCGGACTGGTTCGAGCACCGGGTGTTCAAGGGCCCGGACACCAACATCAACCTGCACGTGTTCAGCCCGGGAGCGACCGAGATCGACCGCATGCTGCGCTTCCGCGACCGGCTGCGCGCCACCGACCGCGACCGCGACCTCTACGCGGAGACGAAGCGCAAACTCGCCAGCCGCACCTGGCGGCACGTCCAGCACTACGCCGACGCGAAAACCACGGTGATCCAGGAGATCGTGGACCGGGCACACGCCGCTGAATAACGCGCCGGGGCGGCGGCGGCCGTCAGTTGATATCGAACTCGTTACCCTCAGGGTCTTCCATCGCGACTGCGTAGTGGTCGAGGGCTTCCGTTTTGAGGACACCGACGAGCAGGGCACCGAGATCGGCCAGACGGGCCGCCTCCGCGTCGACGCGCTGCCTGCGCGTCTCGATCGGAACCGCGCGGCCACCACTGACACTGATATCGAGGTGCAGCCGGTTCTTGGCCGCTTTGCGCTCCGGTACCACCTGGAACCAGATCCGCGGCCCCCGCCCGCTGGGATCAACGATGCAGTCCGCGCCTGTGCCCAGCTCATCTTCTGGCACTCCGAGGTCTCGCCAGTACGCATCCCAACTGGCGAAGCCAGCTGGAGGCGGTTCAAGCTCGTATCCCAATGCGGCGGCCCAGAAGCGCGCGAGCGGCTCGGGGTCGGCGCAGTCGATCACCAGCTGGAAGCGCGCGGCCATCGTTCTCTCCTCGGTGCCGCCAATGTGTCGTCGCCAGTGTGCGTGAAGCCTCCGACACCAACCGCCCGCGCTGGTCGCCGCACACCACGTTTGGGCGCCGCACACCTGCTGCAGCGGGTGTGCGGCGCCCAGAGCGGGTGTGCGGCGCGGGCGACCGGGGTCAGCCGCCTAGGCCGGAGGTTGAGACGCCTTCGATGAAGCGGCGTTGCAGGGCCAGGAACAGCAGCAGCATGGGCAGGACCATGATCACGCCGGCCGCGCCGAACAGCGTGTAGTCCTGGCTGAAGCCCTGTTGGAAACTGAAGAAGGCGGTGGACACCGGCAGCTTCGCCGAGTCCTGGATGAAGGTGACCGCGAACAGGAACTCGTTGTAGGACGCCAGGGCGGTGACCAGCGCGATGGTCAGGAAGCCTGGCGCGGCGATCGGCAGGATCACCCGGAACAGCACGCGCAGCTCCCCCGCGCCATCGATCCTGGCCGCCTCCTCCAGCTCCCGGGGAATGCCGAGCATGAACGACCGCAGCAGCAAAGTGGCGAACGGCGAGAAGAGCCCCCAATAAACCACGATCAGGCCGAACAACGTGTCGTACAGATTCAGCCGGGTCCACAGATAGAACAGCGGTACCAGGAACATCTGCGTCGGCAAGGAGCTGGTCACCAGCAGGTAGGTGGTGAAGGTGCCAGCACCGGGCAGGTCGAGCCGGGCCATCGCATAGGCCGCGCACCCGGCGATCACGCATACCCCGGCGACCGTGCCGGCCACGACGATGAGGCTGTTGAGCAATCCGGCGCTCATATTGGCCTGCTGCCACGCCGTGACGAAGTTGTGCCATTGCGGCGTCAACGGGACTGACAACGGGCTGGTG
The DNA here is from genome assembly GCA_035489915.1 of Pseudonocardia sp. Taxonomy (GTDB): domain Bacteria; phylum Actinomycetota; class Actinomycetes; order Mycobacteriales; family Pseudonocardiaceae; genus Pseudonocardia. The sequence continues at coordinate 2,605 of DATHIT010000914.1, read as the reverse complement.
GCCAGTTCGGACTGGGTCTTCAACGCGCTGAAGACGAAGATCACCAGCGGTCCGAGGGCAAACAGCAGCAGCAGACACAGCATGACGTAGACGAAGGGGCCGCCCCCACCGGTCGCGGAGCCGCGTGCCGCGGTGTCGGCGCGGGTCGACCCGGTCACCGGTGCGCCGGTAGTCATCGCGGTCATATCGCCCAGGCCTTCCGACTGCGCATCACCAGGTAGACGCCGACCACCACGCCGCTGATCAGCGCCATGACGACGCCGATCGCCGAGGCGTACCCGGCCCGGAGCGAGGCGAATGCCTCTCGATACAGCAGCGTGCTCAGTACGTCGGTGGTGCCAGCGGGGCCGCCTTGGGTCAGCACGTAGACATAGTCGAAGGACAGGAACGACCAGATGATCGTCATGAGCCCGAGAAACATGAACGTCGGCCGGATGCTCGGCAGGGTGACCGACCAGAACTGCCGGAAAGGCCCGGCGCCGTCCAGCGCCGCGGCCTCGTACAGATGGGGGTCCACACCCTGCATGGCGGCCAGGAACACCACCACCAGAAAGCCCCACCAGGCCCAGTTGTTGACAAACGCCACCGTCGGGAGCGCCAACGTGGTACTGCCGAAGAAGTTGAGCCCGGCCACTTTCCCGAGCCCGACATCGGGCGACAGCAGATTTTGCCAGATGGCCGCCGTCACCACGCTGGCCACGATGTAGGGCACGAAGTACACCACCCGGAACAGCAGCCGGAATCGCCGGATCCGGGTGAGCGCAAAGGCGCCGAACAGACCCATCGCCATCGGGACAACGAGGAAGAACGCCGTCCACAGGATGTTGTGCCACAGCGCGGCGTGGAACTCCGGATCACCGGCCAGCTCCGCGTAGTTCGCCAGGCCCACCCACCGGGCCGCGCCGGTACCGCTCCATTCGGTGAACGAGGAGTAGAGGGCGAAGACACTCGGGCCGAGCACCACCAGCACGTTGATCACAATGAGCGGCAGCATGAAGCACCACGCGATCACCCCACGGCGGCGGCTCACTCGTCCCGCGCCTGGCCGCGGCGTGGTGCCGGTCCTCCGCGCCTGCCCTGGCGCGAGCATGCCGGCGCTCACCGGGCCAACCCTTGCGGCGGCGGGGCGGCCGGCACCTTGCCGAGGGCCAGCTCCCTACGGAACACCACGTCCAACCCCGCGAGGTATTCCTCGGCGCTCAGCCGCCCGGTGAACACCTTTTCGAAGTTGGTGTACAGCTCGGTGTCGGTTTCCTGCGGCCAGAAGGTCCAGGTTGTGTAGCCGATCGTCACCGCGTTGCTGAGCTGGACGTAGAGCCGGGACTGCCGCTCGTCCGCCCCCGGCGGGAAGTCGCCGCCGGACAGCTGCACCGGGGCGGGTTGCAGCCCCGCCTCGGCGATGCCCTCGGCCTGCCGACGTGGGTCGGTCTCCAGGAAGTTCAGGTACTCGGCTGCCGCGTCAGGCTGCCGGGAGTGCGCGTTGATCGACAGGGTCTGGCCGATGCCGAGGTCCCACACCGCCGCCGGTACCTCTGGGCGCAGCGGGAACAGGGGCGCCCAGTCCCACCTGGCGTCGTTGCCGGCCGGCTCGCCGAAATACGGCAGGATCTCGCTGAACGCCCAGGAGCCGGTGATCATGAACACCGCGGCTCCGGAGGCAAGCGCCGCGTAGAGCTTGGGAAAGCTGTTGGTGAAGTAGTTCTCCACGCTGCCGCCCCACCAGCCGCGCTGGAAGTAGTCACTCAGCAAGGTGATCGTGTCGACGAAGATGGCGTCGGTCCAGCGGATCTGACCCCGTAGGGCTTGGTACACCGCCTCGGGCCCGGCGTAGTGGTTGAGCGCCGCGGTGACCGCCCACTCGGAGGCTGCCCTCCAGGTGGCGTTCCCGGCCGCCACCGGCATCAGACCCTTGGCCTTGGCCTCCGCACAGATTGCCTCGAACTCCCCGCGCTCGGTTGGTACCGACCACCCGTGCGCCGCCAGCGTCGCCGGGTTGTAGAGCATGATCATGGTCTCGTAGCCGGACGGCAGGGAGACGAGCTGGCCACCGACCTGGCTGGCAGCCATTGCCCATGGCGCCAGTACGTCCCACCCGTACTGCTGGGCATACTTCTCCAACGGCAACACGTAGCCTGCGCTCGCATAGGCGGCCACCTGTGCCGGACCGTCGGTGAGGACCAGGTCCGGACCGGTCCCGGCGGCCAACGCGGTCTGCGTCAATCGGTTGATGACACTCGAGGGCTTGACCGTCAATTGAACGGCGGCGGAGCCACGGAACGCATCGACCTGGGTGCGTTGGAAGTAATTCTGCTGCTGCTGGTCGGAAAACGAGTACCACAACTGGATGTCACCGGTGCCGTCCGGACCGGCGCCGCACCCGGCCAGGGCGGGAGCGAGAGCGGTGGCGCCGGACAGTGCCAGAAAGTGCCTCCTGGAGAGGGTCATGGCGGTTCTCCTCGTGCCGGACGTCGTCGTCAGGTGGGGATCGGGAGTGCCGAGACGGATCAGGCCAGGCCGTCGAGCGCGAGCCGGATGGTGCGCGCGGCGAGGTCGGAGATCCGGGAGTTGTCGAAGCCGAACAGCGCGGACCGGGTGCGATCTTCCA
>DATHIT010000913.1:0-4352 GCA_035489915.1 Pseudonocardia sp. | reverse complement strand
GTGACGTCGATCCGCTCGGCCACCAGGACCGCGGCGTCGCGTTCGACGCGCAGCACCGCGAGACGCTCGTCGTAGGCGTGCTGCGCATCAGTGCGGGCCACGTTGACGAGGCGCCCAGCGTCGGCGCGGTCGGCCTTGGGCAGCGAGCCGAGTGCCTGACGTGCCAGCGCGATCGGCGACCGCTCGCCGAGGTATTCGGTCTTGGCGCGGGCCAGCGCATCGAGGTCAGCGGCCAGATCGAAGGCATGGCGAGCCGCGCTGACGGCCTTCGCCAGTGCGTCCTCGGAGAGGTCGATGGGCTGATCAGACACCCGGCGATCATAGGCGATGGCCGGATGTGGGCCGCGACACGCGATACTCTCACGCCGTGACGATCCGGCCGCTCATCGTCGCGATTATCTTCCTCGCCGGGGTGCTTGCCGCCGTGCTGGCCGTGATCGGGCACGGCTGGTGGGCCGCACCCGCCGCCATCCTGGTCGGTCTCGCGGCGCTGGGCACCTGGGACCTGCTCCAGACCCGGCACACCATCCTGCGGCTCTACCCGATCATCGGGCACGCCAGATTCCTGATGGAGTTCATCCGCCCCGAGATCAGGCAGTACTTCATCGAATCCAACACCGAGGCGTCACCGTTCGACAGGGAGACCCGCGACATGGTGTACGAGCGCGCGAAGGGCACCAAGGGTGACGAACCGTTCGGCACCGAACGCGACGTCAACGCGATCGGTTACGAGTTCCTGCGGCATTCCATCCGGGCCCGGTTCGCCGACGACCTCGAGCCGCGGGTGCGGCTCGGCGGTCCTGACTGCACGCAGCCGTATGACATTGCGCTGCTGAACGTTTCGGCGATGAGCTTCGGATCGCTGTCGGGCAATGCGATCGAGGCGTTCAACGGTGGCGCGGCACGCGGCGGGTTCGCCCACGACACCGGTGAGGGTGGGATCAGCCCGTATCACCTGCGTCCCGGCGGGGATCTGATCTGGGAGATCGGCTCTGCGTACTTTGGCTGCCGCGACGCTGACGGACGCTTCGACGCGGCGGCGTTCGCCGAGAAGTCGCAGTTGCCGTCGGTGAAGGCCATCTCGATCAAGCTGTCCCAGGGCGCCAAGCCGGGGTTGGGCGGCGTGTTGCCCGGCGCCAAGGTCAGCGCCGAGATCGCCGCCACTCGAGGCGTACCCATCGGGAAGACGGTGGTGTCACCGCCGGCACACAGCGCGTTTTCCACGCCGACGGAGTTCGTCGGATTCATCGCCACCCTGCGCCGACTGTCCGGCGGCAAGCCGATCGGGTTCAAGCTGTGCATCGGCGCCCGCACCGAGTTTCTGTCGGTCTGCAAGGCGATCCTCGCGACGGGGATCGCGCCGGATTTCGTCATCGTCGATGGCTCGGAAGGCGGAACCGGTTCGGCGCCGCAGGAGTTCGAGGACCACGTCGGGATGCCGCTGACCGAGGGCCTGATGCTGGTGCACAACGCCCTCGTCGGCACCGGACTGCGTGACCGGATTCGGATCGGGGCGTCGGGCAAGGTCTCCAGCGGCGTCGACATCGTCAGCCGGGTGTGCCAGGGCGCCGACTTCACAATGTCCGCGCGGGCGATGATGTTCGCCGTCGGCTGCATCCAGGCGATGAAGTGCAACACCAACCACTGCCCTACGGGTGTCACCACTCAGGACCCCGCCCGCACCCGGGCGCTCGACGTGCCGGACAAGACCACACGGGTGTTCAACTTCCAGCGCGCGACGGTGGCCAGCGCCGCACAGATCGTCGCGTCGATGGGCCTGAACGGTTTTCACGAGCTGTCGCCGGCGATGCTGAACCGGCGCATCGAGGGGCAACGCACCCTGACCTACGCCGAGATCTACGACTGGCTGATGCCAGGCGAATTGCTCGACGATCCGCCGGAATCGTGGCTGTCGGACTGGATCGAGGCGTCCGCGGACGAGTTCACCTGACGCTCGTCTCAGAGATGCGCCCGCTGAGCCGGCGCGGACGACAGCGCCGCGAAATATGCGGCATCCTCGGGCGCCTGCTTCCAGTCGGAGCGGCCGCGCCAAGCCACGCTGTGGTACCGCATGTCGTTGCCGTATCGGACTCGAAACAGCAAGGAGCGAGCCGGTCCGTTCTCGAACTCGTGCAACTCCCCCGGCGGATGTACCACGAACGAGCCCGGCACGACCTCGGTTACCGAATCCGGAGTACGCATCGTTCCCCCACCGGTGTAACAGAAGTAGATCTCCGTGGCCTCGGGATGGCAGTGGTGGGGGCTGCACTGCCCCGGCTCCCAACACGCGACCGTGACGTCGCCCCCGCTGATCGTCTCCAGGATCTTCTCGACATGTCGATTCGGGTCCCAGACCTGCTCAGCCTCGAGGTTGAACGCGTACATAGTGCCAACGGTAGGCTCCGGCAACCGCCACGATCTCCGCAGAAAACCGGATATCCTTCGTCGCTCATCCACTAAAATTTGGAGCCAGCATGGACTGGACCATGGACGACCTCCTGGCGCGGCTCGGCAGTGACGTCGAGTACACCGAGCGAGCCGAGCCCTCGACGCGCCTGGGCTCCGTCGTGCTGGCCGATGACCTCGGTGACGACACACACGACGTCGGCGATGCCCCCTCCTCGGTGGTCTTGGCAGTCGGCGTGCGGGCGGAAGCGCTAGCCGCGCTGCTCGAGATCACCGCCGAGCGACAATGCGCGGCCGTGGTCGCGCGCAGCCCTGGCGGGGATGCACGTCCGCACGCGCCCGTGGGATGTGCGCTGATCCTGCTGCGCCGCAACGCCTCCTGGATGACCGTGCTGGACGTCCTCGAAAAGCATGCCGCGGGCCGTACCCGTCCGCCGGGTAGCCCCGACACACCGCCAGTCGGTGAGTTGCCTCAGGGCGACTTGTTCGCGTTGGCCGAAGGCTTGGCCGAGCGTGTCGGCGGGCCGGTGATCATCGAGGATGCCAACTTCCAGGTGCTGTCGTACTCCTCCTTCATGGGTCCCACCGATGTCGGCCGGGACCGGGCAATCCTGGGCAGGCGGATGCCCATCGAGTGGCTGGAACATCTCGACCAGAGCGGTGCACTGGACCGGCTGCGCACGACTGAGGACGTGGTCGACGTGGTCGGCGGGCCGTTGCAGGCGCGCCGCAGGCTGATCACGGCGATGCGGTCGGGTTCGCGCCTGCTCGGCATCTTGTGGGTCGCCGAGGGACAGACTCCCTTGCCGGTCGATGCTCCCGCGCTGCTTCGCGAGTCCGCAGAAATCGCCGTTCCACATATGCTGCGCCACTACGACAACCATGAAGAGGAACGACGGGGACGAGGCCAGCTGGTCCGCTCGCTGCTGGACGGCAGCGGTCAACTGCACCGACATGCCGATGAGCTGGGCATCGCGCGCTCAGCGACGACAGCCGTGCTTGGCTTCACCCCCGACGCCGACCTCGACATCACCGACGATGCCTGGGACCGGATCACCGACCACGTCGCGCTCACCTGTGCCGCATTCCGCTGGCACGCCGCGGTCAGCAGGCTGGGCCGCACGGTTTTCGCGATCGTGGAAGTGCCGCCCGGCAGCAACGAGGAGGGTGTGCGGCGACTCGGCGAGGAGATCGTTGGTCGGGTGATCCCGGTGCTGAGAGGGCGTCTGCGCGGCGCCACCAGCTCGCTGGGACGAGGGCTGGGCGCCATCCGCGCCCGCCGCCGCGAGACCGAAGACGCGCTGGGTGCTCTGCTGGATGGCGGCAACACCGAGTCTCCGCGATTCGTGCACGCAGACAAGGTCCGCCCCATCGCCGTGCTGCGCGAGGTGATCCAAGTGCTCGACGAGCGCGGCGACCTGTGGCTGCCCGGGCTGCAGACCTTGGTCGACGAGGACGCCGTGCGCAACACCGAGTTCTTACTCACCTTGCGGACGTGGCTTCAGGCCAGCTCCAATGCCAGCGAGGCCTCGCGGCAGCTCAACTTGCACCCGACGACGCTGCGCTACCGGTTGACCAGGATCAAGGAGCTTTCCGGGCTCGACCTCGACGATCCACGGGTCAGGTTGGTCTGCGAGTTACTGCTAGTGGCGCGCGCGCGGAGCTCCCACCCGTAAGCGGCGAGTAGCGTTGCCGCAGTGAACGTTTGACCGCTACGGGTCCTCCGGAATCACCGGCAACAGGAGGTAGGGACGACGGCCCGATTCGCTGAGCAGCGTCGTGGTGCCATCGAAGCGCGTCCTGTCGCGGTCACCGGGGTGCTCGTGCCAGTAAGGTCCGCTGCCCAGCAGTTCTCTGCCGTAGGCGACGTGATGCTTGCCCGGCAACCCGTGCACGTAGTCGATCCCGCGCACGGAGACCCCCAATGAGTACCCGGCGGGCGCAAT